>DATBZR010000053.1:0-45128 GCA_036513095.1 Candidatus Dormiibacterota bacterium | reverse complement strand
GTCGAGGTGACCCGCTCGAAGGTACGCCGCGAGCGCATGGGCCACATCAAGCTGGCCTCGCCGGTGAGCCACGTCTGGTACTTCAAGGGCATCCCGAGCCGGATGGGCCTGCTGCTGGACATGTCTCCGCGCAACCTCGAGAAGATCCTCTACTTCGCCAACTACATCATCACGGACGTGCATGAAGAGGCTCGCAAAGACATGATGGCGACCCTCAACATGGATAAGGACGAGCGTGCGATCCGCCTGCGTGGCGACATCGACGCGAAGTCCAAGGAGCTCCGCGCGGAGCACGAAGGCAAGACGAAGAAGCTCAAAGGCGAGGTCGACGCCGAGGTCGCCAAGCTCGAGGAAGAGCTGCAGGCGTCGGTCGACGAGCTGACCACGCAGGGCAAGAAGGCGACCGAGGCGATCAAGGCCGGCACCGGCACGAAGTCGCGCAAGGTGCTTTCCATCGGCCTGGAGGGCGACGAAGAGGTCGTCGTCGACAAGGGCGAGCTGATGTCGCGCGAGACCTCGCGCGCCGTGCTCGGCAAAGTCCAGGAGAAGATCGAGAAGCTCGAGGCCAACACCAAGGCCGCGCAGAAGCGCGCCAAGGAAAGGCTCGACACGGATCGTAAGGCGCTGGAGGCGCAGATCGAAGGCGCCACCAAGACGCAGCGCGAAGGTATCCAGGGCGAGCTCGAGGCGCTCCAGCAAGAGATCGAGGCGACGCGCACCGATCTCGAGGCGTTGCACCCCAAGCAGATCCTCACGGACACCCAGTTCCGCGACTACTCGGAGCGGTTTGGTCGCACCTTCAAGGCCGGCATCGGCGCCGAGGCGGTGCGCGAGCTGCTCTCCCGAATCGAGCTGACGTCCGAGATGTACCGACTGCGCGAAGAGTCGAAGTCGTCGAGCGGCCAGCGCAAGCAGAAGGCGATCAAGCGCCTGAAGGTTGTCGAGGACTTCCGCAAGTCGAACTCGAGCCCGACGTGGATGGTGCTCGAGGTGCTGCCGGTCATCCCACCAGAGCTGCGCCCGATGGTCCAGCTCGACGGTGGCCGCTTCGCCACCTCCGACCTGAACGACCTGTACCGCCGCGTGATCAACCGCAACAACCGCCTCAAGAGGCTCCTCGAGCTCGGCGCGCCGGAGATCATCGTGCGCAACGAGAAGCGGATGCTCCAGGAAGCGGTCGACGCTTTGATCGACAACGGTCGCCGCGGCCGTGCGATCACGGGCACCGGCAACCGCAAGCTGAAGTCGCTCTCCGACATGCTCAAGGGCAAGCAGGGCCGGTTCCGCCAGAACCTGCTCGGCAAGCGCGTGGACTACTCGGGCCGCTCCGTGATCGTGGTCGGACCCGAGCTGAAGCTGCACGAGTGCGGCCTGCCCAAGAAGATGGCGCTCGAGCTCTTCAAGCCGTTCGTCATGCGCGAGCTGGTCAACAAGGGATACACAACCAACATCAAGTCGGCCAAGCGAATGGTCGAGCGAAGCCGGACGGAGGTCTGGGACGTCCTGGACGAGGTCATCCGCGACCACCCGGTGTTGCTCAACCGCGCCCCGACCCTCCACCGACTGGGCATCCAGGCGTTCATGCCGGTGCTGGTCGAGGGCTCCGCGATCCAGATTCACCCCCTGGTGTGCGCCGCCTTCAACGCCGACTTCGACGGCGACCAGATGGCCGTGCACGTGCCGCTCTTCAGTGGCGCCATCGCAGAGGCGAAAAACCTGATGATGTCGTCGCAGAACATCCTGTCCGCGGCGGACGGCCACCCCGTGGTGGCGCCGACGCAGGACGTGGTTCTCGGCTGCTACTGGCTCACCGCCGCGCGCGGTGACATGCCGAAGGGCGACGAGATCTCCAAGCTGCACGCATTCAGCTCGCAGAACGAGGTCGTGCTGGCGCTCGAGGCCAAGGTGGTCAAGCTCCAGGAGTGGATCCGGGTCCGGATCGGAGACACGCTGGTCGTCACGACGCCCGGGCGCGTCGTCTTCAACCAGCCTCTTCCCGTCGGCAAGGCGCCGATGGAAACCACGATGCAGCCGCTGCCTTTCCAGAACGCGCACTACGACCGCAAGCTGCTGCGCACCCTGGTGGCGGACCTGTACCGCCTGTACGGCAGCGACATCACGGCCATCGTGGTCAACGACATCAAGCGGCTCGGGTTCCGTTACGCGACCCAGGCCGGGGTCACCGTCTCGGCCATGGACATCCCGCACCCCGCGGCGAAGTGGGAGATCATCCACGCCACCGAAAAGGAAGTCGCCGACGTCGAGAAGATGTACCGCCGCGGCGTCATGACCGACGACGAGCGCTACCGCAAGGTGATCGAGCTCTGGCAGCTCGCCTATGAAAAGGTGGGCAACGCCACCGAGGAAGCGTTCGACAAGTTCAGCCCGATCTGGATGATGATGGGCTCGGGCGCCCGCGGAAACATCCAGCAGATCCGGCAGCTGGCCGGCATGCGAGGCCTGATGGCCGACCCGACCGGCCGGATCATCGACCTGCCGATCATGGCCAACTTCACCGAGGGCCTGACGGTCCTCGAGTACTTCATCTCTACACACGGCACCCGCAAGGGACTCGCCGACACCGCGCTCCGCACGGCCGACTCGGGCTACCTGACGCGCCGTCTGGTTGACGTCGCGCAGGACGTGATCGTCAGGGAAGAGGACTGCGGAACCACCAACGGAATCTGGGTTCGTGACATCACCCCCGAGCGGGCGAAGAACGACCCGATCTTCGAGAAGATCGCGGGCCGCGTCACGGCCGAGGACATCACCGTCGACGGCAAGGTCCTCGTCGCGGCGGGCACGTCGATCACCGACGACAACGCGCGCAAGATCATCGCGGCCGGCGTGCCGGTCAAGATGCGCTCGGTCCTGGTGTGCGAGGCGCGCGAAGGCGTGTGCCGCACGTGCTACGGCCGCAACCTCGCGACGGGCAAGGTCGTGGAGATCGGCGAGGCGGTGGGTGTCATCGCAGCGCAGTCCATCGGCGAGCCGGGCACCCAGCTGACGATGCGCACGTTCCACACCGGCGGTGTCGCCGGCGTGGACATCACCCAGGGTCTGCCCCGCGTGGAGGAGCTGTTCGAGGCCCGCATCCCCAAGGGCAAGGCCATCATTTCCGAGATCGACGGGGAGCTCGAGATCCTCCGCCAGGAGGGCTCGCGCAAGGTGCGCGTGATCTCCAAGGAGGAGTTCGAGGTCTCCTACCCGGTCGATCCCAAGATGGACGTTCTCGTCAAGAGCAAGGAGGACGTCATGGAGGGCCAGGAGCTGGCCCGCGACGCCAAGGGCAACGTGGCGCGGACGCGCCACGCCGGAAAGGTCACTGTGACCCCCAAGGAGATCAGCGTGAGGACCATCGACGAAGAGGTGCGCGAGTACGCGATCCCGCACCAGGTCCGCATCCGGCCGGAGCTCGACCGCCGGGACGGCCAGAAGGTGATGATCAAGGCGGGACAGCAGATCACCGAAGGATCGATCTCACCGCAGGAGCTCCTCCACATCCTTGGCAAGGAAGCGGTCCAGACCTTCCTGGTCGACGAGGTCCAGAAGGTGTACCGCAGTCAGGGCGTGGACATCAACGACAAGCACATCGAGGTGATCGTGCGGCAGATGATGCGGAAGGTCCGCGTCGACTCCGCGGGCGACACCGGCCTGTTGCCGGGCGAGATCGTCTCGCAGTGGGAGTACGAGGAGGGCAACGCGAAGGCGCTGGCGGAGGGCGGCGAGCCCGCCACGGCGCAGACCGTGCTGCTCGGCCTGATCAAGGCCGCGCTGAACACCACCTCCTGGCTTTCGGCAGCGTCCTTCCAGGAGACCACCCGCGTCCTGACCGAGGCCGCCATCTCGGGCAAGGTCGACCGGCTGCGGGGCCTGAAGGAAAACGTGATCATCGGCAAGCTCATCCCGGCCGGGACCGGGCTCGACTACTACAAGAAGCAGCGCGAGCAGGCGGCGAGGGTCCTCGAGGAGGAGCCGATCGACCTGGAAACCCTTTCGGTATGACGGTATGAGAGGGAACCTAGGTTCCCTCTCATGGCTCTCTTTCCTGCAGGTTGGGATTATCTAAATAGCTCTCCACGCCACGAATGGCGGCGAGGGGATGATTGGCGGACGGCCCGGCAAAGCCGGGCCTACCTGCCACGCAAAAGGAATTGGAAAATCGACTGAGTTGCGTTACATTCTTCGGTACGTGCACAAGGGGGCGCCCGCCACGGGTGGCCTCCTTTCTGTTTTCCGCCCGGAAACTGGGATGATGGAAAAGTGATCCCAAGCTCAAGGCTTCTGCGCGCCGTCACGCTGGCGCTGGTAGCCGTGGCCGCTGTTACGGCCTGCAACTCTCCTACCTCTCTCACCCAGGGTCCGAAGCTCGCGAAGGACCAGACGCTACACGTGCAGCTCGAGGACCAGCCCGGCTCGCTAGATCCGGGGCAGACGCAATACCCGTACGAAACCGCGGTCTTGCGTGCGATCTCGGAGTCGCTCGTCAAGCCCACGGCAGACCTGAGCGCGCTCGTGCCCGCCGCCGCCTCGAGCTACGACGTCGTTGCGGGCGGCACCATCTACGTTTTCCATCTCCGGCCGGGCGCCGGCTACTCAGATGGCGTGCCCGTCAAGGCACAGGACTTCGTCTACGCGTGGCAGCGTCTGATCGACCCACGCCTTGCCGCGCCCGAGGCGACCTTCTTCTCCAACACCATCCTGAACGGCGACAAGGTGTCGAACCTGGACCCGCAGCGTGACGCCGCCAACATCGACGCCGCGCTCAACACCCTCGGGCTCAAGGCGCTTGACGACAACACCTTCCAGGTGACGCTTGCCCAACCGGACCCGGCCTTTCTGTGGCTCGCCGCGATGCCGGCGGCGGCGCCGATCCGCCAGGACGTGGTCAAGAAGAGCGGCGACAAATGGGCGACCAGCCCCGACACGCTGATCACGAACGGGCTGTTCAAGGTGTCGGAGATGGTGGCCAACGACCACATCACCGTGGTGCCCAACCCGCACTACTGGGGCGCCAGGCCGACCCTTTCGTCCATCAACTTCGAGGTGGTCAACGATGGCGCTGCCGCGTTGACGAGATACAAGGCCGGCCAGCTGGACGAGATGTCGGTCCAGCCGGCGCAGGCGTCCGCGGTCGCCGGCGACTCGAGCTTGAAGCTGGACCTCGTCAAGACGCCCGACCTCACGGTGTTCTGGATCACCTTTCGCATGAACGCCTCCCCGACCAGCAACGGGAAGCTGCGGCTGGCGATCGCGCAGGCGATCGACCGCAACGCGTTCATAGCCCAGATCTTTCAGGGCCAGGGGTTGCCGGCCGATTCATTCATCCCTAAAGGCATGCATGGGTACTCGCCAGGCCTCTCGGCGCAGAACTTCGACGTCGCCCAGGCGCGAGCCTCCCTGGCGGCTTCCGGTTTCTCGGCGGCTCAGCTCGCGAGCTTGACGTTCTCCTACGACCAGACCTCGGATTTCGGCAAGGCAACCGCGAACTTCATCCGCGACCAGTTGAAGGCCAACCTGGGCCTCAACATCACCCTGCAGGGTCTCGACGCCGGTACGTACGCGTCCAACCTCGACACGGGAGACTTCCAGATCGCCGGTCCGATGGGCTGGAGCGCGGACTATCCGGACCCGGCGGACTGGTACGACTTCTTCCTGACGACGAGCTCGAACAACGTGGCGTTGTATCAGAACCAGCAGTACGACAACTTCGTGCGTGTCGCCAGGACGGACACGCAGGCAGACCGCCGCGACCAGGAGTACCAGCAGGCGCAGCAGATGCTGGTCGACGATGCGCCAGTGGCATTCCTGGCGCAGTCCGTCAGCTGGCATCTTGTGCGGACTTACGTGCGCGGCGTCGCAACCTCACCCTTGGACGAGTGGCCGGGCGCCCTCGATCCAGGGGCGATCTCCATCGGTCCTCACTGAGAGGCCGAAAGCGAACAGTCGTTCGCATCGGTGCCCAGCTATGCTGCTTGACACTGCGTGGGGAAGCGCAAGAGAATTTGGCTTGGCCCCGAAGAGGCTGTGAGTAAGACCTGCTGCCGGCGCACTCTCGCCCCGGATCCCGGGAAGAAGGCTGCAGGATCAGAACTGAGAGGTAAGACGCGTATGCGACTAGGTAATGGCATCCGAGCGGTGGCGCTCGCGAGTGCGGGGTTGTTCGTAGTCGCCGCGTGTGGCGGCTCCACGGGAACCCCAAGCGCCAACATTGCGCCGGCCGCCCAGCAGATCCTTCGTGTCAACACCGGAGTCGAGCCGAACAGCTTCGACCCAACCCAGCAGACGTTCACTTACGAGGCCGCCGTCGGCCGCAACACGTTCCAGGCTCTCCTGCAGCCTAAGGCCGACCTGAGCGACGTGCAGGCTGCTGCGGCGAAGAGCTACGACGTCTCGTCAGACGGACTCACGTACACGTTCCACCTGCAGTCGAACGCGAAGTGGAGCGACGGCAAGCCCGTCACCGCGAGTGACTGGGTATACGGCTACCAGCACTTCCTCAACCCGGCCCTGGCGGCCGGATATGTAGACCCGTTCTTCGACGGCACGATCGCCGGCGCCGCGAACTACGGCAGCGTCGACGTTACGAGCGCAAGCGCGATCGACAGCTTCCTCTCGGGCCTCGGCCTGTCCGCGCCTGACGCGAACACGTTCGTGATCAAGCTCCAGAAGCCGGCCGCGTACTTCAAGTGGGTCGTGACCCTTTGGGTCGCGGTTCCGCTTCGCAAGGACGTCATCGAGAGCGCGGCGGGCGGGAGCTTCCCCTCCACCGACACCACCAAGGCCGAGGTTTGGGCCAACAACGCGAACACCATCATCGGCAACGGTCCTTTCAAGATCTCTGAGATCGCGTCCAAGGACCACGTCACGATGGTGCCGAACACGAACTACTGGGGCGGCACCGCCAAGCTTCAGCAGATCATCTACTACTACATTTCAGACGGAAACACCGAGTTCTCCAAGTACCAGACTGGCGCCCTTGACATCGCCAACGTTCCCCTCGCCGACGTGACCGTGGTCAAAGGCGACAGCGTGTTGAGCAAGCAAGCGCACCTCTACCCGCAGCTGACCACCTTCTGGATGGACTTCAACGCGAAGAAGGCTCCGTTCGACAACCCGAAGGTCCGCCTGGCTTTCGCTAAGGCGATCGACCGCGACAAGCTGGCGAACGACGTCGAGCACGGAACGGCGAAGGGTATTTCTTCGTTCATCCCGAACGGGATGGCCGGTTACGACACCTCCGATAACGCGCAGAGCTTCGACCCGGCGGCGGCCAAGAAGCTTCTTTCTGACGCCGGCGTCACCGCGGCCACGCTGAATCAGTTCAAGCTGCTCACCCGCAACACCACGGGGAGCAAGACCACCAACCAGTTCATTGCCGACCAGTGGAACACCAACCTCGGGTTGAACATCCAGCTCGACGTGATCGACAGCAAGACCGTCACCAGCCGCATTCGCAAGGGCACCTTCGACATCTACGGCCCCAGCGGATGGGGCGCCGACTACCCGGACCAGCAGGACTGGATGGACGTCTGGTTTGCCGGGTCCTGCGGCAGCCTCAACTTTGGCTGCCCGACGCTCGCCGGCTACGACGCCCTAGTTCAGAAGGCGGACACCGAGCTCAGCCAGAGCCAGCGCAACGCTGACTACCTGACAGCTCAGAAGATGCTGATCGACCAGGCGGCGGGAGCGTTCCTCTACCAGGCATACGAGTACGATCTCGTTCAGTCATACGTGAGCTTCACCCACACTGCGTTTGACGACCAGTACGCACCCGGCGACCAGAACTACTTCTCGGCGTACATCACAACTCACTAGGAGTCGTTTGATTTGGCAGTGACCGCAGGGCGCCCCAACCGGGGCGCCCTGCTCCCGTCCCGCTTGTCGGCCCTGAGCAGCAGCAGGGCCGGCAGCCTCACTTTCTTTGTCATCCGCCGCATCCTCTGGATGATCCCGGTCGTCTTCTTCGTCATCCTGATCACTTTCTTTCTTATGCACCTGGCCCCCGGGAGCCCGTGGGATCGGACCGGTGGTCGCCAGCTCTCGACGGTCGTGACGCACAACCTCGACATCAAGTACGGGTTGAACAAGCCTGAGTACCAGCAGTTCGAGCTCTACCTCTGGAATGCGGCCCATTTCGACTTCGGACTCTCATACCAGTACGAGGGCAAGACGGTCACCGCATTGATCGGCGAAGGGATCCCTTACACGGCGACGCTCGGAACGCTCGCGTTCCTGATCATCGTCCCGGTCGGGGTCGGGATGGGCGTGCTGGCGGCTCTGCGCCAGAACACGCGCACCGACTACATCGTCATGGGTTTCGCCACCGGCGCGGCTTCTTTCCCGAACTTCGTGGTGGGGGCTCTCATGGTGGTCTTGTTCTCGGTCGAGATGGCCAGGTGGACGCAGCACGCTTTCTTCTTGCCGGCGGCTGACTTCGGCCTTGACGACCACCTGATCATGCCAGTGATCTGCCTTGCGCTTCTGCCGATCGCATACACGGCGAGGCTGACGCGCGCCAGCACTTTGGACACGATCCGCCAGGACTACATCCGGACGGCCTGGGCCAAGGGCCTCCCCGAACGCCTGGTCGTGCTGAAGCACGTGCTCAAAAATTCGCTCATTCCCGTCGTGACGACGCTGGGACCGACGTTTGCCTTTCTCGTCACCGGCTCGGTGATCATAGAGACCGTCTTCAACATCCCGGGCATCGGCAGGGCATTCGTGGTCGCGGTCACATCTCGCGATTACCCGATGATCCTGGGCACGACCGTCCTGTTCTCGGTCGTGATAGCGGTCGCCAACCTGGCGGTCGACGTCCTGTACGTATTTATAGATCCGCGCGTGAGACTGACTTAGGTGGCGCTGCCAGCGGTTGCGGTCGGAGATGCCGTCGACTGGGAGGTCCCGGAACAGCAGATCGGGCTGTGGCAGGACGCTTGGCAGCGGTTCCGCCGCAACCGGCTGGCCGTGGCGGGGGCGGCGCTGGTCGTTTTCCTCGTCCTGGTCGCCTTCCTGTCACCGCTGCTGGTGCACTTTGGGCTCCTCATCGACCCGATCAAGCAGGAGGTCGAGCACATCGAGGCCGGCCCAGGGATGTTCGGCCATCTGCTGGGCACCGATGAGCTAGGTCGGGACACGCTGAGCCGGCTGATGTACGGAAGCCGGATCTCGCTCTCGGTCGGAATCCTCGTCCAGGGCATCATCCTTCCGATCGGCCTTGCCGTCGGCCTGGCGGCGGGCTATTTCGGTGGGCGCATCGACAACCTGCTGATGCGGTTCACCGATGTCTGGTACGCGTTTCCAGACCTGATCTTCGTGCTGGTTCTCGTTTCGGTCTTCGGGCCGAGCCTCCTGTCCATTTTCGGGGCCATCGCCCTTGTGAACTGGGTAGGCCTTGCCCGGTTGGTCAGAGGCCAGGTCTTGGCGATCAAGGAGAAGGAGTACATCGAAGCCGCCCGCTCGTCCGGGTCGCCCCCTCTGAAGCTCATCCTCAAGCACCTTTTGCCCAACGCACTGGGTCCGATCATCGTCACGGTTGTGTTCGGTATCCCCAATGCCATCTTTCTCGAGGCGGTCCTCAGCTTCCTGGGTGTCGGCATCCAGCCGCCGACTCCGACCTGGGGCCAGATGGTGTTCGACGGCTACGAGGCGGTGTACGCCAACCCGACCTCGGTCGTCTTCCCCGCCCTTGCGATCGGCTTCACGCTCCTCTCCTTCTCCTTCATCGGCGACGGGCTGCGCGACGCGCTCGATCCCCGCATGAAACGCTAAACCTTCTCCTCATCTCTTAGAGTTCTCGTGTAGGTGGCACAAAGGCTCTTGCAGGTCGAAGACCTGCACACACAGTTCTTCACGTCGCGGGGTGTGGTGCGCGCCGTCGACGGAGTGAGCCTGCACATCGACGTGGGGGAGACGCTTGGCATCGTCGGCGAATCTGGCTGCGGCAAGACGATCACCGCCCTCTCCATCCTTCGCCTTGTCCCCGACCCGGGCAAGATCGTGTCCGGCCGGATCCTTTTCCGCGGCAACGACGTGCTCAAGATGGGCGACGAGGAGATTCGCGACTTCCGCGGCAACGACGTCGCGATGATCTTCCAGGACCCGATGACCTCGCTCAACCCGGTAACGAAGATCGGGCGGCAGATCGAGGAGGCGATGACCGCGCACGAGCGGTTCACGCCCGCGCTCGCGAAGACCCGGGTCATCGAGCTGCTGACCAGGGTGCGCGTGCCGGCCGCAGAGAAGCGCGCCCAGGACTACCCGCACCAGTTCTCAGGCGGGATGCGCCAGAGGGCGATGATCGCGATGGGTCTGTCGAACGAGCCTTCGCTGCTCATCGCGGACGAACCGACCACGGCTCTCGACGTCACGGTGCAGGCGCAGATCATCCAGCTCATGAAGCAGCTCAACCGTGAACTGGGCACGGCGATGATGCTCATCACGCACAACATGGCCCTCGTCGCCAGCCTGTGCCAGCGGGTCGTCGTGATGTACGCCGGGAGGGTGGTCGAGGAGGGGCCCGTCGAGCAGATCTTCAACAGCCCGCAGCACCCTTACACCTGGTCCCTGCTCCGCTCCGTGCCCCGAGTCGACGAGGCGCGGAAGGACCGGCTCGTGAGCATCAAGGGATTGCCTCCCGACCTCACCAACGCCCCGCCGGGTTGCAAGTTCCACCCGCGATGTCCCTTTGTCGTCGACCGGTGCAAGGTGGAGGAGCCGCCGCTGGCGGAGGTCGGACCAGACCAGGTCGCGCGCTGCTGGGTCCTGATGCGAAACGTCAGCGAGGCGGACGTGGCTACGGCCAAGCAGAGCTCGATCTCGGTGGCCGCTGCGGAGAAGCTGAAGGCTCCGACGGCGGATGTCGCGGCGAAGGCCTGAACTTGATGCTGATGGTCACGATGGCGTAGCGGATGAGAGTGCAGAGGGGGAGGTTGGTGGTCGATGCAGGCGGCTGAGAAGGCGCCGGTGACCGCGGTCGTTTCCGATTCCGTCATCCTGCGCGTGCAGGACGTCTACAAGCACTTCCCGATCGCCGGCTTCGGCGGGTTGGCGGTGCGGGCGGTGGACGGGGTCACCCTCGAGATCCGGCGGGGCGAGGCGCTGGGGCTGGTCGGCGAGTCCGGGTGCGGGAAATCGACCCTGGCGCGGTTGATCACGGCGCTGTTGCCGGTGACGGGCGGCAAGATCATCTTCGAGGGGCAGGAGATCACCAAGATGCGCGGCGCGCGGCTCCGGCGCATGCGCCGGAAGATGCAGATGATCTTCCAGGATCCGTTTGCCTCCCTGGATCCCCGGATGACGGTTGGGGACATCATCCAGGAGCCGCTGGACAACTACGGAATCGGGTCGGGTCGCGAGCGCCAGCGGCGGGTCCAGGAGCTGCTGCGGCTGGTGGGCCTCAACCCGAACTTCACCAACCGCTACCCGCATGAGTTCTCAGGCGGCCAGCGGCAGCGCATCGGGATCGCTCGGGCTTTGGCCGTGAACCCGTCGTTCATCGTTTGCGACGAGGCGGTCTCCGCTCTGGATGTCTCCATCCAGGCGCAGATCATCAACCTGCTCCAGGACTTGCAGCGGGAGTTCAACCTCACGTACCTGTTCATCGCCCACGACCTGGCGGTGGTGCGGCACCTGTCCGACCGGATCGCGGTCATGTACCTCGGGAAGGTTGTCGAAACGGCCGGACGGAACGACATCTACGACCACCCGCAGCATCCGTACACCCGGGCTTTGCTCAGTTCCATCCCGGTGCCGGATCCAGTGGTGGAGCGGTCCCGGGCGCCGATCCTGCTGAAGGGGGAGATCCCGTCGCCGGTCAACCCGCCGTCGGGATGCCGGTTCCACACGCGGTGTCCGATTGCGCGGGCGCCGGGGATCTGTTCCGAGCAGGAGCCGCCGCTCGAGCCGCACGGGGAGCGGGACCAGATGGCGGCCTGCCATTTCGCGGGAGAAAAATAGGCCCGGGATCGCGCGGTCGCGTGGGGGCACATCCCTGGCGGGCCCTCCCTTCCTCCAGCCGGATCCTCCCCCAACCGGCACACCTCGCGCGACTGTAGAGCTCCAAAAACCGATCGGTCAACCCAGCCTGCTAAGAGGCGGCGCTCCCGACCTGCAGGATCCGGTACCCCTTTTTCGACTTGAGCCGCTGGACCTGGTAGCCCTGCGCCGCCAGCCACGCCGCCAGGGAATCGGCCCCGAGGTTGCGTTGGACCACCAGGTACGCCCGGCCGCCCGGCCGAAGCCGCCCCAGCCACTTCACCAGCAGGTCGTGAAGCGCTGCCTTGCCGACCCTGACCGGCGGGTTCGAGTAGATCGCGTCGAAGAGCACGCCGTCCGGGACGTCACCGGGAGCGGCGGCCGTGACGTTGGGGACGGCCGCCGCGGCGGCGTTCAGGCGCGTGAGCTCGAGCGCTCTTTGGTTGATGTCCACCGCCCAGACCCGCGCCCGCGGCGCCCATCGAGCCAGGGCGATGGCGATCGGCCCGTAGCCGCTTCCGAGGTCCAGGATGTCGCCCTGGGGAGGCGGCTCCGGCGCCTCATTGAGCAGGACCCTGGTCCCCAGGTCGATGCCACGGGAGCCGAACACCCCGCGATCGGCCTGGAGCTCGAGCGCCAGGTCGCGGGCGTGGAGGTGGACGGTGCGCGGCTTGGACGCGACGACCGGTGTGGGGTCGAAGTAATGGGACTTCCGTCCGGTCAATTGGGGCAGATCGTTTTTGGGTATACTCATCGTTTGTCGCCCAATCGGCTACTGCCGCCTGGGATTTGAGCCGTCATTCGGGAGAACTGTTTGCCCACAATCCAGCAACTTGTTCGCTCTCCGCGCCGAGCGGCCAGGTCGAAGTCTAAGGCGCCGGCCCTCAAGGGCTCACCGCAACGGCGGGGAGTCTGCGTGCGCGTCTACACCCAGACGCCGAAAAAGCCGAACTCGGCCCTCCGTAAGGTGGCCCGCGTCCGGCTGACCACCGGCATCGAGGTGACCGCGTACATCCCCGGCATCGGTCACAACCTGCAGGAGCACTCGGTGGTGCTCATTCGCGGCGGAAAGGTCAAGGACCTCCCGGGCGTGCGCTACCACATCATCCGGGGCACCCTCGACACGGCCGGCACGAAGAACCGGAAGAAGGCACGGTCCAAGTACGGGGCCAAGCGCGAAAAGAGCAAGGCGGCCGCCTGATGCCTCGTCGCAGCCGTCCAGTCAAGCGTGTCATCGCGCCCGACCCGGTCTACCAGTCGGAGGCGATCGCCAAGTTCGTGAACGTCGTCATGAGCAAAGGGAAGAGGTCAACTGCCGAGAAGGTTGTATATGACGCGCTGAGCCGCGCCGGCAAGCAGGCCAAGAAGGAGCCTCTCGAGGTGTTCGACCTGGCCCTTCGCAACGTCACCCCGCTGCTCGAGGTCAAGCCTCGACGTGTCGGTGGTGCGACATACCAGGTCCCGGTCGAGATCCGGCCGGAGCGCCGGCTGGCGCTCGCGCGCCGCTGGATCGTCCGTTTCGCCAGGCAGCGTGGCGGGAAGAGCATGTCTGAGAAGCTCGCGTTCGAGCTGCTTGACGCCTCCCAGAACACTGGCGGCGCGGTCAAGCGCAAAGAGGAAACCCACCGGATGGCGGAAAGCAACAAGGCTTTCTCCCACTTCCGGTACTAGAAGAGAGATGAGCGTGGCAGTGAAGATGCAGGAACGTCCGGTCACGATCGACAAGGTCCGAAACATCGGGATCATGGCGCATATCGACGCGGGCAAGACGACGACGACTGAGCGGATCCTTTTCTACGCGGGCCGCATCCACAAGATGGGTGAGGTTCACGAGGGCGCTTCCACCATGGACTGGATGGTCCAGGAGAAGGAGCGCGGGATCACGATCACATCGGCGGCGACCACCGCCAACTGGCGCGAGCACGCGATCAACATCATAGACACACCCGGGCACGTGGACTTCACGGTCGAGGTCGAGCGCAGCCTGCGCGTGCTCGACGGTGCCGTCGCGGTTTTCGATGCCGTTGCCGGCGTGGAGCCGCAGTCGGAGACGGTCTGGCGCCAGGCCGACCGCTACGGCGTGCCCCGGATCGCCTTCATCAACAAGATGGATCGGATCGGAGCCGACTTCTACGGCTCGCTGAGCTCCATCCGAACCCGGCTGGGCGCTCGCGCCGTGCCCATCCAGCTTCCGATCGGCTCGGAGGACGCGTTCATTGGCTACGTCGACCTGATCACGAGGCAGGCGATCGTGTACACGGACGACCTCGGAACGACCAACACCGAGTCGCTGGACATCCCTGCGGGCATGGGAGAGCTGATCAATCAGCACCGCCACGACCTCATCGAGGCGGTGGCCGACTTCGACGACGCGATCATGCACCTCTACCTCGACGAGAAGGAACCGACCGAGGCTCAGATCATGGCCGCCCTCCGCAAGGGAACGGTGGCCGGGATTCTGGTTCCGGTGCTGTGCGGCGCAGCCCTCCGCAACCGCGGTGTGCAGCCGATCCTCGACGCGGTCGTCGACTACCTGCCGTCGCCCGCAGACGTGCCTGCCGTGGAAGGGACCGACCCCAAGACGGGCGCGCTGCTACTGCGCGAGCACGACGACAGCGAGCCTTTCTCCGCCCTCGCCTTCAAGATCCAAATGGACCCGCAAGGGGTCGGCAAGCTGACCTTCTTCCGTGTCTACTCAGGCAAGCTCAGGGCCGGCTCCGGCGTGCTGAACGCCTCGAACGGCCGCAAGGAGCGAATCGGGCGCATCCTGCGGATGCACGCCATCCGTCGCGAGGACGTCGACGAGGTGTTCACCGGTGACATCGCCGCGGCCGTCGGCCTGAAATACACGACCACCGGCGACACCCTGGCGGACGAGGCGCATCCGATCTTGCTCGAGTCGATCACGTTCCCGGAACCGGTGATCTCCGTGGCGATCGAGCCGAAGACCAAGGCGGACCAGGACAAGCTCGGGATCGGGCTGCAGCGGCTGACCGAGGAAGACCCGACGTTCAAGGTCCACACCGACGACGAGACCGGTCAGACGATCATCGCCGGGATGGGTGAGCTGCATCTCGAGATCATCATCGACCGCCTCATGCGCGAGTTCAAAGTTGACGCCAACCAGGGCAAGCCACAGGTCGCGTACAAAGAGGCGATCAAGCGGCCCGCGCATGGCGTCGGGCGTTTCGTGCGGCAATCAGGCGGCAAGGGCCAGTTCGGCCACGCCGAGCTGGACGTCCGCCCGGGCGAGCCCGGCACCGGCTTCGTCTTCGAGGACAAGGTCACCCAGGGTCGCATCCCCAGGGAGTTCATCCCCTCGGTCGAGAAGGGAATCAAGGAGGCTCTCCAGACCGGCGTCGTGGCCGGTTATCCCGTGGTCGACATCGTGGCCGCGCTGGTGGACGGCTCGTTCCACGCCGTCGACTCGAACGACATGGCGTTCCAGGTGGCCGGCTCGATGGCGATCAAGGACGCCATGCGCAAGGCGCAGCCATACCTGCTCGAGCCGATCATGAAAGTCGACGTCGTCATGCCTGAGGAATACCTCGGCGACGTGATGGGCGACCTGTCCTCGCGCCGCGGGCACATCCTGGGCATGGAGGGCCGCGGAACGTCGCAGAACGTCAAGGCCAGCGTGCCCCTCGCGGAGATGTTCGGTTACGCTACCGAACTTCGGTCTATGACCTCGGGGCGCGCGACCTATTCGATGGAGTTCAGTAATTACGCAGAGATGCCCGGAAACCTGGCGGAGGCTGTGGGCCGCCGTACTACGTCGCGAAGTTAGTTAGGAGGAAAAAGTGGCGAAGAAGAAGTTCGAGCGGACAAAGCCGCACCTCAACGTCGGGACCATCGGTCACATCGACCATGGAAAGACGACGCTGACGGCTGCCATCACGAAGGTGCTCTCAGACAAGGGTCTGGCCGAGTTCAAGCCCTTCGACCAGATCGACAAGGCTCCGGAAGAGAAGGCCCGTGGAATCACAATCTCGATCACCCACGTGGAGTACGAGACCGAGAAGCGCCACTACGCGCACGTGGACTGCCCCGGGCATCAGGATTACATAAAAAATATGATCACCGGCGCCGCCCAGATGGACGGCGCGATCCTCGTCGTGGCCGCCAACGACGGCGCCATGCCGCAGACCCGGGAGCACATCATCCTGGCCCGCCAGGTCAACGTGCCCTTCCTGGTGGTTGCTCTCAACAAGTGCGACATGGTCGACGACAAGGAGTTCATCGAGCTGGTCGAGCTCGACCTCCGCGAACTCCTTACCAGGTACGAGTACCCGGGAGACGACATCCCGATCGTTCGCATCTCCGCCCTCAAGGCTCTCGAGGGCGACCCCGAGTGGACGCCGAAGATCATGGAGCTCATGGACGCGGTCGACACCTACATCCCGCTTCCTGAGCGGCCGGTCGACAAGCCGTTCCTGATGCCGATCGAAGACGTGTTCACGATCGAAGGTCGTGGCACCGTGACCACCGGGCGTGTCGAGCGCGGCAAGCTCAAGAGGAACGAGGAAATCGAGATTGTCGGTATCCACCCGAACAGCACCAAGACGGTCGTCACCGGCATCGAGATGTTCCACAAGGACATGGACGAGTGCCAGGCCGGCGACAACATCGGCGCGCTGCTCCGCGGTGTGAAGCGCGAGGACGTCGTGCGTGGACAGGTGCTGTCCAAGCCCGGCTCGATCAAGCCGCACACGCAGTTCAAGGCGCAGGTTTACGTCCTGTCAAAGGAAGAGGGTGGCCGTCACACGCCATTCCTCACCGGCTACAGGCCGCAGTTCTACATGCGCACCACCGACGTCACGGGTGAGGTCAAGCTCCCGGACGGCGTCGAGATGTGCATGCCCGGCGACAACGTCGTTATGGACATCACCCTCGGCGAGCCGATCGCTATCGAGCCGGGGCTCCGCTTCGCCATCCGCGAGGGTGGCAAGACCGTCGGCGCCGGCGTGGCGACCGAGGTCGTGAAGTAGCAGGCATATAGGTAAGGACGAGGGAAAGGGCTGGCAGTGGCGCAAAAAATTCGGATCAGGCTCAAGGCCTACGACCATCGGGTTTTGGACCAGGCGGCGGACAAGATCGTGGACACCGCTCGCCGTACGAACGCGCGCACTGCCGGCCCGATCCCGCTTCCGACCGAGATCTCCAAGCTGACGGTCATCCGCTCGCCATTCATCGACAAGGACTCCCGCGAACAGTTCGAGATGCGTACTCACAAGCGGATCGTCGACATCCTCGACCCCAACCCGCGCGTCGTCGACGCGCTGATGCGCCTCAGCCTCCCCGCAGGCGTGAGCATCGAGATCAAGAGTTGAAGGGCCTTCTTGCCAAGAAGCTGGGCATGACCCAGCTTTTCAACGCCGACGGCACGACCACCGCGGTCACCGTGCTCGAGGCAGGCCCGTGCCACGTGCTGGGCCTGCGGACTGCGGAGAAGGACGGCTACGCCGCCGCCCGAATCGCCTTTGACGTGGTCGCCGAGCGGAAGCTCAGCAAAGGTGAGCTGGGCGAGTTCAAGAAGATGAATCTCGAACCGCACCGCCACGTGGTCGAGATCCGCGGCTACGAAGGCCTCGAAGCCGGCCAGGAGCTCAAGGCCGAGATCTTCGCCGCCGGAGAGATCGTCGACGTCACCTCCCACTCCAAGGGCAAGGGCTTCCAGGGCCTCATCAAGAGGCACAAGTTCAGCCGCGGCCCCGAGTCGCACGGCTCGATGAACGTCCGCCAGCCGGGCGCGATCGGGTCGACCGACTCAGCCCGCGTTTTCAAGGGCTTGAAGATGTCAGGCCAGATGGGCAACGTCAGGACCACCGCGCGCGCCTACAAGGTCGTGCGCGTGGACGCTGAGCGAAACCTGCTGCTTCTCAAGGGCGGCGTGCCCGGGGCAAGGGGAGCGCTCGTTCTCGTCAGGCAGTCCACCAAGCCCGTGAAGGTCAAGGGCCCCTCCGGCAAGCCGACCGGGAGGAAGGTCTGATGGCAGACGCCAAGTCGACGACCAGGACCAAGGCGGCAGCGAAGCCGGCCACCAAGGCTGCGACCAAGACCAGGGCCGCCGCCAAGGCAAAGCCGGTCGCGAAGAAGCATGCCGGCACCGACGCCGAGACGAACCCGCTCCAGGCGCCTTTCTTCGACGCCCTCGGCGAGCGCAACGGCGAGGTCGACCTTCCCAAGGCCGTGTTCGACGAGAAGCCGAACATGCCCGTGATGCACCAGGCCTACCTGCGCCAGCTCGCCAACGCTCGCCAGGGCACGGCGTCGACCAAGACTCGCGGCGCGGTTTCCGGCGGCGGCGCCAAGCCGTACCGGCAGAAGGGCACCGGTCGCGCGCGCCACGGTTCCATCCGCGAACCGTCGATGAAAGGCGGCGGCACGGTGTTCGGTCCTCACCCCCGCAGCTACGAGCAACGGATGCCCAAGCAGATGCGCCGCCTCGCCCTGCGTTCGGCGCTGACCCAGAAGGCCCTCGACGGGCAGGTTCGCGTCATCGAGAGCTTCGTGTTCGACGAGCCCAAGACAAAGCAGGCCTTGGACCTGATGGAAGCCATGGGCTTCGACAAATCAGCGCTCATCGTCCTGCCGGCGCCGAACGTGGTCGTCAGCCGGTCGTTCGAGAACCTCTCCGGGACGAAGACGATCCTCGCGAGGAACATGAACATCCGCGATCTCTTCACCCACACCTACCTGCTCCTGTCGAAGGATTGCCTCGACCTGCTCGAAGAGAACTTCAGGGCGAGGGAGCGAAACGGAAAGTGACGACTCGAGCAGCTTCCGAGATCGTGATCGGCCCGGTCATCACCGAGCGCACGTACCAGCTCTACACGCAGGGCAGGTACACGTTCCGCGTCTCGACGCGCGCCTCCAAGACCGACATCAAGAAGGCCCTGGAAGAGCAGTACGAGACGCAGGGCATCAAGGTGCGCGACGTGAACACGGTGACCATGCGCGGCAAGCGGCGCCGCAGCCAGCGCAGGGCCACAGCGGTCGGCCACACCTCCGACTGGAAGAAGGCGATCGTCACGCTCGGCCCCGGTCAAAAGATCGATGGCCTGTTTGGGAGCGTCTGAGATAACCAATGCCGATTAGAAAGTTCAAGCCGACCAGCCCGGGACGCCGATTCATGTCGGTGTCAGGCTTCGACGAGGTCACGACCGACGAGCCGGAGAAGACCTTGCTCGAGTCGCTGCCCACGCATGCCGGCCGCAACAACCAGGGCCGCATCACCGTGCGCCACCAGGGCGGCGGCTACCGCAAGCTCTACCGGAAGATCGACTTCAAGCGTGACAAGCACGGCATCTCCGGCAAGGTCGCGACGATCGAGTACGACCCGAACCGCAGCGCCCGCATCGCGCTCATCCACTACAAGGACGGGGAGAAGCGCTACATCCTCGCTCCGCTCGGCCTGAAGGTGGGCGATCCCATCGAGAGCGGGCCGGAGGCGCCGGTCCGCATCGGCAACGCTCTTCCGCTCTCCAACATCCCGGTCGGTTCGACCATTCACAACATCGAGCTCACGCTCGGCCGCGGCGGCCAGCTCGTCCGCTCCGCCGGCGCGTCCGCGCAGCTGCTGGCCAAAGAGGGCGACTACGCGGTGGTAAGAATGCCGAGCGGCGAATTGCGACGCATCCACGTGCGCTGCCAGGCCACGGTCGGCCAGGTCGGTAACATCGAGCACGAGAACGAGTCGGGCGGCAAGGCAGGACGCAGCCGCTGGCTCGGAGTTCGACCCACCGTCCGCGGTTCGACGATGAACCCCCGCGACCATCCACACGGTGGTGGCGAAGGCAAGACCGGACCCGGTGGCAACCCGAAGACACCGTGGGGCAAGCCCGCCCTGGGCTACCGCACGCGCAAGCCGAAGAAGGCTTCGGACAAGCTCATCATCCGCCGCCGTGAAAAGAAGGGACGAAAGAAGTAAGTGTCACGCTCACTTAAGAAGGGGCCGTTCATCAGCGCCCCCTTGAAAGAGAAGATCGACAAGATGAACGCATCGCGCGACAAGAAGGTGATTCGCACCTGGGCGCGCGCTTCGACCATCTATCCCGACATGGTCGGCCACACCATCGCGGTCCACGATGGCCGCAAGCACGTGCCCGTATTCATCAGCGAGAACATGGTCGGCCATCGCCTCGGCGAGTTCGCGCCCACGCGCCACTTCCGCGGCCACGGCACCCACACCGAAAAATCGACGGCGCTGAAGTAGAAGTGGCGACGATGGAAGTTTCCGCAGTTTCGAGGTTTGTCCGCCGCACGCCGCGCAAGGCAAGGTTGGTGGCCGACTCCGTGAAGGGCATGAAGGTGTCGGAGGCTCTCGCGCAGTTGGAGTTCTCTCCGAAACACGCCGCAAAAGACGTCGCCAAGGCGATCAAGTCAGCCGCCGCGAACGCGGAGCACAACTTCAACCTGAACCGCGACGACCTCGTGCTGAAGCAGATCCTGATCGACGAGGGCCCGACCTTCCGCCGCCGCCGGCCCGTCAGCCGGAGCATGGCGCACGAGTTCTTCCACCGCACCTGCCACATCACAGCGGTCGTCGAAGACCGTCCGCAAGGAGCTAAGTAACAGCGTGGGTCACAAAGTTCACCCGAACGCATTCCGGCTTGGCGTCTTCCGTCCGTGGGAGGCGAACTGGTTCGCCAACCCCAAGGACTACACGAAGATGCTGCACGAGGATCTCGAGATGCGGCGTGTCATCCTCGCTCGTCTGCGCAACGCGGGCATCGCGAAGATCGAGACGGAGCGCTCCTCCAACGCACAGCTCACAGTGACCATCCACACCGCCAAGCCAGGCATCGTGATCGGCAAGGGCGGCGCGTCGGTCGACCAGCTGCGAGAAGACCTCGAGAAGCGCTTCGGGAACCGCGTGCGCATCTCGATCCAGGAGATCAAGCAGCCGGAGCTCGACGCCCAGCTCGTCGCCGAGAACATTGCCTCGCAGATCGAGCGCCGCATCAGCTACAAGCGCGCGATGAAGCAGGCGATCCTGCGCACGATGCGCTCCGGAGCCAAGGGCGTCCGCATCTACTGCGGTGGGCGCTTGCGAGGCGCTGAGATGGCGCGTCGTGAGTGGGACCGCGAAGGCCGCGTGCCTCTTCACACGCTGCGCGCCAACATCGACTTCGGGCGGGCCACCGCCAACACCACGTTCGGCGCCATTGGCGTCAAGTGCTGGATCTACAAAGATGTTGCCGCCCCGCTGCGCAAGCAGCCCGTCGCGGCCGACGCCTCAGCGCCGATCGCCGAGATCGCTCCGCAGCCCGAGCTGGCCGCTGTCCTCGCCGAGCCGCAGGCGGCGGTCGTAGAGGTCGCGACGCCCGAGCCCGAGGCCGTCACAACCGCTCCGACGGCCGCCCCGCGACGCGCTCGCGCGACCACAACGACCCCGACGACCGCGACGACCACGGCCAAGCCCGCCGCAGCCGGGCGCGTGCAGGGCGCAGGAACCAAATCAAAGGCAGAACCCAAGCCCAAGGCCGAGGCAAAGACGGAGACCAAGGCGAAGGCCGCCGCTCCCAAGGCAAAGGCTGAGGCCAAGGCCCCCGCCAAGAAGACGACTACCAAGAAGGCAAAGAGCTAGATGCTGATCCCCAAGCGCGTCAAGTACCGCAAGATGCACCGCGGCCGTCGCACGGGCATCGCCACGCGCGGCGCGACCGTCGCGTTCGGCGACTTCGGCCTGCAGGCGATGGAAGCATGCTGGATGAGCAACCGTCAGATCGAAGCCGCTCGCCGGGCGATGACGCGCCACGTCAAGCGCGGCGGGCAGATCTGGATCCGCGTCTTTCCTGACAAGTCGATCACCAAGAAGCCGGCCGAGACCCGCATGGGCTCGGGCAAGGGCAACCCGGAAGGCTGGGTGGCCGTGGTCAAGCCCGGCCGCGTGCTGTTCGAGATGGGCGGCGTCACGCCGGCGGTCGCCAAAGAGGCGATGAAGCTGGCCGCGTCGAAGCTCCCGATCAAAACGCGCTTTGTGATCTCGGAATCTGCCGCCGCCGGGGGTGCCCGATGAAAGTCGATGAGCTGCGGGTGCTCGAGGCGGACGAGCTTTCGATGCGGATGCGCGCGGCGCGGCGCGAGCTCTACGAGCTCCGCTTCAAGCACGCCGTGGGCCAGCTCGAGAACTCGAGCCAGATCAGCAAGGTCCGGCACGACATCGCCCGGATCATGACCGTGCTGCGCGAGCGCGATTTCGGAATCGTCGCGACCTTCGTGGCAGACGCTCTTGAGCCGATCGCCGTCGCGCCAGAACCCGAGCCTGCGGCGGTAGCAGTCGAAGCAGCACCCGAGGCGCCGGCGGCCAAGCCCAGGCGCACCCGCAAGAAAGCCGAGGAAACCAAATGACCGACACGGCAACAGCGACCAAGACAGAGACCCAAACGGCGACGACCGAAGAGACCCGCGGCCAGCGCAAGGTCCGGCTCGGCACGGTGATCGCCGACAAGATGAACAAGACGATCATCGTCCAGGTCGGCACGTCCAAGGCTCACCGCCTGTACCGCAAGACCGTCCAGCGCCGGACGAAGTTCAAGGTGCACGACGAGAAGAACGAGTGCGGCGTAGGCGACCTGGTCCGCATCACCGAGACGCGCCCCATCTCCAAGGAGAAGCGCTGGCGCCTGCTCGAAATCGTGGAGAAGGCCAAGTAACAAAGTGATCCAGCAAGAAAGCCGTCTCAAGGTCGCGGACAACTCAGGAGCGAAAGAGATCCTGTGCATCCGCGTGGCCGGGGGGCACTACCGCAAGTACGCCTCCGTGGGCGACACCATCACCGCGACCGTCAAGTCGGCTCAGCCGGGCGGAGGGGTCAAGAAGGGCGAGGTCGTGAAGGCCGTCGTCGTGCGTGTCACGAAGGAATACAAGCGCCCGGACGGCTCGCTCATCCGCTTCGACGACAACGCGGCGGTGCTGCTGGCCACGGCGAACAACCCGCGCGGCACCCGCATCTTCGGCCCGGTGGCCCGCGAGCTTCGCGAGCGTAACTTCATGAAGATCATCAGCCTTGCCCCGGAGGTCCTCTAACCCAGATGCTGAGAAACAAGCTGCAGCCCAAGCGACGCTGGCTCGACCTTGCGCCCGGCGATCCGGTGATCGTCGTCACGGGCAAGGACAAGGGCAAGCAGGGCGAGGTGCTGCGCACGATCCCCGACAAGCACAAGATCGTCGTCAAGGGCGTCAACATCCTGAAGCGCCACACCAAGGCGGGACAGTCCCGCGGCGGTGTCAGCGTCGCGCAGGGTGGCGTGATCGACTTCGAGGCGGCGCTCGACTATTCGAACGTGATGCTGGTCTGCCCGTCGTGCTCGCGGCCGACCCGCACCAAGCACACCGTGCTCGAATCCGGCGCCCGCGCTCTCGTGTGCCTGCACTGCGGCGAGCCGTACGAGCGCGTGCGCAAGACGGAGGCCCAGTGAGCAAAGCCAAAGCCGCACCCAAGAAGACCGAAGCGCCGAAGGCGCCGGGGACTCGCACCGAGACCCCGCCGCGCATGCTGAAGCTCTATCGAGACACGATCGTGCCCCAGCTGACCAAGGAGTTCGACTACGACAACGCAATGGAGGTGCCCCGCATCGCCAAGGTGGTCGTGAACATCGGCATCGGCGAGGCCAAAGACAGCGACAAGGCGCTCGACGCCGCGGTCGGCGACGTGGTCACCATCACGGGCCAGAAGCCCGCCCTCATCAAGGCGCGGAAGTCGGTTGCCGCCTTCAAGCTGCGGGCGGGCCAGACCGTCGGCATCAAGACGACGCTGCGCGGCCGGCGTATGTGGTTCTTCCTGGACAAGCTGCTCAACGTCGCGCTGCCGCGGATCCGCGACTTCCGCGGCGTCAACGCCGAGGGCTTTGACGGTCGCGGCAACTATTCGCTCGGCCTGCGCGAGCAGGTCATCTTCCCGGAGATCGACTACGACAAGATCGACAAGCTTCGCGGGCTGGAGGTTTCGATCGTGACCACAGCCCGCACCGACGACGAAGCGCGGAGTCTTTTGACGCGCCTCGGCATGCCATTCAAGAAGAGGTAGGAAGAGTTTGGCGAAGAAATCCGCACTCGAGCGCTGGAAGAGAGACCTTGTCCACCCGAAGTTCAAGGTCCGGTTCCACAACCGCTGCCGCATCTGCGGCCGGCCACGCGCTTATTACCGCAAGTTCGGCATGTGCCGCATCTGCTTCCGCAACCTTGCCGCCGAGGGACGCATCCCCGGCGTGACGAAGTCGAGCTGGTGATGGCCACAGCAGTCGCGAAAAACGCCAAGCCCGTGAGGCGCGCCTCCGCGGGGGTCGTGAGCGACCCGATCGCGGACATGCTCACGCGCGTGCGCAACGCCAACGCAGCCCGGCATCCCGAGGTGAAGGTCCCGGCTTCCAAGCTGAAGCTCGAGATCGCGCGCGTCCTGAAGGACGAGGGATACATCGCGGGCTACGAGGTCGAAGCCGACGGAACCACTCAGACGATGCGTATCATCTTCAAGGCCCGCCCGGACCGCACCAGGGTGATCTCGGGCGTGAAGAGGATCAGCCGCCCCGGCCTGCGCGTCTACGCGCGCAAGACAGAGATCCCTCGAGTCCTCGGTGGGCTCGGAATCGCCGTTCTCAGCACAGCCGAAGGAGTCATGAGCGGTCGCCAGGCGACCCGGCAAGGACT
This sequence comes from Candidatus Dormiibacterota bacterium, assembly GCA_036513095.1. GTDB lineage: Bacteria > Chloroflexota > Dormibacteria > Dormibacterales > Dormibacteraceae > Palsa-870. The sequence continues at coordinate 20,498 of DATBZR010000053.1, read as the reverse complement.
CGGCGGCGAAGTTCTCGCATATGTTTGGTGAAGCAGGTCAGATAATCGGGGTCCCCGCGAAATCGCAGATTTCGTGGGGTGATTAGGAGTTCTAAAAAAGAGTTGTCGCGGATTGGAAAGCTGCCGATTCCGGTGCCGAGCGGGGTGAAGGTCTCCCTGCAGCCCGGCCACGTCAAGGTCGAGGGCCCGAAGGGTCAGCTCGAGCGCACCTTGCCGTCCGAGATCACGGTCAAGCAGGTCGACGGGGAGCTCATCTTCGAGCGACCCGACGACGACTACCGCCACCGCGCGCTCCACGGCCTCGTCCGCAGCCTCGTCAACAACATGGTCACGGGCGTGAACGTCGGCTTCACCAAGCACCTCGAGCTGGTCGGCGTCGGCTATCGCGTCGCCAAGCAGGGCGACGAGCTGGTGCTGAGCCTCGGCTACTCCCACCCGATCAGGTTCAAGGCACCCGAGGGCGTCTCGATCGATGTGGCGGACCCGACGAAGTTCTCGGTCTCCGGCATCTCGAACGAAGCGGTGGGCCAGGTCGCGGCGAACCTCCGCGGGATGCGACCGCCCGAGCCCTACAAGGGAAAGGGCGTCATGTACCGTGGAGAGAAGATCCGCCGCAAGGCCGGCAAGGCCGGCAAGGGGGCGAAAACCTCCGCATGATCAAGCGAAGCGACCGCAAGCTGAACCGCTCGAAGCGCCACCGGCGCGTGCGCGTGCACGTGGCGGGCACGCAGGAGCGTCCGCGACTCGCCGTCTTCCGCAGCCTCAACCATGTCTACGCCCAGCTCATCGACGATGGGGCGAGCCGCACGCTGGCCGCCGCTTCCACGGTCGTGTTGAAGACGAAGGGAAACGGTATGGCCGAGGCCGCGCAGGTCGGCAAGGAGATCGCCGCGAAGGCGAAGGCCGCGGGCGTGAGCTCGGTGGTCTTCGACCGGGGCGGATTCCTCTATCACGGCAGAATCAAAGCTCTGGCTGACGCGGCGCGCGAAGCCGGTTTGGAGTTCTAGGAGCGAAATGGGATCCCGATACCCTCATTCGAGCGGCGAGCGATCCGATCTCACCGATCGCGTCGTGCGCGTCAACCGCGTGTCCAAGGTGGTCAAGGGCGGGCGTAAGTTCTCGTTCAGCGCGCTGATCGTGGTCGGCGACATGAACGGGCGCGTTGGCGCGGGCATCGGCAAGGCGAAGGAGGTGACCGAGGCCATCCGCAAGGGCATGGACGTGGCCAAGCGCAACATGATCACCGTCCCCATGGTCGGCACGACCATCCCTCACGAGGTGCGCCTCAAGTGGGGCGCGGCCAAGATCATGCTCAAGCCCGCCGCACCGGGAACGGGCGTGATTTCGGGAGGAGCCATGCGCGCTGTGATCGAGACTGCCGGCATCAAGGACATTCTCACGAAGTCCCACGGCACCAACAACCCCATTAACACCGTCCGCGCGACGCTCGCTGCCCTGCAGCAGCTGAAAACGGCGCAGCAGATCGCCGAGCTGCGCGGCAAAGAGGTCGAGCAGATCGTCGGCAAGCGCCTCGCTGCCGCGTACCGGCGCCAGGAAGGCGGAGGCAAAGCCGCCGCCGCCAATGGCGCCGAAGCGACCCCGGTGGAGGCCAAATGACGGCAGCGAACAAGAAGCCCGCAACCGCCGGACGCGCGCAGGGCGCATCCAAATCGGTCGATCGCCCGATCAGGGCCACCCTGATGAAGAGCACCATCGGAGCGCTCCCGCAGATCAAGGCCACGGTCGAGTCGCTCGGCTTCCGCCGCATGAACCAGACCCGCGACCTCCCTGACAACCCGGCGGTGCGCGGCATGCTCAAGGCCGTCAACTTCCTGGTCGCCGTCGAGGGCACGCCCTACATCCGCCCGAAGCGAAGCCAGTACAAGATCTGGCGCTCCCGGTCGAACAAGAAGCACCAGAGGGGTAAGTAACCGGTGCAGCTGCACGACCTCAAGCCGTCGAAGGGCGCACACCGCCGGCCGGAACGCGTCGGTCGCGGCACGGGCTCCGGGCGCGGCAAGACGTCCGGGCGCGGACAGAAAGGACAGAACGCGCGCAGCGAAGGCTTCCGCGTCGGCTTCGAGGGCGGCCAGATGCCGCTCGCTCAGCGCCTCCCCAAGCTGCCCGGCTTCAAGAACCCGTTCCACAGGCTGTTCTCGGTCGTCAACCTCTCGAAGCTCAGCCGCTTTCCTGACGGAACGAAGGTCGACGCGGACGCCCTGCTCGAGGCCGGCCTCGTCCACCAGGGCATGGAGATCAAGATCCTCGGCACCGGGGGCCTGAAGCGCAAGCTGACCGTGGAGGCGCATTTCTTCAGCGTGAGCGCCCGCGAGGCGATCGAGAAGGCGGGCGGCAGCGTCAACGTGCTGGGCGAGCCCCGCAAGATCGGCCCGAGGCGAACGGCTGCCAAGCTGCCCAAGCCCATCCCGACAGCCGAGGCCCCCAGGGCGGCCGCGCCAGAGGCCGCCGCACCGAAGCCGGAGCGTCAGAAGAAGGGTGCCCCAACGGAAACCGCCGGGCGCGCGCAGGGCGCAAACCAGACGGACGAGGTCACCCCTCCCGACGAGCCGTAGGGTTAGCCCATGAACCTGCTCGAAGCCCTCGTCAACGCGATGCGGCTCCCGGAGCTGCGCAACAAGATCCTGTTCACAGGTGGGATCCTGGTCGCGTTCCGGCTCTTCGCCAACGTGGCCGTGCCCGGCGCGAGCCAGAGCGCTCTCGCCTCCCTCTTCAACAACCAGGCTCTGCTCGGGCTGCTCGACCTCTTCTCAGGCGGCGGCCTGTCTCGCTTCAGCGTCGTGGCCATGGGCATGAACCCGTACATCAACGCCACGATCATCATGCAGTTGATGACGGTGATCTCCGAGCGGATCAAGGAGATCTCCAAAGAGGGCGAGACGGGGCGGCGCCGCATCACCCGCTGGAGCCGCTACCTGACGGTCGCCCTCGGCGCCGGCCAGGCCTACGGGTTCACCGTCCTCTTCCAGAACACCAGCCCGGCCATCCTCCCTGCGCTCGACTGGTTCCAGCGCCTGCAGATCGTGCTGGTGCTCACCGCCGGCACCGTCATGCTGATGTGGTTCGGCGAGCTGATCACCGAGTACGGCATCGGCAACGGTGTTTCTCTGATCATCTTCGCCGGCATCATCGGCCGCGGGCCGCAGGGTATCGCAGCGGTCTTCGCGGCCAAGTCCTCCGGTGGTGGGATCGCCGACTACGTGCCGTTCATCATCTTCGGCCTGGTCGCGCTCTTCATGACCGCGGTGATCATCGAGGTGCAGCAGGCGGTGAGGAAGATACCCATTCAATCCGCGCAACGGACGGTGGGCTTGAAGCAGGTGCAGAGCCGAGCGAGCTTCCTGCCCCTGCGCGTCAACCACGCCGGGGTCATTCCCATCATTTTCGCGATCTCGGTCATGTTCCTGCCGACGATTCTCGCCAACTACTTCACCGGCGCCCCGCCTGACACCTGGTATTACAAGGCGGCGGCGTGGGTGAGAGGCAACTTCTCGCCCACCACCTCGAACCTGGCGATGTCGGTCACGTACAACGCGCTCTACTTCGCGTTCACGTTCGGGTTCACCTACTTCTACACGGCCATCACGTTTGACGTGAACGAGGTCGCGGACAACCTCAAACGCTATTCCAGCTTCATCCCGGGCATCCGCCCGGGCCGGCCGACGGCGGACTACCTGGCCGCCGTCATGAATCGCGTGACGTTCGCGGGCGCGACCTTCCTGGGCTTCATCACGGTGATCCTTCCAATCGCCACGGCCAAGATCTCCGGCATCAACACGCAATCGATGTACCTCGGAGGCACAGCCATACTCATCGTGGTGGGCGTCGCGCTCGACACGATGAAACAGCTGCAGACGCAGCTGGTGATGCGCCAGTACCGCGGCTTCATCAGATGAACCTGCTCTTATACGGAGCCCCTGGCAGCGGAAAGGGGACCCAGGCCAACATGCTGCGCTCTCATTTCGGGATCCCGCACATCGCCACAGGCGACATGCTCCGCGCCGAGATCGCCGCCGGCACGCCGCTCGGCCAGAAGGCGCAGCCGATCCTGGCCGCGGGCCACTACGTGTCGGACGACATCATGATCGGCATGATTCGCAACCGGCTCACGCAGCCCGACTGCCCGCGCGGTTTCATCATCGACGGCTTCCCGCGAACCATCCCGCAGGCCGAGGCTCTCGACACCCTGATGCAAGAGCTCGGCAGGCATTTCGACCGGGTCCTCTACCTCAAGGTCGACCTGGGCGAGCTGCTCCAGCGCCTGTCCGGCCGGCTCGTCTGCCCCCAGTGCCAGCGCACCTACCCGCCCCGGACCGCCTTATGCGCGGCCGACGGAAGCGAGCTCGTCCAGCGGGAGGACGACAAGGCGGAGGCGGTCAAGCCGCGGATCGAGGTCTACCTCCAGAAGACGATCCCGGTGCTCGACCACTACCGCGGCGAGGGGCTGGTTTCCGAGATCGATGGCATGGGCACAATCGATGACATCAGCCGCCAGGTCCTGGCCGCCGTAACGGCGCCTTCCGGCAAGAGGCAAACCGCATGATCAACCTGAAAACCGCTCACGAGATCGACCTCATGGCCCGCGCGGGCAGCCTGCTCGCGTCCGTTCTCCCTCCGCTGAAGGAGGCGTGCCAGCCCGGGGTCAAGACCATCGAGCTCGACCGGATCGCCGACCGGCTGATCAGAGAAGGCGGCGCGACGCCGGGCTTCCTCGGCTACAACGGCTTCCCCCGGTCGATCTGCGTCTCGATCAACGACGAGGCTGTGCACGGCATCCCCGGCAACCGCAAGGTGGCGGCGGGAGACCTGGTCAGCCTGGACCTGGGCCTGGTCCTGGAGGGTTTCTGGGCGGACGTCGGCATCACAGTCGGCGTCGGCAAGATCACCCCAGAGGCGGAGCGCCTGATCAAGGTGACCGAACAGGCCCTCTACGTGGGAATCGACAAGGCCCGCCCGGGAGGCTACCTGGGAGACATCTCGTCGGCGATCCAGAAGCACGTTGAGGCGGCGGGCTTCTCGGTCATCCGCCAGTTTGTCGGCCATGGGATCGGCCGCCAGATGCACGAGGACCCCCAGGTGCCCAACTTCGGCAGCCCGGGCACCCCGCCCAGGCTGAAGACCGGGATGACCCTGGCGATCGAGCCAATGGTCAACGCCGGCTCCCACGAGGTGTACATGAAGCCGGACGGTTGGACCATCTGCACGGCCGACGGCTCCCTCTCGGCCTATTTCGAGCACACAGTCGCGATCACCGACCGGGGACCCCTGGTCCTGACCGCGAACCCCCTCCAGTAGCCAGGTTTGGTACAATCGCCGTTCGTGCCCCAACGCCTCCCACTCGTGAAGGGGGTCGTGGTGGAGCCTTTACCCAACGGTGTGTACCGGGTCGAGCTCGAGAACGGGGCGAAAGTCCTGGCTCACGTCGCCGACCGTGCAGGCACCCACTTCACCCGGCTACTCGCCGGGGACAAGGTGGGCGTCGAGCTGGCCAGCAGCGACCGATCGCGAGGGCGAATTCGAGAGATTTGGAGATGAAAGTACGTCCGTCCGTCAAAAAGATGTGTCCCAGCTGCAGGGTGATCAAGCGCAAAGGGGTGGTCCGAGTGATCTGCTCCAAGACGCCAAAACACAAACAGCGGCAGGGCTAGGGAGTTAAATGGCGAGAATCGCCGGCGTAGACATACCCCCGCAGAAAAGGGCCGTCATCTCCCTGACGTACATCATGGGCATCGGAAACACGACCGCCAAAAAGCTGGTCAAGACCGCCGGCATCAACCCGGACACGCGGGTCAAGGACCTGACTGAAGACGAGGTAGGCCGGCTCCGCCAGATCATCGACCGCATGGCGACCGCCAAGGAGATCCTGATCGAGGGTGACCTCCGCCGCGAGGTTGCGCAGAACATCAAGCGCATGACCGAGATCGGCTCCTACCGCGGATCCCGCCACCGCCGCGGCCTTCCAGTCCGCGGCCAGCGCACCCGCACCAACGCCCGGAGCCGCCGCGGCCCCAAGCGGGCGGTCGCAGGTAAGAAGAAGGTCAAGGCAGGCAAGTAATGCCAAAGAAGAAAGTAGTCCGGACCCGCCGCCGCGAACGCAAGAACGTGGTCAACGGGCAGGCGCACATCCAGAGCACGTTCAACAACACGATCATCTCGATCAGCGACGTCGACGGCAACGTCATCTCGTGGGGCTCGGCCGGCGCGCAGGGCTTCAAGGGAAGCCGCAAGTCGACGCCGTTCGCGGCGCAGGTGACGGGCGAGGCGGCCGCCAAGAAGGCGCACGAGCACGGCATGCGCTCGATCGAGGTTTTCGTGCGCGGACCGGGCGCGGGCCGAGAGGCTGCGATCCGCTCATTGCAGGCAGCAGGTTTGGAGGTCAGCGCAATCACCGACGTAACGCCAATCCCACATAACGGCTGCCGCCCACCAAAGCGGAGGCGTGTCTAGTGGCCAATTACAGCGGTCCGGTCTGCCGTTTCTGCCGCCGCGAGGGCGCGAAGCTGTACCTCAAAGGCGAGCGCTGCTACACGCCGAAGTGCGCCATCGAGCGCCGCGCTTTCGCGCCCGGAATGCACGGGCAGGCGCGCAAGCGCAAGACGTCGGACTACGGCATCCAGCTGCGGGCCAAGCAGAAGGCGCGCCGTATCTATGGCCTGCTCGAAAAGCAGTTCCGCAACTACTTCGACGCGGCGGCGAAGGAACCCGGCGTGACGGGCGTGAACCTGCTTCGCCATCTCGAGCTCCGGCTCGACAACGTGATCTACCGGCTCGGCCTGGGCACCTCGCGCAAGCAGGCGCGACAGCTCGTGTCACATCGCCACTTCGAGGTGAACGGAAAGACGGTCAACGTGCCCTCCTACCAGCTCAAGGTCGGCGACGTGTTGAAGGTCAAGCCTGCCGACGGCGTGATCGATGTTGCGCTCGAGGCGTCCCGCGTACGGCCGGTGCCGTCATGGCTTTCATTCAGTGCCGACGACAAGTCCGGAAAGATCCTGGCGCGACCTGACCGCCATGAGATGGAGACCGGAGTCGAGGAACAGTTGATCGTCGAGTTCTACTCAAGGTAAAGGGAGTACCCAATTGGCAATCGACACTCAGATGAGCGTTACCCCGCAGGTCCGAAAGCTCGAGACCAGCGCGAACTACGGCAAGTTCGACATCGAGCCGCTCGACCCGGGATTCGGCACGACTTTGGGCAACACGCTTCGCCGCGTGCTGCTCTCCTCGTTGTGGGGCGCGGCGGTCACGTCGATCCAGATCGACGGCGTCGCGCATGAGTTCACGGCGATCCCGCACGTCAAGGAAGACGTGACCGAGGTTATCCTCAACCTCAAGCGGCTCTGCCTGAAGAGCTTCACCGAGGACCCTGTCACCCTGCTGCTCGATGTCAAGGGACCCGCCGAGGTGCACGCCTCGCACATCCAGGCGTCGTCGGACGTCGAGATCGTCAACCCGGACCTCTACATCTGCACGCTGGCGGCCAAGGGCCACCTGCGGATTGAGCTCAACGTGGAGCGCGGCAAGGGCTACGTGCCGGCCGATCGCAACAAGCGCGAGGGCCAGCCGATCGGGGTGATCCCGATCGACGCGATCTTCTCGCCCGTTGAGAAGGCGAACTTCACCGTGGAGAAGACCCGTGTCGGGCAGTCGACGGACTACGACCGCCTCCTCATCGAGGTCTGGACCGACGGCACGATGTCGCCCGAGGAAGCGGTCAGCCACGCGGCCGAGCTCTTCACCCAGCACCTGAACCTCTTCGTCCGCTTCCGCGACTCGATTGAGAAGCACGAGGCGGAGATGCGCGGCGAGAAGGGCAGCCAGAACCGGCTGATGGACACCCCGATCGAGGAGCTCGACCTTTCGGTGCGGGCGTTCAACTGCCTGAAGGCGAACGAGATCCAGACCGTCGGCCAGCTTCTGCAGAAGAGGGAGGAGGAGCTGCTCGCTCTCCGCAACTTCGGACGCAAGTCGCTCGACGAGATCAAGGAGAAGCTCGTCGAGAAGGGCTTCATCAAGCCCGAAGAGATGGGCACGGTCCTCCGGGGCTAGCTCTCAATGCGACACCAGAAGAGCGGCCGCCGCTTCAACCGAGACACCAACTCGCGCAAGGCGCTGATGCGCAACCTCTGCACGTCCTTGCTCGAAAGCGGCCGCATCACCACCACCGAGCCGAAGGCCAAGGAGCTGAGGCGATGGGTCGAGAGGCTGATCACCACCGCAAAGGACGACGACCTCAACGCGCGCAGGCGCGTGGCCGAGGAGATCTCCAAGCCCGATGTCGTGGAGCGGCTGTTCTCGAACCTGCTGCCTCGCCTGGCCGAGCGGCCGGGCGGTTACACGCGAATCATCCACAAAGGCCCGCGCCTGGGCGACGCCGCCCCGATGGTGATCATCGAGCTGGTTGACTGAAGGGAAGAATTTTCCCTCTCCCCATCGGGGAGAGGGCCAGGGTGAGGGGCTTAAGCCCGTAAAAGCGAAACGCAGAAGTTAACAATTGAATATCAAGGTAGTGCTGGAGTACGACGGAAGTGGATTTTCCGGCTGGCAGCAGCAGGCACATGGCCGCACGGTCGAAGCCGAGCTGAAGCGAGCGCTAAAGGCCATCACGGGCCAGGACCACAAGGTGTACGCGGCCGGGCGGACCGACGCTGGTGCGCACGCCGAGGGCCAGGTCGTGAGCTTCCAGACGGACGGGCGAGTCTCGCCCCGCCGGTTGGTGGCGGCTCTGAACGCTAAACTCCCCGCCGACGTGGCGGTTCTGTCGGCAGAAGAGATGCCGGACGAGTTTCACGCTCGCTACTCCGCCCGCTGGCGCCGCTACCGCTACCGCTACCTGGACCGGCCGTCGAGGCCGGCTCTGGAGCGGGGTCGCTGCTGGCAGATTCGCGGGTCGCTGGACGTGGACGCGATGTCCCAGGCGGCGAAGGCGCTTGTCGGCCGGCACGACTGGAGCAGCTACTGCTCGGCCTCAGAACCGGCGGACACGAGGGTGCGCGAGATGCGCTCCGCACGCGTGACGCGACATGGAGACGTCGTCGAGCTGGAGCTGGTCGCCGAGGGCTTCCTACGCGGGCTGGCGAGAAGCATCGCCGGAGCGCTGGCCGAGGTCGGTCGCGGCCGGCGCCCGCCGGAGTGGGTGGGAGAGGTCCTCAGCGCGCGAGATCGGCGGAAAGCGGCGAAGACGGCCCCGGCGGGGGGCCTGACCTTGATGGAAGTGATTTACTAGGTAACCCAAAGAAGGAAATGAGCAAGCAGAAGACGTGGACGGCGAAAGCCGCGGAACTCAAGAGCGATTGGTTTGTGGTCGATGCCACCGATCAGGTCCTCGGCCGCCTGGCCTCATGCGTGGCGAAAGTTCTGCGAGGCAAGCACAAGCCGACCTACACGCCGCACCTGAACACCGGCGACTCCGTGATCGTGATCAACGCATCGAAGATCAAGGTCACGGGCACCAAGCTCGGGTCCAAGGAATACACCCACTACAGCGGCTACCCCGGCGGCCTGCGCAGGCGCACCCTGCAGAAGGCCCAGGAGATCGACCCCACCTTCCCGCTGATGAATGCGGTCAAGGGGATGCTGCAGCACAACACGTTGGGTGCGGATATGCTCACCCGCCTTCGCGTCTACGCCGGTGCCGAGCATGGGCACCAGGCACAGAAGCCGAAGGCGCTCACCTTCGACGCCAAGGGAGACATCAAGATTGGCTGAAATCTTCCACCGAGGAACCGGACGCCGCAAGAACGCGGTCGCACGCGTGCGCATCCAGCCGGGCGAAGGCCGGATGGTGATCAACGACAAGGACACGCTCGCGTACCTGGGGCGGAGGGTCCTCGAGATGGCGGCGCTGGCGCCGCTCCGCGTCACCAGCATGCAGCGCAAGTTCGACATCAGCGTGAAGGTGTTCGGCGGTGGAACGAGCGGCCAGGCGGGCGCGATCTCGCACGGCATCGCCCGAGCGCTGATCAAGTTCGACCCCGACCTTCGCCCGGTCCTCAAGAAGGCCGGCCTCCTGACTCGCGACTCGCGCATGAAGGAGCGCAAGAAGTACGGCCTGAAGCGCGCCCGAAAGGCTCCGCAATACACGAAGCGCTAGCGCGCCGCCTGGACTGGCCCGACTGCCAGAACGCGCGCGACCTCGGAGGTCTTCCGCGACAAGGCGGCTTCACGCGAATGGGCGTCCTCGTGCGCTCGGACAACCTCGCCGGCCTGACCTCCGCCGGACGGCGCGCGATGATCGACTACGGCATTGCGACGGTGATCGATCTGCGCGCGGAATCGGAGCTCAAGGGTTCACCCGGACCGCCTTTCTCCGATTTCCAGAGCGCTGAGCCCATCGTTTCACGACAGCTGCAGCACGAAGGCGATGCACCGATCTACCTGAACCTTCCGCTTGTCGACGATGAGGTCGGATTCGTCCTCAACCAAGCCCCGACGATGCCCGATCGGTACCAGGTGATCATCGACCGGCGCCAGGCCGCGTTCGGAAGGATCTTCGACGCGATCGCCGGAACCGAAGGACCGCTCCTGTTCCACTGCTTCGCCGGCAAGGACCGGACTGGCCTGGTGTCGGCGATGCTGCTTTCTCTCGCCGGCGTCGAGCCCGAGGCGATTGGTGCCGACTACGCCGAGACAGACGTCCAGCTCGCGACTCGATACACGGAATGGCTGGCGAAGGCGTCGCCGGAGCGCCGCGAACAGATGCAAGACGAGCTGCGCTGCCCGCCTGAGTGGATGCTGCGCACGCTGGATTACGTAGAGCACAAGTGGGGCGGTGTGAGCTCATACCTCGAAGCAGCGGGTGTGTCGCCGGCCGGCATCGACCGTTTGAGCGCCAGACTGGCCTGACCGTCAGGCCAGAAGAGACTCAACCGTCTTCCCGAGCGAAAGCAGCGACACCCGGTACCGGTCCGTGCGGCGGTGCCTCACCGAGCCCGGCACCAGCTCCAGCGTCATCCACTCACCCTCCACCCTCGCGATGTCCGCCAGCTCGACGCTCGGAATGAACAGGCAATCGTCTTCGAACAGGCCCGCATCGCGATTCCAGCCGACGACGCATAGATAGGTCGAAGGCGAGGGGCGAAAGCTCGACCGCCTGACGTAGACCCGATTCTCGAGGTGCGCGTGGTCCCACCCGACCGCCTTCACCTGCAGCCCCACGAAGCGATGCGTCGAAACGTGACGCGCGAGCACCTCCACCGTCTCCAGGTCCGGAAAGGGCCGAAAGAGATTCAGTGACTCCGCCTCGGCCAGGCGCCTGACGACCTCCATCTCGCCCAGGAATCCCTCGTGTCCGCGATCGACGCCGCCGGCCTGCACTGCTTCCGCCGCGCCCAGCGCGGCCAAACCAAACCGCCCGGCCAGCTGCTCGCGAGCCACCAGGTACGGCGCCCATCGCGAATCTCCGCCCGAGTGCAGCTCGAACGCCGCGGTCAGGTACTCGCGCCCTTCCACCATGTCATGCACCGCAAGCGACCGGAAACGGGCTTCGTCCACGACCAGCACGAACCGCCCCAGCTCGTCTCCATCCAGCAGGGTCGCCACGATGAGCGCCTCGTCGTCAATCAGGCTGCTGGCCGTCACGGTGATGTGCACCTGGCCCGCCGGCGTGAGCGAGGTCCGCGCCTTCACCTGCACTGGCGCGTACGCGCCATCCGAAAGCCGGTGCACGACCCCGTCGATCCCCATATCGCGGAGCGGCAGAAAGATGTGCAGCCCGCCCATCGACTGCCGCACCAGCTCCGCCCACACCTTGAACTCCGCGACCTGCCCCGCGGCGAGCGTTTGTCCATGGTGCCAGCGGACGTCGTTTTCCATCTGCAAATTCTGACCACGATCGTTCGTTGCGCGACCATCCGGGTCTGGTTACACTCCACCAAACGCCCTTCAGGTGGGCGGCTTTGGACGTATGAAAAAGCGGAGGGAATCGCGAGATGGGTCGGTGGAAGCTACCTCTTGGTTTCGCCACATTGCCGGCGATCGTGCTGGCCCTCAGCCTCGGGCCCGCCGCCCTGAGCGCCGGCGCGGCCGGCGCAAGCGGCAACGCTCAATCGCTCTGTATCGCTCACCACCCGCAGGACTTCGTCTGGTACACGGCGAGCTGCACCGGTCACGACGAGCCCGAGATCGATCCCATCTCGAATCATCCCGGCTCGGCCCAGGACATCACATGGACGATCGTCCTGCCCACCAATGGCTCAGTGCAGGTTGACTCGGTCGGTCCCACGTTCTGGATCGGCGGAACCGTGACCGACCCCAACAGCCTCTTCGGCCAGGCCTTCCTCGAGCTGCAGTTCTATCCCAACAGCATCACGACCGGCTGCACCGCGGGAGGTGGATTCAACGTCTCCTTCTCTCCCAACACGTATACGGTGTGCTCGCCGGTCTGGGAGGTCTCGAAGCACGGCAGCTCCGAGTCGGCCGCCTTCAACGCGATGCTGACCGACAGCAGCTCGGGCGGGCCGCTCCTCATGCACGCCGGTGACACGATCACCGACCACCAGTACGTGACGGCGGCGAAGGACGGGATGCACATCACAGTCACAGACGTGACGAACGGCAATTCCGGCACCATCGTCCTCAACAGCAAGATCGATGGGCCGCTCATGCCCGCCTTCGACGTCCAGCGGCTCGGCAACGCGCTCAGCTGGGGTCTTGTGAACGACGCGCCCAACTCGCTGGTCTGGGAGATAGGGCACACCGGAAACTACACGACGCCGGCGGGTCAGTTCTGCGTGCCGGGCAGCTCGACCAAGCCGCCGTGCTTTTCATACGACGTCCCGACCTGGCTCAAGTTCCAGCCGCTGCAGATCAAGAGCGTCACCTTCGGCGACGGCAGCAGCTCTCAGGGCTGGGCGGCGGTGAGCGACTTCGGCGGGCTCGCCGAGATCAACGCGGATTGCGGCGCCGCCAACTTCGGCACCCCGTTCTGCACCTATCCCTGGTACGCGTTCAACGGCCGGGACAAGACCTTCACATATGGAGGCGACTATCCCGGTACCACGAAGGACTTCGGCCAGGCGCAGCAGTTCCAGCAGGCGAAGAGCTGCACCAGCCCGCTGGGTGGCTTTCCACAGTACTGCTCGACCGTCCTGGTGAGCTGATCTCGAGGTCTTAACAGGCGGGGTAGGAAACTACCCCGCCTCCAACTGAGAATCGGGCCAGTCAACCCACTCTCAGGAGGATCTGCGGTGAAGAAGCAAGTGCCCGTCGTCAAACAGCTCTACAGGCTCAACGTCGAGCCGCGCGTCGTGGATCAGCTCACCAAGCTCGCCTCGCGCACAGGCGAACCCAAGAGCCGGATCGCGACCCGCCTGTTCACGGAGGCGGTGATGGGCTTCAAGCCCGCGGCCCGGACGAAGGCCTAGTCCGTCGCGGCGTGAGCCGCCTCCGGCACAGGGTCCACGGAGTAGCCGCCCGGCGGCTCGGAGTACATCGCGTCGATCTGTGGCTGGTACTTGGTGTGGATCACCCGACGCTTCAGCTTCAAAGTCGGCGTCAGCTCCTCCGACTCCGGCGTCCACTCGCCCGGCAGAATGGTGAACCGCTTGAACTGCTCCACGCGCGCCAGGTGCGTGTTTGCGACCGTGAGCGCGCGCCGAACCTCTTCGACGACCAGCGGATGCTGCGCCAGATCGTTCATCGCCACGGAGGGAATCCCATGCGCTTTGGCCCACAACGGCGCCACTTGCGGATCCAGCACGACCAGCACCGAGATGAACTTCCGCCCGTCGCCGATCGCCACGGCCTGCCCGATGATCGGGCTCGACTTGGCCAGCGCCTCGAGGTTGGACGGCGAGATGTTCTTGCCCGCCGAGGTGATGATGAGCTCCTTCTTACGGTCGACGATCCGGTAATGGCCGTCCGGGTCGAGCACGGCGATGTCGCCGCTGTGCGCCCAGCCCTTTGAGTCGACCATCTCCGCCGTCTTCTCGGGGTCACGGTAGTAGCCGACCATGACGTTGCCGCCTCGAACCAGCAGTTCTCCGTCTTCCGCAAGGCGCACCTCGACGCCGGCGATCGCCTTGCCGATCGACGGTGCGTGGTGGTCGTTGGGTGGGACCTGTGTCGCCGGCCCTGTCAGCTCGCTCATCCCCCAGACCTCGTAGAGGGGCAGCCCGAGCGCGGCCCAGAACTCGTGCACCTCGGGCCGGCACGGGGCCGATGTGGTCACCGCATACGTGCACCGCTCCAGGCCGATCTTCGACCGCAAGAGCATGAACAGCGGCTGCGCCTTCTCAACGCCCGCGGCCAGCTCTTCCGGCACCGACTTACCGTCGCGTCGCATCCGGTAGGCCGAGATCGCCGCTGACAGCGCTCCTTGAGCCATCTGCCGCCTCGTCTCGTCGGGCTCGGCTGCGAGGCCTGCCTGGATCCCGGACATCAATTTCTCCCACACCCTGGGGACGCCGACGAACAGAGTCGGCTTCGCTTCCAGAAGGTAGGGCAACAGCAGGTTGGGGTCCGGGCAGAACCAGACGTCATGCCCATTGAAAATGCCGTGCCACTGCGATGTGAACCGTTCGGACACGTGCGCAAGCGGCAGGTAGCTGACCAGGGTGTCGCCCCCAACCGGGCGCCCGCCCTCGCGATAGGACCGCGTCTGGGATTCGAGCGTCCAGGTGACGTTGTTGTGCGAGTACATCACGCCTTTTGGCGGGCCCGTGGTACCCGACGTATAGATCAGGCTGAGCGGATCCTCGGGACCAACGGCCTTCGATGATGCCTGGAAGTCGGCCGGTGAAGCCTCATACATCTCGCGCCCTTTGGCCATCAATGAGTCCCACGACAGGACGCCTTCGGGCGCCGAGCCCCGAACAAGCACCAGGTGCTTCAGGTGCGGCGTGGAGGCGCGAATGGCGAGGAGCTTGGCGAGAAACCCTTCGTCCTCCACGAAGGCGACCGTCGCCTCGGAATGGTTGGCGATGTACTCGATCTGCTCAGGTGCCAGCGTGTTGTAGACGCTGATCGCCGCCCCGCCGGCGTGGACAATGCCCAGGTCGGCGATCACATGCTCCGGCACGTTGCGCGCCATGATCAGTCCGAACTGCCCCGAACCGAAGCCCAGCGACCGCAGCGCCAGCGTCAGGGCCGCGACCTCGTCGCGGTACTCCGTCCAGGTCAGGGACCGCCATTCCCCATCCTCTTTCCAGTGCAAAGCCGTCCGGTCGCCCCACTTCGCGACAGCATCCGCGAACAGCGTGCAGACCGTCTTGCCTGAGACCGCTTTGTCGATCTCGGCGCGCTCGGCGATCACATCCATGTCTGGGAATACACTACTCGTTGGTGGGGCGCGCTTGATCTACGTGAGATCGCGCCGGTCGATCGTGACGCTGGGAGCTGCGGGGCTCGCGTGCGCGCTTGTCTTTGGGGCCCTGGCGGCGATCGCCATGGTCGCGGACATCTGGCCGGCCGGTGTCGCGTTGGGGACCGGTGCGCTGGGCGGCGCCGCGCTTGCCGCCTGGGCCGCCTCGAGGCTCTTCGCGTGGCCGTCCGGCAAGCTCGGTTTGTTCCGGGACCGCCTCGTCGTCATTCAGGGTAGGCACGAGATGCGCGCCGTGTGGTCGCTCATGGAGACCGTCACCCTTGCGGAGCCCGGCGCCTGGCCGCAGGTGCGCCTCACCGACCGGCTCACGATCCGGTTCAAGAACGAACCGCCTCTCACATTCAAGCCCGCCCAGTTCGGCCTGGACCCGCCCGCCTGCCGGGATCTCATGATCCGGCTGCGCGACGACTCCCGGCTGCGCGCCCGCCTGCCCGAGTTCGACTCAGTGCGCGACCTGGCCAGCTCGCCGGTCGTGGCCGGCGAGCTGATCGAACCACGCCTCTAGCGGCATCCGAGCGATCATGATCGGCTCGGTGAAAACTCTGGCCGGCCGCGACTTCCTGGACATCGCCGACCTGACTGCTCAGGAGCTTCGGCGCGTGCTGGACCTTGCGCACTCGATCAAGGCCGGGCGATGGGCGCAGAGGCCGCTGCAAGGCAGGCATGTCGCCATGCTCTTCCAGAAGCCCTCCCACCGAACCAGGGTCTCTTTCGAGGTGGGCATCGCCCGGCTCGGCGGCACCGCGACGACCCTCTCCGAGCAGGACGTCCAGCTGGGCGTTCGGGAGACGGTTGGAGATGCCGCCCGGGTGCTCGACCGCTACGTGGACGGTGTCGTGGCCCGCCTGCGCACCCATGCCGACCTGCTGGAGCTTGCCTCCGCATCCGCCAGACCGGTGATCAACGGCCTCACGGACCGCTCGCACCCGTGTCAGGTGCTGGCGGACCTCCTCACACTGGAGGAGGTGCGCGGCGGCCTGGCCGGTCAGCACGTCGTCTACGTCGGCGACGGCAACAACGTCGCGACCTCTCTGATCGAAGCCTCCGCTCTGGCCGGCTTCCGGCTTACGGTGGTGTCTCCAGACGGCTATCAGCCGAAGACCGGTGTGCTCGAGCGTGCGCGTAGCATCAGCGCAGGCCCGCTTCAGGTCGATCTCACGAGCAACCTCGCCGATCTCGGCACCGCAACAGCGATCTATACCGACGTGTGGGCATCGATGGGACAAGAGAGCGAGAGAGATGAAAGGCGCCGGGTGTTTGCGCCGTACCAGGTGAACCAATCCGTCATGGATGCCGCACCTGATGCGGTGTTCCTGCACTGCCTCCCCGCGCACCGCGGTGAAGAGGTGACCGACGAGGTCATCGACGGCCCGCGCTCGGTTGTCTTCGACCAGGCGGAAAACCGGCTTTACGCCCAGATGGCGATCATGGCGGAGCTCTTTGGAGCCGAGAGGTGAACGATTTCTTCGCGCAGCTGAACGCGGCGATCCACCACCTGAGCATCGTCGAGGTTTTGGACGTCGCGGTGGTGGCGGTGATTCTCTATCTTCTGCTCCGCCTGTTGCGCGGAACCCAGGGCACGCAGATCGTCGTCGGGCTCATCCTGCTGGCGGTCATCGGCGTGGTCGCCACGCAGTTCAATCTCATCCTCCTTTCTTGGCTTTTCCGGAATGCCACGTTTTACATCATCATCGCGGTCATCGTCATGTTCCAGCCGGAGCTGCGCCGGGTGCTGGACCAGCTGGGACGGATCGGGCACATCGGCCGCCCCCTTTCTGGCTACAACACGCGGCTGTACACGCAAGCCATATCGGAAGCGATCCGCGCCACGGAGCGCCTCAGCGACAAGAAGACTGGAGCCCTGATCGCGTTCGAACGCGAGGTGGGGCTGGAGGATTACGCAGCGACGGGAGTCCGCATCAACGGCGAGATCTCAGCCGAGATGCTCCAGTCCATCTTCTATCCCAACTCGCCGCTGCACGACGGCGCTGTCATCGTCCGCGGCAACAAGATCGTCGCCGCGGGATGCCTGTTGCCTCTGCCGGAGGAAGGCATCGTCCGCGAACGCCTGGGCACACGCCATCGCGCAGCGCTCGGCCTGTCGCTGGCATCCGACGCCCTGGTCCTCGTAGTCTCGGAGGAGACAGGAAACATCTCGGTGATAGAAGAAGGGAAGATCACGCGCAACCTCGACGCTGACGGGCTCCGCCGCCGGGTCAGCGTTAAAATTCCGTCGCTTGCCAACGGCAACGGCTTCCTGAGGTTCCGCAGGTGAGCCTCATCACGGACGACTGGCGGCTCAAGCTGCTTGCGGTCGGCCTCGCGGTCCTGATGCTCGGGGCGGTGGCCTTCTCCCAGAACCCGGCCACGACAAAGACGTTTCAGGTGCCGCTCAACTACAGGGTCTCCAAGGACCTTGTGCTGATCAACCCACCCAACAAGGTTGCCGTGACTGTGACCGGACCGGCTGACGCGATCGCCTCATTGACCCCCGGAGAGCAGCTCGTCGCCGGGGTTGACGTCACCAACGCGACTCCCGGTCCGAGCGTCAAGCTCAACATCGTGGCGCACACCTTCGTTGCCAACGTGAGCGTGCAAAACCCACCGCCGTTTGCGGCCAACATCGACCGTTATCAGGCCGACAAGCTGACTGTAGAGCCGATATACCGTCCTGCTGCCGGCTGGCAGGTGACGAAACCACCCCAGGCCCAGTGCCCGCAAAGCCCGTGTGTGGTGACCTTCACGGGTCCCCAGAGCTGGGAGGTGAACCTGAAGGCGATTGCGATATTCCCAAGCCCGATCGACAACACCAGTGTCGACTGGCCCACCGTGCCGGTGGTCCTCAAGCAGGGAAGCGTGACACTGGACGAGAGCAAGCTGACGCAGACGGTGCCGACGTCAGGCCTCGACATCGTGAACGTCAACCTACATGCGGAGGCGCAGACAGGCACTGCCAGCAGGTCGGTGGCCTTGGTGGATTCCAACCCGCCGCACGGCCCGGCGGCCGGCTATCACGTCACGTCGGTGACGGTCAACCCCATCACGGTGGTGCTCACAGGGCCTGAAGTCGAGCTGGCACAGATTTCGTTCATCACGCTGCCGGCGGTCGACCTGAGCGGGCAAACCTCGACCTACACGGCCAAGGTCCAGATTCCGATCCCGAACCCCAAGGACATGACGGCCTCCACCGCGGTTGCAACGATCACGTACCAGATCCAACCAAACCCGGCAGTCTCACCTTCGCCGACGCCGACCTAGGCAGTAACCTGAGGCCGGTCCCGCCCGTTCAACCCACGATCGATCGAATCCTTATCGCTTTCCAGGAGTTCCAGTAAAGAAATGTGCGGAATCATCGGCTACCTGGGCGACCGCGAAGCCACTCCGATCTTGATGGAGAGCCTGAAGCGGCTCGAGTACCGGGGCTACGACTCGGCCGGGGTGGCCGTGCTGGAGCTTGCCAAGCCCGGCGAAGAGGCCCACACGAGCCTGACCAAGTCGGAAAAAAAGGTCGACACCCTGATCGAGAAGCTGCAGGCGAACATGCCGACCGGTCACCTTGGGATCGGCCACACCCGTTGGGCCACCCACGGCAAGCCGACCTACGTCAATGCCCACCCGCACACCGACTGCCACGGCAAGATCTTCGTCGTCCACAACGGGATCATCGAGAACTTCGCCGAGCTCAAGGCCGAGCTCCAGGCGCAGGGACACGAGTTCACGTCGGACACCGACACCGAGGTCGTGCCCCACCTCATCGAGGCCAACTACAAGGGCGACTTCCTCGCCGCGGTGCGCGCCGCGCTGAAGCGGATTCACGGCGCCTACGCCCTGGCGATGTTCTCCACCGACGACCCGGAGCTGCTCATCGGCGCGCGGCTAAACGCGCCGCTGGTCGTTGGCCTGGGAGACCACGAGTACTACATCGCGTCCGACATCACGGCGATCATCCCGTACACCAAGCGCGTGCTCGTCCTGGGAGAGGGAGAGGTTGCGGCCGTCACGCGTCTCGGGGTCGAGGTGTCGAGCCTCGACGGGATCACCGTCAAACCGAAGCTGATCCAGGTCGACTGGGATGTGAGCCAGGCGCAGAAGGGCGGCTTCGCGCACTTCATGCTCAAGGAGATTCACGAGACACCGGAGGCCGTGGCCAACGCGATGCGCGGCCGGCTCACCGACGACGGCATCGTCTCGTTCCGCGAGTTCGACCTCGCCGACGAGAAGCTGCGCGGTTACGAGGAGGTCGTTCTCCTCGGCATGGGGACGTCTCGGCACGCCGCCATGGTCGGCGAGTACCTGATCGAGGACTGGGCCGGGTTGCCGGCTCGCTCCCAGGACGCGTCGGAGTTTCGCTATCGACGCCCGACCTTCGGGCCCAAGACGCTCGCGGTCGTGCTGACCCAGTCCGGCGAGACTGCCGACACGCTGGTCGGCCTGCACCGCGCGAAGGAGCGTGGCGCCTTGACGGTGGCGGTGACGAACGTCTTCGCGAGCTCGGCCGCCCGCGACGCGGACGGCGCCATCTACCTGCACTCCGGGCCCGAGATCTCGGTGGCGTCGACCAAGACGCTTGCCGCGCACATGATCAGCCTGTCGCTGCTCGCCCTTCGCCTGGCGACGGTCAACGGCCGCGTGTCGCTGGAGCGAAGGCACGAGCTCGTCGCTGCGCTCAGGGCTCTGCCGGATCAGATCGAGGAGCTCGTGGGGCGCGAGCAGGAGATCGCGAAGCTCGCCAAGCGCTACAGCGGGTATCGCAACTTCATGTACTTCGGTCGCGGGCTCAGCTACCCGGTGGCCCTCGAAGGCGCGCTGAAGCTGAAGGAGATCTCGTATCTCCATGCCGAGGGCACGACCGGTGGCGAGCTGAAGCACGGTCCGATCGCTTTGCTCAACGAGGAGTTCCCGGTGGTCGCGATCTGTACCGCCAGCGCGACCAGGGACAAGATGGTCAGCAACGTCCACGAGATCGCGGCCCGCAACGCGCCAGTCCTCGCGCTCGTGACGAAGGGTGACCACTCGCTCGACGGCATAGCAGCCGACGTCTTCGAGATGCCGGAGGCGGAAGAGTCGATGTCGGCGATCCTGAACACGGTGATGCTGCAACTGTTCGCCTACCACGTGGCAGTAGAGCTGGGCCAGGACGTAGACCAACCAAGAAACC
>DATBZR010000052.1:0-5468 GCA_036513095.1 Candidatus Dormiibacterota bacterium | reverse complement strand
GGCAGCCGAGCGCCCTTGGTGCGCGGGCGGCCAGGCTTGCCGGTGCGCGGCGGGGTTGGTTCGAACAGCGCAGCGTCGCGGCGCATCCGGGAGGTGAGGTGGATGCGCGGCAGGTCGGCGCCGGCGAGTGCGGCGTAGGCTAGGCTCCGTCCGCGCACACCTGGAAGGCGCGGTCGGGCAGCCAGTCGGTCAGCTCGCGCAGCATCGCTACGGCGGGTTCGACGGTGGTCGTGGAGTCTTTCTTCCGGATGTCACCGGCTGGCTGCTGGCCCGGGACGGCGCACCGTCACCGCGATCATCGCCGTGGTCGACCCGGCCGGACGGCGCGCGCACGACGCCTACCACCGGTTCGTCCGCGACGGGGCCTGGGCGATGAGCGGACTATGGCGGAGATCGTCTCGTGAGTGCTCGAGGTGTCTCCGGCCGTCATCGCCCACGCCCTGGCTCAGAGCCAGCGAGACGCCGCAGGCTGACCGGGTAAGTCCTGCCGACAGACTGCACGTCAGCGCTCACTCCGCCAGCGCTCACTCCGCGGGAGGCAAAGCCTCGGGTTGGTGGCCGAGTCGCACCTTGCGCTCGACTCGTGAACCGCCCTAGCCCGACGCGCGGGGCGCGAGGAGATAGGGTGCCGGGCGACTTGCTGGCCGGCGTCGCCGGGTGGACGGAGGGCTCAATGAGCTCAATGGAGCTCCAACTACCGCCATCACGCTACGACTACGGCGGAGACGAGTTCGTCTTCGTCGAACTCGACCAAGCAATGAGTCTCCGCGTCAATTTGAAGGCAATGGCCATTACCCAGCAGTTGCGCACGGAGCACCTGCCGGGCGTGCTGGAGATTTGCCCCTCTAATGCCTCCTACATGATCCGAATTGATCCGGACCTGATTCATCCGGACGATCTCATCGCGGAGCTACGGCGAATCGAAGCCGAGGTCGGCGACTTGTCCGAAGACTTCGTTCTGCCGACCCGAGTAGTCGACGTTCCTGTGCTGTACGACGATCCGTGGACGCATGAGACTCTGCTGCGATTCCGTGACAGGCATCAAGACCCGGAAGCGACGGACCTGGAGTATGCCGCCCGGGTCAACGGCTACAGCTCCGTGGGTGCCTTCATCGAGGCGCATTCTGGTGCTCCTTACCTGGTCACGATGGTCGGTTTTGTTCCCGGCCTCCCGTGGTGCTTTCAGATGGTGCCTCAGGAACGACAGATCGAGGTGCCTAAGTATGTGCGCCCGCGCACGGATACCCCGGAACGCGCCGTCGGCCACGGCGGCGCGTTCGCAGTGATTTACCCGGTGCGCGGGGCGGGCGGTTACCAGCTGTTCGGGATTGCCCCCGCCCCCATCTTCGATCCACAACAACGGCTTCCAGATTTCGCCGAGTCGATAGTCTTCCCGAAGCCTGGCGATATCTTCCGATACCGCGCGACAGATCGTGACGAGTACGACCGGGTGCGTGCTGAGGTGGATGCGGGAACTTTCCGGTATCGGGCCCGGCCCGTCCAGTTCCATCCCGCACGGTTCCTCGCCGACCCGGACGCCGTAAACCGCGAACTGCTTGAGGTGCTCTACTCATGATCCGAGTGCACAAGCCGGGTCTCGCCACCACCGTTCAGGACCAAGGCCGGTTCGGCTACTACGAAATCGGCATGCCGCCCGCGGGTGCCATGGACCATTTTGCTTCCTCGGTCGGGAACGATCTGGTTGGCAACCCGCGGACGGCGGCGGTGCTCGAGGCCACCTACATCGGTCCGGAGCTGGAGTTCACGGAGTCGCGGTTGGTGGCGCTGACCGGAGCTGATGTACCGGCGAAGGTCAACGGCGAGTCGGTACCGCCGTGGGAGGCGCTGCTCGTGCGCAGCGGTGACGTGTTGTCCTTCGACTACCTAACCAGCGGCGCGCGCATTTATATAGCCGTCAGCGGCGGAATTGACGTTCCAGAATACCTTGGTAGCCGCTCGACCTACACCCTCACAGGAATCGGCGGGTTCCAAGGGCGGAAGCTGCAGGAGGGCGACGATCTGCCGCTGGGTGCGGACCCTGGCTCCGGCCGCAGCGGGGTCCGGCTGCCCGACGCCGACGTTCCCACCTATCCGAGTGTGGCCGAGCTGCGAATCATCGTCGGGTTGTGCAGCTATCGGCTCGCCGAGGAAAGCCGTAAGCGCTTTCTGGAGACGGAGTGGCGGGTAACGCCAGACGCGGACCGGGTTGGATATCGATATCGCGGCGGCACGCTGGAGTTCGTGGATCGAGAACAGCCCTTCGGCGCGGGTAGCAACCCCGCCAATGTCGTCGACCTCGGCTATCCCCTTGGGTCGATCCAAGTTCCGGGCGGAGTTGAGCCCATCGTCCTACTCAACGATGCAGTGACAGGCGGAGGCTACGCGACGATTGGCACCGTGATCAGCGTCGATCGCGATCGGCTGGCGCAGACCAAGACCGGCGACCGCACGCGGTTCGTCGCTGTCGAACTCGCCGACGCCCTGCAGGCCCGCAGGGAAGGCAAAGCGCGACTGGAGCGGATCCGACAGTCTCTTCGCTGTTAGTACCGCACGACCACCGGTACCTGAGGTGAACAACTTCCATGGGAGGGCCGTTTCAATGAGAACGCTTAAGGCGCCTATGCCGGGCGTCTTCTACCGCCGGCCCTCGCCAGGCGATCCGGTTTTTGTTGAGGAAGGCGCGCCGGTCGAGGTCGGGCAGACGATTGGGTTGATCGAAGTCATGAAGAACTTTAACCAGCTCAAGGCGGACGCGGCCGGCACCGTGACCCGGTTTCTGCTCGAAGACGAGGATGAAGTCATGATCGGGCAAGACGTTGTCGAGCTCGAGGAATGAGCCCGCTCTCTACCGTCCTGATCGCAAACCGAGGTGAAATAGCGCTGCGCATCCTGCGCGCCTGCCATCAACTCGGTTTGCGGACGGTCGTCGTCTACTCGACCGCCGACCGGGACGCGCCTTACGTTCGACACGCCGATCAGGCGGTTCACATCGGGCCATCGGCGGCCGGGAAGAGCTACCTCTCCACTGAAGCCATTGTGCGCGCCGCCCGAGAGGTCGGCGCCGATGCTGTGCACCCGGGCTACGGGTTCCTCAGCGAAAGGGCGAGCTTTGCCGAGGCCGTGCGCGACGCCGGGCTGACTTTCGTCGGGCCGTCCCCGGAGGTCATCGCGGAGATGGGCGACAAGGCCGTTGCTCGCGGTCTCGCCGAGCGGGCTGGGGTGCCGACCGTACCCGGCACCCAGGGCGGCCCGCTCGACGACGCAGTCGCCGCCGCCGCCACCGTGGGCTATCCGGTGTTGGTCAAGGCCGCGGCCGGCGGCGGAGGTCGGGGGATCCGCCAGGCCGAGGACGAGAACGAGCTGCGAGAAGCTTTTCCGGGCGCCTCGCAGGAGGCCGCGACGGCTTTCGGTGATCCCACCGTCTATGTGGAGAAGCAGTTGCTTCGGGCGCGCCATGTAGAGGTGCAGGTGCTTGCCGACACGCACGGGAACGTCGTGCACTGCTTCGACCGGGAGTGCTCCCTACAGCGGCGTCGGCAGAAGATTCTCGAGGAGGCGCCGTCACCGGCGGTGGCGCCGGAGTGCCGCCTCGAGTTGGCGGGAGCCGCAGTCCGGCTGGCCCGGGAGGTCGGTTACGTCAGCGCGGGCACCGTGGAGTTTCTTCTCGATGAAGACGGCAAGTTCTACTTCATCGAGATGAATACACGGATCCAGGTGGAACACCCGATCACCGAAGCGGTCACCGGCGTCGATCTCGTCGCCGAACAGTTGAGGGTTGCGGCCGGCGACAGTCTGTCGTGGCGACAGGAGGACATCACACTTCGGGGCGCCGCCATCGAGTGCCGGATAAACGCCGAGGATCCCAGTGCCGACTTCGCCCCCAGTCCTGGCCAGATCACTCGTCTGGAGTTGCCCGGTGGGCCAGGCGTTCGGGTGGACACCGCGCTGTCCCAGGGGGATGTTGTCTCGCCATACTACGACTCACTGGTGATGAAACTTGTAGTCTCTGGCCGGGACCGGGCCGAGGCACTCGCACGGACACGCCAAGCGCTGCAGGAACTGACCATCGACGGCGTCGCCACTACCGCAGACCTGCACCGCAGGCTGATCAACGAACCAGAGTTGGCGCGTGGTGACTACCACACGTCCTGGCTTGAGGGCTACTTAGCGCGGTAGCCGAGCCCGCGAGCCGCGGCGGCCCGGCCAACGCCGCAGCTGCAGCTAGCCGGCCGCGACAACCTCGCGCATGGGCCGAACGGCGACGCCCTCGCTGTCCAGCCGCTTTCGTATCGCGGCCGCAATCTCTACAGCGTTCGGCCGGTCCCCGTGAATGCAGACCGTGTCGGCGTCCACCTCGAGCCACTGCCCTGAGATTGTCTGCACCTTGCCGTTGAGA
The DNA here is from genome assembly GCA_036513095.1 of Candidatus Dormiibacterota bacterium. GTDB lineage: Bacteria > Chloroflexota > Dormibacteria > Dormibacterales > Dormibacteraceae > Palsa-870. The sequence continues at coordinate 1,072 of DATBZR010000052.1, read as the reverse complement.
ATGTCGACCATCTTTTGGGCGGCGCCGTCCGGGTCCTTTGCTTGGGGGTCCGGCTCGATGATGATGTGACCCTCGTCGTTGTACTCCAGGTCAGCGAATGCCTCGCGGGCTACGCGTGCGCCGCGCTTCGCCGCGACATCCGCGGTGGGCCCAGCGAGCAGAACGATGATGAGCGACGGGTCCACCGCCATGACCACGTCAGTGATCGCCTCCGTGTAATCCGGACTCTTCATCGTCATTCCGTACAGCGCACCATGCGGCTTGACGTGGCTGATCTGCACTCCGTCGACTGCCGCTAGCGCTGTCAACGCACCGAGTTGGTATAGACACGCGGTTGCCGCCTCATCAGGCGTTAGGTTCATGGCCCTTCGCCCGAACCCGACCAGGTCGGGCAGCCCCGGATGAGCCCCCAAGGCCACGCCGTACTCCTTGGCAAGCCGTACCGAGGTTCGCATCGTCATCGGATCGCCAGCGTGCCAGCCACAAGCGACACTGACCGATGTCACGAACGGCATCAGTTCACGATCCGCACCCAAGCGCCAACGTCCCAGGCTCTCGCCGGCATCAACGTTGAAGTCGACCAATGTACGCATCGGCACCTCCTCGACAGATGCTCGCTAGATACCCACGAGCCCTCTTGAGCACACCCAGGACCCGCGGCAGGAGGCGGCGAGTGCGGCGACCCTGACCAGAAAGGCAGCCTGGGGGGTGACCAGGGCTGCGTCAAAGTTGAGTGATCATGGCCTTGAGATGGGCGATTGCGTGTCGACTGGCGTTGGCGCCCGGCGGCTGGTAGATCTCTGCCGTGGCTGGCTGCGACGTGCGGTCGGTGACGGTCCGGCCGATCCTTGCTACTCACTGGCTGGCCCTTGCGGTCGGTCTCGCCGGTCTCGCTGGCCCGGGGCGCCAGCCCGGTAAAGGAGCGGAACTGCTTGCCGGTGCGGAACCGAGCGGCCCGACCGACGATCGCGGTCACCGTCGGGGCGCCGACCTCGGCCAGGCCGGGCAGGCTGGCCGCCAGGCGGGCCGGATCGGTCCAGCGGTAGGCGTCGGCGCGCGCCTCGGCGTGCCC
>DATBZR010000051.1:0-12058 GCA_036513095.1 Candidatus Dormiibacterota bacterium | reverse complement strand
GGCGCGACCGGGGCAACGGGTCCTCAGGGTCTCAAGGGCGACACTGGTGCCACCGGCGCAGCAGGACCCGCGGGTTCTCAGGGTGCCGATGGACCAGCAGGATCTCAAGGCGCTACGGGGGCAGCAGGACCAGCGGGTCCAGCAGGTCCGCCAGGAGGAGCGGTCACCCCGGTTAGCTATTACACGAAAGTGAACCAAATCGACCTTTCGACTTTCACTGGTTTAGTTCAAGTCGCGGCGTCTTGCAACACCGGAGATTTCGCGACCGGCGGTGGCTACGCTTTTCACAATGCCGCCATATTGGTAATGAACAGTTTGCCAGGCAACCTTGGTCCGCCTTCTAGCTGGGAAGTCAACTTCAACCTTGCAGCCATCCAACCTGGTCATGCTGGACCTGTGGAAGTCGACGTAGTCTGCGCGCACCAGGCATAGTCCAAGGCACCCGAAGGAGGCACGGGGCTTTCGATGCTGTTTATGGCGGCCAGCTCGCGCTGGTCGCCCTTGTCTTTTGTGCGAGCCTCCGGTTTAGTCGTCCGGACAGCTTGGTGCGGGAGTGGCAGAGTCAGCTATGGCGCGATGGACTGACCGGCCTGCGTGCCCTTCAAAGCTTTGGCGACCTTATCCACGGATGAACCCCGCGGCCGGGTTCCGGTGACGTTTCCATCGTGGTCGCGAATGATTTCAACCCCAGCCGAAGGCTTGACGTTGACGTTCAGGTCAGGCAATGAACCCGGCAACTTCAACTCAACCTGAAGTGGCGCGGCCGGCTGTTGCTGTAGCGCTTCGAGTGCCCTGCGCGTCACATCGCGCTCGCGCTCGGCCCAAGTGCGGAGAGGCTAGACGAGCGAGTAACTAAAGGCAACTGACCCTCGCGGCGGTGCTCTGGTCCCTGGCTCGATCACACGACTGGCAGAGATAGGCAGCGCGTAGGCAGCGGCGAGCTTGCGAGGTGGGGGGAGGTGTCGGCGGCTTAGGCGGGATTCGTATTCGGATTTGATGGAGGCGACGCCCAGAATCGAACTGGGGATGGAGGTTTTGCAGACCTCTGCCTTGCCACTTGGCTACGTCGCCGCCTCGGAGTCGATTCTACCTTCGACGCTGGTGACGCCAATCTCGCGGTTAGGCTGTTGAGCACTTGCCACAGCACGACTTTCGAAGCGTCATGGCGCGCGTGCCGGCGGGGGTCGTCGTCATCAGCGCCCGCACGGGGAGCGGCTACCGCGGACTTACCGCGAGCAGCCTCGTCTCGATCTCGGTCGACCCGCCCCTGGTGCTCGTCGGACTGGAACGCGAGGCGGCCACGCGTTCGGCGGTCGGCGAGGGAAAGGCGTTCAACGTCAACGTCCTGACCCGTTCCCAGGAGTTCATCGCGGATCGGTTCGCCGGGCGCGCGCCGGCCATCGACGCCACCTGGCAGGGAGTGCCGCACAGGCTCGGATCCAACGGCATCCCGCTGATCGATGGATGCGCTGCCTGGCTCGAATGCCGTCTCGTGGAAATCCACCCCGCAGGGGATCACGACATCTGCGTGGGGGAGGTGACGGCTGCGACCGCCGGTTCAGGCGATCCCCTGATCCTTTGGGATCGAGCGTTCTGGACCCTCCGCTAATAAGGAAGGTCGTCCTCTTCCATGCCGAAGTGGTGGCCGACCTCGTGCAGGATCGTGCGCTGGACTTCCGCCACCAGCTCGTCGAGCGAGTCCACGGCGTCCTCATGCGAGCGCTTGTAGAGGGTGATTCGCTCCGGCATGCCGAGGTCGGAAAGGGCGGTCGCCCCTTCGTAAAGCCCCATCAACCCCTCGGGTGAGCTCTCCTCGATGATGAACACGGTGTTCTCCAGGTAGGGCCTGAACTCGTCCGGGATCGAGTCGACCGCTGCCTGCGCCGCCGCCTCGAATTGCTTCATGCTCACCCGCATGCATGAATTGAAGCGTGTGCTGGTAGTCGGTGCTGGGACCATGGGCTCACAGATCGCCTTGCAGACTGCGCTGTCGGGCCGGTACGACGTGACCCTGGTCGACTCGGCGCCTGGCCAGCTCGAGCGGGCGCGCACGCAGAACCGACGCCTGCTCGACCGCTCGGTCGAGAAAGGGCGCCTCACCGAGGCCGGCGCGGCCGAAGCTCTCGCTCGGATCCGCGACTCGGACGATCTCGCCTCGGCAGCCCCCGGCGCGGACATCGTGATCGAGGCGGTGATCGAGGACTTCGACGCGAAGAAGAGCGTGTTCGAATCGCTAGGCAGGTACGCAAAGAAGGACGCGATCCTCGCCAGCAACTCGAGCACGATCGCGATCAGCCGCCTGGCGGGCTTCACCGGGCGCCCCGAGCACTGCTGCAACATGCACTTCTTCCACCCCGTCACGGTCATGCAGCTGTGCGAGGTGGTCCGGGGCCCCAAGACCTCGGAAGAGACGGTCAGCACAGCTATGGAGTTCGTGCGCAGCATCGATCGCACGCCCGTGCTGCTTCAGAAGGAGATCTGGGGCTTCATCGTCAACCGGATCCTGTTCGCGGCCTCGGAAGAGGCCATGCGCTTGCTCGAGGGCGGCTATGCAAGCGCCGAGGACATCGACATCGCGGTCCAGAAGGGCCTGAACTGGCCCATGGGTCCTTTTCACCTGCTCGACTTCAGCGGCCTCGACATCTTCTACGGCGCGATGAAGGACCGCCACCGTCAAGGTGAGGGCGGAGACGCGCCGGAGCTCCTCCGCAACCTGGTGGAAGCCGGTCATCTCGGTCGCAAATCGGGCAAGGGGTTCTTCGACTACCCGAAGTAGGACCTCGTGGGGCGAGAATTGATTTGCCCCCGTAGCCCAATTGGCAGAGGCAACCGGCTTAAACCCGGTCCAGTGCGGGTTCAACCCCCGCCGGGGGTATAGGCCTCCTACAATCGATGGAGATGGCCCTCCGATCTGAAGAAGATCCCGACGAGGAACCTGACGAGCCCCATCAGCCGAACGACGGCGCGGCGCCCGCGACGCAGCTGGTGCCCTCGGTGGGCCTTCCTCTGCGCGAGTGGGAATTCTCGACCCAGGTCCTCACGGTGGCTCAGGTGGTCGACGGCGTCACGTTGGTCAAGATCCTGAAGGAGTCCGGCGAGGACGGCTGGGATCTCACCGACGTCATCGACGGGGGGGAGAAGCGCGTGCTCCTGATGCGAAGACCCAAGCGCTCAGCGCGCGAATCGCGACGTGTGGGTTTCGCGCCTCCGAAGTCGAGCTGACCACCGCGCCCGCCCGCCGTAAGCGGCGCATCCTGGTCGTCGAGGACGACGCTTCGATCCGCATGCTCGTCGCCGAGGTCTGCCGGACCCAGGGCCATGAGGTGCTCGAGGCAGCGACGGGAGCACAGGCGATCGAGGTGGCCACGGGCAGCCAGCCGGACCTCGTGCTGGTCGACTGGGTTCTGCCTGACATCAGCGGCACGGAGGTCATACGCGAGCTTCGCCGTCAGGGCCTGCTGAGCCCGATGGTGATGCTGACCGGCCGCACGACCAAGATGGACGAGGTGGTCGGGCTCGAGGTCGGCGCCGACGACTACATCACGAAGCCGTTCGACTCGCGCATCCTGGCCGCCCGGATCAACGCCCACCTGAGGCGCGCGGCCCTGGCCGAGTCCGGCGGAGGGCGTGAAGGAGTTCTCAGCATCGGGGCGCTCCAGATCGACAACGCGTCGCGCAGGGTGAAGATCGCCGAGGAGGAGATCTCGCTCACGATGACCGAGTTCAACCTCCTGGCGGTGCTGGCCGCCAACCCCGAGCGGGTGCTCACCCGGGCGCAGCTCCGCGACAAGGTGTGGGGCTACCCGCACGACCTGGACGACCACTCGGTCGATCCCCACGTGCAGCGCCTCCGCCGCAAGCTGTCCCACCACTCCACCTCGGGTGTGAGCCTGGAGGCTGTGCCGGGGCTTGGTTACCGTCTGTCGGTCAAATCCGTTTGAACTGATCGGTGCTGCACCTCTGACATGGGCGACCAACGACCGATAGGCATCTTCGACTCTGGCGTGGGCGGGCTCACGGTGCTCAAGGAAATCCGTGAGCGGCTTCCGCTCGAGCCCACGATCTACGTCGCGGACCTGCTGCACTTTCCCTACGGCCCCCGCTACCAGGACGAGGTGCGGGGTTTCGCGATCGACATCATTCGCTACCTCGAATCGCGCGACGTGAAGCTCGTCGTCATCGCGTGCAACACGGCCACCGCAGCTGCGCTCAACCAGTCGCGCGAGCTGTTCGAGCTGCCCATCATCGGAGTCATCAGCCCAGGCGCGCAGGCAGCAGTGGAGGCCACCAAGAACAACCGCATCGGCGTGATCTCCACGGAGGGAACGATGCGCAGCCAGGAGTACCTGCACGCGATCAAGGAGATCGACCCGATGGTCGGCGTGTACCAGAAGGCGTGCCCAGAGCTCGTCGAGATCGTCGAAGCCGGTGAGGCCGACTCGCCTCGGGCCGAAAAAGTCTTGCGCGACAACCTTGCGGACATCGTCCGTCTCGGTGCCGACACATTGGTCCTCGGGTGCACGCATTACCCGCTGTTGAAGCCGGCGATCAACCGCGTCTATCCGGGACGCTTCGAGCTCATCGACTCGGCCACGACCACGGCCTCGAAGGTGGAACGCCACCTGGAGCACTCGCGCCTGCGAGCCACCGAAGGCAGACCGCGGCACGAGGTCCTGGTCACCGACGTGCCGCGGCGATTCGACGAGATCGCAGCCAACCTGTTCGGCGAGGCGATAGAGGCTGAGGAGGTCCAGCTCTGGGAGCCGCAGAAGACGTAGACATCTTCGGTCCGGCGGTTGGCGACCTCGCGACCGTCGAGACTGCCCTGCGAGAGGAGATAGGCCGCGATCCATATGTCGTCTCTACGCCGATGGCCGACCTGTTTGCCGCCGGAGGCAAACGTCTTCGCCCGGCCCTCGTATTGCTGGCCGCGATGTGCGGGAGCTACGACCTCGAGCGGCTGATGCCGGCAGCGATGGCGGTCGAGCTCACGCATGCGGCCACCCTTGTTCACGACGACGTCATCGATCGCTCGGGGGTCCGACGCGGACGGCCGACCGTCGCGGCCGTGCTGGGCGACGAGCCCGCCATCGTGATCGGAGACTTCTACTTCGCGAAGGCTTACGAATTCGCGGCGCGAACAGATTCGCCGGAGGTCGTCGGAATCCTGGCCCGGGCGGTCATGGAGATCTGCGCGGGCGAGGTCCGCCAGCAGGCGATTCGTTACCGCTACAGCACCGACGTCACTGAATACATGGGACGCATTCGCGCCAAAACGGCGACGCTGCTGGCCGCCTGTTGCGATATCGGCGCCCTGCTCGCGAGTGTCGACTCGGCGCATCGCAAGGCGTTGGAGAGCTACGGAGTGCTGGTGGGACTTGCGTTTCAAATCGCGGACGACGTGCTTGATTACATGGGCTCCGAAGGCGAGGTCGGCAAACCCATCGGCCACGACATCGCCGAGGGTTTCGCAACGCTCCCGCTGTTGCTTGCAATGAAAGACAAAGTGCGCGCGGAGCGACTCGAAACCGTGCTCCGGGATGGTCGCAAGCTGAGCGCGGACGAGGCACGGCGCGTGGTTGAGGAGGTCCGGGCCGGCGGCGGCGCCGAGCAAGCGACCGATGTGGCGCGAGAGTATGCGTCCGCGGCCCGCGCGCAGCTCGATGCCATCCCCGCTTGCGACGCACGCACGGCACTGGCGGCGCTGACCGACTACGTGGTTACTCGAAAGCTCTAACCTGTCAGCGTGTCCCGGGTGGGGATCAAGACATGAGCAAGGTCAAGCTCGTGGGTGTCGGACCAGGGCACCCAGGTTTGGCCACCGTCCAGGCAGTCGAAGCGATCAAGGACGCCGACGTGATTCGTCACAGCGATGGCTGTGGCGTCGGTCTTCTGCACCTCGCCTCCGCCACTGCCGACGTGGCCCCTCTGCAATCGACCGAAGAGGTGGTCCGCCTGGCTCGTGCCGGGAAGCGCGTCACGGTGCTGTTTCCGGGTAACCCGTACGCGTTCTCCAACGGGAGCGATGTAGCAGCGAAGCTCGAGAGTGCGGGCGTTGATTTCGAGGCGGTCCCCGGGCTCATCGTGGAGCTGGCCGCGCCGGTGATGAGCGGCATACCGCTCACCATCGAGGGTCGGTCGGCCTCGATCGGCCTCGGGCTCGTCAAGGGCGCGGAAACCGTTGTGCTGCGCCTGGCGTCGGGCTGGTGGGAATCGGGGATCTCCGCCCTGCTCGCCGATGGGCGGGACTCTGAGACTCCCGCCGCTCTGATCCTCAACCCAGGCCAGCCGGGTCAGCACCGGGTGAGCGCCCCGCTCGGCGAGCTTGCGCGCAAGGCCGCCACGTATGGCTTGCGAGGCGATGCCCTGCTGGTGCTGGGCCCGGGAGTGTTGATGGCGGAGCAGCTCGACACGATGTCCAAGCGGCCGCTGCACGGCCGGCGCGTGCTGATCACGCGCGCCCGGCACCAGATCGACCCGTTTCGCAGCGAGCTCGTCGACCTGGGCGCGTCGGTGGTCGAGATCCCGACGATCGAGATCCAGCCGATGCCACTGGACGACCGCGTGCACAAGGCCATCGCGCACCTGGACGGGACCGCCCTGGTCATCTTCGCTTCCGCCAACGCCGTCCACATCTTCTTTCAGATGCTGCTGGCGTCTGGGAAGGATGCGCGAGCGCTGCACCGCTCAAAGCTCTGCGCCATCGGCCAGGAGACCTCCGAGTCGCTCGAGGGCCACGGGCTTCGCCCGGAGCTCATCACCTCCGAGTACACGGCCGAAGGCCTGGCTAAAGCGCTCGAAGGCTGGGAGATGGACGGGATGCACGTGCTGGTGCCCCGAGCAGAGATCGCGCGGGACGCACTACCATCCCTGCTTGCCAACCGAGGTGCAGAAGTCGAGATCCTTCCCGTCTACCGAGCGATGTGCCCATCTGGGGCGGGTGACGCCTTGCTTCGTCTTTTCAACAACGAAGGCGTCGACGTGATCACCTTCACCAGCTCGTCCACCGTGGTCAATTTCGTCCGCGCGTTCCCCGAAGACCGCCTCCCCGCCGTGCTCGGCGACGCCGAGATCGCGTGCATGGGACCGGTCACGGCGGACGTGGCGCGCAAGGCGGGCCTCACGGTCTCGATCGTGGCGCGCGAGTACACGACACATGGGCTGGTTCAGGCGATCGCCGAGTCGGCCGCCCGCAAGTGACCAAAGCCAAGGTCGCGCCGCGCCGTCCAGAAGTCGCGGAAGCCGTCGAACCCGATCTGCAGGAACTATTGCGCGGACGCGCGTGGGCTCCGATTCTGATCGTTGCGATCGTGGTCGCCGCCGTGCTGGGCACCGGCCTCCTCGTGGACAAAGCGCTCCAGCCTCAGGTGCCGGCTGCTCTGGCCGGCTGCCAGACGTCGACGCAGATCGCGCCGCACGAGTTCATCGGCCCTCAACCGATCTGTATCACGGCGACCGGCAAATACGAGGCGACCGTGAACACGACGCAGGGCGCTGTCGTCATCCAGCTTCATCCCGAGATCGCCCCGGTCACGGTCAACAACTTCATCGTGCTGGCGATCCACGGCTACTACAACGGCCTCACGTTCTGGGACAGCGAGGACTGGGTGGTGCAGGCCGGCGACCCACTCGGCAATGGCCGCGGCGGTCCTGGCTACAGCCTGCCCGACGAGCCCAGCAACGATCCATGGGGCCTCGGGGCGGTGGGTATGGCTCGAGTGCCGGGAGGCGCCGTCAACGGCAGCCAGTTCTTCATCGAGAAGGCGGCGTGGCCGGGCAATGGACCGGATGCCGTCTACAACCGGTTTGGAACCGTGATCTCGGGGGTGGACAAGGTCCAGCTGATCCAGACGACTGACACGATCACCTCGATCACGATCAAGGTTTCTTGACGCCGATCACTAGGTCTTCTGATCTCGGTCTTACAGCCGGCGTCCTATAATCGCCTCGAGATGCCAATACATTGGTTCTGGATCGTCATCCTGCTCGTCGTCGTCCTGATCGTCTTCGGGCCCGGCCGCCTGCCTGAGCTGGGTGGAGCGGTGGGGAAGGCAATGCGGGAGTTCCGCAAGGCGACATCAGAGCTGACCAACGAGGTGACGAGCGCGGCGCAAGCCACGCCGCCTCCGCCCGCAGCAGCCCCTCAGCCGGCGCCCGCGCCGGCGGCTGAGACCACGACCGCTACGGGCTCGCAGTCCGAGGCCAAGAGCTAAACAGGCTTCTCGGGTGGCCCTTCTAGACAGGGTCCTTCAGCGCGCGCGCCGTCCGGCGGTTCCGGTCGAAGAGCCGCGCATGTCGGTGATCGAGCACCTCGAGGCTTTGCGGAGGGCGCTGATCATCTCGCTTAGCGCCTGGGCGCTCACCACGATCGCCTCCTTCTTCGTTTCGGGCCAGGTCATCGGGCTGCTTATCAAGCGAGCCGGGATCGGCCATGCCTATTACCTGCAGCTGACGGGTGGGGTGATCACGGAGCTGAAGGTCGCTCTGTACATCGGCTTTGTCGTGGCGGCGCCGGTGGTGATCCAGCAGGCGTGGTGGTTCGTGAGCCCCGGCCTTCACCCGAGAGAGCGCAGGTTCATCTTGCCGGTCGTCGTGGCGACGATCGCGTTCTTCCTCTTCGGCGTCGCGGTCGCGATCTTCGCCCTGCCCATCTACGTGCACGTGCTTTCGGCCCTGGCCCCGCCGAACACGACTTATTTCGCAGATATCGGCGAGCTGATCTCCTTCATCCTGGTCATGGTCATCGGCTTCGGCATCGTGTTCGAGCTGCCGGTGATCCTGTTCATCCTCGGCATGCTTCGCATCGTCAGCTCGCGGTGGCTGTACAAGAACCGCGTGTGGTGGTTCCTGGGCCTGGGCCTGCTGGCGAACTTTCTCACGCCCGGAGTAGATCCGTTCACACCTCTCGTCATGTTCATCCCGCTGTACGTCTTCTTCGAGGGCACGGCTCTCTTGCTCAAGCTGCTCAAACGATGACCACGGCTGGGCGTCACGACGGGCGCCAACCCGACGAGCTGCGCCCGCTGAAGATCGAGCTGGGCGTCAACGTCCATGCCGAGGGTTCGTGCCTGATCGAGATGGGACGCACGCGTGTGTGGATCACGGCGAGCGTGGAGGACCGCGTGCCGCCGCACCGCCGCGGCACCGGGCAGGGCTGGATCACCGCCGAATATTCGATGCTCCCGCGATCCACACACGACCGCGGGACACGCGAGGCGATACAGGGTCGCATCGGCGGGCGGACGCACGAGATCCAGAGGTTGATCGGCCGCTCGCTCCGCGCCGCCGTCGACATGGGAAAGATCGGCGAGCGGACGATCACGCTCGACTGCGACGTGCTGCAGGCGGACGGCGGGACTCGCACGGCCTCGATCACCGGCGCTTTCTGCGCGCTTTACATGGCGGTCAAGAAGATGAAGGACGCGCGCATGGTCACCGAGGTCCCGGTGCGCCAGTACCTGGCGGCCGTGAGCTGCGGCATCGTCGACGGAACGCCGGTGCTCGATCTGGACTACTCCGAGGATTTCCACGCGTCCACCGACCTCAACTGCGTGATGACGGAGGACGGCAAGCTGGTCGAGCTCCAGGCGACGGCCGAGGGCGCGGCGTACTCGCGCGCCGAGCTCGATTCCATGCTGGCGCTCGCGGGCAAAGGCATCAAAGAGCTGATCCTCGGGCAGAAACGCGCGATAGCAACGCTTGGCTAAGCGGCTGGTCATCGCTTCCGGCAACGCCGGCAAGCTGCGCGAATATCGAGAGCTGCTGGCGAGCACAGGGTTCGAGCTCGTGGCTTTCGACACCGAGGTCGACGAGCTGGGGGAGACGTATGTCGACAACGCGCGCCTGAAAGCGGAGACCGCGAGCAACCGGTCCGAGCTGCCGGCCCTGGGAGACGACTCGGGGGTGGAGGTCGAAGTGCTGGGCGGCTTTCCGGGCCTGCACTCCGCGCGGCTCGCTCCGACACAGGAGGAACGCACCGCCGAGCTTCTGCGAAGGCTCGAAGGCAAGCCGCGCCCGTGGAACGCGCGCTTCGTGTGCGTCGTCGCGCTGGCGGCCCCGGGCTGGCCGACCCAGGTCTTTGAGGGCGAGTGTCGCGGAGAGATCGTCCCGGAGTGGAGAGGGAAGGCCGGCTTCGGCTACGACCCGATCTTCCTGGTTCCGGGAACGGGAAAGACCTTTGGCGAGATGCCGCCAGAGGAAAAGCGGCTGTACAGTCATCGCTCTCGCGCCGTTGGCGCCCTGCTGGAATCTGGTGCGCTTCAGCGTTTGCCCCGATGAGGTTGTAAATGTCGACGTTTCAGGACGTGCTGCGCCGGCGCCGCATGGTGCGTAAGTTCGACCAGAGGCCGCTGGAACGGGAATTGGTGGACAAAATCCTGGAGAGCGCGCGCCACGCGCCGTCGGCCGGCTTCAGCCAGGGGTTCGACTTCGTGGTCCTCGATCAGCCCGAAGCCGTGTCGCGCTTCTGGCAGACCACGGATCACCCCGACTTCCCGAATCCCCCCGAGTTCCTAGCCACAGCTCCGCCTGCCATCGTCCTGCCGCTGGCCAATAAAGGCGCCTACCTCGAACGGTACTCACGTCCGGACAAGGTGGAATTCGGCCTGATTGATGAGGCCCTGTGGCCGGTGCCCTACTGGCAGCTCGACACCGCGATGGCGGTCATGCTGATCCTGCTGGCCGCGACAGACATCGGCGTGGGCGCCGTCTACTTCGGCCTCTTCTATGGAGAGGACCAGGCCCTGCGTGAGCTTGGAGTCCCTGATGGCCACAAACCAATCGGGGCGATTGGCCTCGGCCATCCCGCGCCAGACGAGGCGGTTGACCTGACGCGGTTCAAAGAACGCCGACGCAAGTTCGACGACATGATCCACCGCAACCAGTGGTGAGGGAAGACGCTGACTAGAATGAGCGTCGCCGAAAAAAGGCAAAGGCGGGCGGTGGCTTAGCTCGGTAAAGCGCCTGGTTTGGGACCAGGAGACCGCGAGTTCAAATCTCGCCCGCCCGACCAACACGTTTCTGAGCGCCGAACATTCTGCCAAGCACTGGGGTTATCGCTTGATGGGGTAATCGCGTTTTCGGAAGCGCGGCACTGCGATATGGCCTGGGCCTACTGCTCTTCCAAAGGCAGGGCTAGCGATTATGGCGACGTTCGTAATCAATTGGCCACAGCCGCGTTTCATCAGTAAGAATCGCGAGCGTCCCCGTACGACCGGGCGGTGTCAAGGCGCAAGAGGTGAAACCATGAAGGTTCTCGGTGTTCTTTTTTCGTTATTGGGCGTCATGGCACTGGTCGGCTGCGGAGCGACCACGGCGACGACCAGCGTCTCCAGTGCCACACCGAGCTCGCCGACTCTCAGCGCGACGCCTTCTCCGAGCCCAGATATAACCGGCGCGCGCGCAGCCGCCCTCACCATCATTGCCCCCCTCCCCAACACTACGGGCGTTTGGGGAGGCTGTCCCCAGCTTGCGAGCAACTTCGCCGCGTGCCCCTTTGCGCCCGAGCTCATCGCCCGCCTCAATTACCTCTCCAGTACCGGCTACTTCGCCTCCGCCGGACCGTCTGGTGTGTGCGGCGAGGACTACATCACTGGCACCCAGAACGGCCTTTTCGTCGCCCCCCAGGCATTGTCGGTGACTGCCAACGCCAATGGCAGCGTCACCGTCGTCATCCGGCGTGGACCGCCACCGCCTGACTTCACCATCACGATGACCCCTGAAAACAGCACCTGGCTCGCCACCGATCTCGCCTCCGGAACCGGACCTTCTTCCTCCATCTTTTCGGCCAAGCCGAACTGCTGACAACCGAGCACACCGTCGGCTATCCGCCTCAACGCCGCGAGCTCAGTGCGATTGCTAACGCGTAAGGCTTACGCCGCGAGCGGCTTCTAAAGGAGCTGGTCGACCAAGGCTTCAATTTGCGCGAGCGTCGCCGGCGTGGCGGTCGCGATGATCGCGACGAGAGTCGTCCCCCTGGTTGCCACGACCCCCTCGTTGTCTTTCCCGCCGCCCAGGGCCACCGAGAAGGAGCGAGCCTGGTCTCCCACCCCGGACACAG
>DATBZR010000050.1:0-39455 GCA_036513095.1 Candidatus Dormiibacterota bacterium | reverse complement strand
GCGAAGGGGACCAGAAGCAGGGTCCCCTCGGCGAGGCGTTCGCGGCTGACGTCCATGGCCTGGTAGTGGGCGGCGATCGCGACGGCGACTCCGCTGACGGCCGCGACGAGGGCGGCGCTGAGCGTCAGAGCGATCGCGCGCTCCACCACGACCGAGGCGCGCGAGCGCGGGGTGCTTAGGATCATCTCGAGCCGGCCGTCGGAGTCCTCGGCCGACCAGCGCGCGACCTGCGTGATGGCGAAAGCAGCGAACAGCAGCTGCGCGAAGCTGAGCCAGAAGTACCCGAGGAAGGTCATGTACAGCCGGCCGCCCGCGAAGCCACCGAAGAACTGTGAAAGGGCGGGAATCGACAGCAGGGGCTGGATCACGGTCTTGGTCAGGTAGACGAACAGCACGCCGACCGCGGCCAGCCCTGCCGCCCAGACCGACAGCCCGGCCCTTCGCTCGTACAGCCCGCGCACCGCCGGGATGCGCCAAAACGGCGAGCTCGACGGCTCGTAGCCGGCCGGGCGATGGCGCGAAGTCCAGTGAACCAACGGCGCTCCGAGGTCGCGCAGCTCGAAGACCACCCCGGCCACAGCCGCCCCGACCATCGCAATTCCGAGCATGGTCAACGTTGCCCGCCCGTCGAACGTGCCGCCCGGTGCGAGGGGCTGGTTGAGCTCGTAGTAGTGAAACGGCGAGATCCAGCGCCAGGAGGCGAGCCACGTGAACGTTTGGCTCAATCGGTTGACGAGGAAGAGAGCGAGCAGCACGACACCTGCGGCAGCGGTCGCGATCCGCCCGCCGGTCAGTTGGGCGATCACCAGTGTCACGGAGTAGCAGCTGAGGCCCAACGCGGCCAGCGCGAAGCTGATCTCGAGGACCGGGCCGACGCTGATCGACTCGCCTCCACTTGCTGCGCCCGCGACCAGCCCAAGCCCGCCCGCGAGAGCCGCGACGAAGGTCGTGACGGCGTAGCCCATGACGCGCTCGGCGAGCCATCGCGAACGGGTGACCCCGGTGGCCAGCACCGCCTCGACCAGGCCGCGCTCTTCATCTCCACGAGCGGCGCCGCTTCCCGACACGAGAGCCCAGATGGCGAACACGATCGCAAGTCCTCCGAACGACCGCCACTCGACATATCCGCCCACGGTGTCGAGCCCGGCCGGCGGAGCCAGGATGAACGTGAGCTGTGAGGCCAGCTGCGACATCGACTGTGCGAAGGCCGCCCTCGACGCCGCCGTGTGACCCGCGATCTGATAGAACCCAACCGCCTGGATGAGGCTCGAGGCAAAGGCCAGGACCGAGAAGCCGAGAAGTCCCCACCGGCCGAGGCGAAGGCTGAGGCGGACCGCAGTCATTCCGGAAGGGCTTTCTGGTGGGGGTCGGTGTCGGAGTAGTAGCTGAGGAAGGTCTCCTCCAGGCTGGTCTCGCCGACGGCGCGAAGATCTTCCAGCCGCGCCACCCTCACCAACTTGCCGGCTCGAAGAATCCCAACCGTGTCGCAGATGTGCTCGACCTCCGACAGCACGTGAGAGGAGAGGAACGCGGTCGCGCCGCCGTCGCGGGCTTCTCGCAGCAGCTCGTAGAACTCCTGCTGGTTCAGGGGGTCGAGCCCGTTCGTCGGCTCGTCGAGGATCAAGAGGTCGGGTTTGTGCATGAAGGCGAGAAGGATGCCGAGCTTTCGTTTGTTGCCGCTCGAGTACTCCCTGAAATGCCGGTTGAGGTCGAGGTCGAACCGGTCCGCAATGCTGCGAACTGTTTTGGGGTCGGCGCCGCCGCGCATGCCGCCGAGGTAAGCGACCACCTCCTTGCCGCGCAGGCTGCCGAATTGAGGCATGTCCCCTGGCAGGTAACCGACCCTGTGCTTCACCGCCACATAGTCACGCCAGCAGTTGAGCCCGAAGACATAGGCTGCGCCCCCGGTGGGCCGGATCACGCCCATGAGCAGCCGGATCGTCGTCGTCTTGCCGGAGCCGTTTGGACCGAGGTAACCGAAAACCTCCCGCGAGGCGACCTCGAGGTCGAGATCGAAGAGGCCTCGCCCATCGCCATAGTCCTTGGAGAGCTTCGAGGTTCGTATCGCCGAGACCGCCATTTCGCGCAGCATATAGGCGCCGTGCAGCTGGGCGATCTCGAACTTCACCTACTGATCTCAGGTCGCTGGAAGGCCGACGGGGGGCTGATGTTCGGCGTGGTGCCGAAGGTGCTGTGGCAGAAGCAGAAGCCCGCGGACGAGAACAACATGATCGAATGCGCGTGCGTCTGTCTCATCGCGCGCATCAACGGTAAGGTCATCGTCTGCGAGACCGGCATCGGCACGAAGCTGAGCGAGAAGCGGGCGCAGCAGATCGTGTTGCGAGAGCCGGAGGGATTGCTGCACTCGTTGAAGCGCCTGGGCATCAGGCCCGAGGAGGTCGACGCCGTCGTCACGACGCACCTCCATTGGGATCATGCCGGCGGCCTCACGCGACGCAACGAGCACGGCGCCCTGGAGGTTACGTTCAAGCGAGCGCGCCACTTCATCCAGCGCAGCGAGTGGGACTTTGCTGTGCATGCCGACGTGCGGAGCAAGCCCGGTTACGTCCTCGACGACTTCACACCGCTGGACGACGGAAACAAGCTGGTCGAATACCTCGACGGCGATGCCGAGGTCATGCCCGGCGTGCATCTCCGCCAGGTGGGCGGCCACACCCCCGGCAGCCAGGTCATGATCCTGCGGTCGGGCGAGCTGGCGTGCGCCGTGACCGGCGACCTGGTGCCTCAAACTCCACACCTGAAGGTGGCGTGGAACATGTCGGCAGACCTGGAGCCGCTGCGCGTTTTCGAGCAGAAGGCGCGGCTTTTCGATGAGGCGCAGAACCATCGGTGGCTGTTGGTGTTGAGCCATGAGCCGGACCAGCCCGCCGGTTACATCGACAGCGACGATCACTGGCAGCCGGAGGCCCGCCTCGCTTGAAGTTCAACACGAAGGACGGAAGGAAGCTCACGTACCGGAAGATGGGGACGGGCCCGGTGCTCGTCTGCCACCCAGGTGGCCCAGGCTTCTCTTCTTCTTATTTCGCCGATCTTGCAGGCCTCTGGGAGAAGTTCACGCTGATCATGCTCAACCCGCGAGGCACGGGCGGCTCGGACCGGCCGTCTGACTCGGGCGCGTATCAGATCGACGATTACGTCGCCGATGTTGAGGAGCTGCGTGGACATCTCGGCGAAGAGCGGCTGCTGCTGCTGGGGCACTCGCATGGTGGTGTTGTTGCGCAGGCATACGCCGCCGCATATCCGGGCCGCGTCCGCAGGCTTGTCCTCGCGTCGAGCCTGGCGCGATTCGGAGCGGCGCAGGCGGCGGCGATGCGCGCGGGGATGGACAAGCGGTCCGGAGAACCCTGGTACGCGGACGCCGCCGCCGCGCTGGACGAGGAGCAGGAGGCGAAGTTTGCGGACGACCGGCAGCTGACCGACCTGTTCTTTCGGGAGGTACCTCTGTATTTCGCGCATTACGGCGCAGTGGAGGCCGGCTACGCCGACACCCTTCGCTCCGAGACGATCAACGCCGATGCGCTGAAGCTCTTCAACGAGAAGATCTTCAACACGTTCGACCTGAGGAACAGGCTCCCAGGCATCACAGCGCCGACACTGGTCATCACCGGCGACGACGACTTCATCTGCGGCCCGGTCTGCGCTGCGGAGATCAGTTCCGCGATCACCGGCGCGCGCGAGGTGATCGTCGGTGACTCTGGCCACATGGTCTTCGTCGAGCAGCCGCAAGCTTTCCACGACGAGGTCGCGGATTTCCTGGAGGAGTGAAGGTCGGCGCGCCGCGCCGGGAGGGGAACGTGGACGTTAAATTCACAACGACAGACGGTCGCGAGCTGACCTACCGGCGAACTGGAACCGGGCCGGTGCTCGTCGTCCACCCGGGTGGTCCGGGTTTCTCCACCAGCTACCTGGGGGACGTGGCCGGTCTAGGGGATCGCCACACTCTCGTGATCTTGAGCCCGCGCGGCACGGGTGCCTCCGACCGGCCGGCGGATCTGGGCGCTTATCACCTCGACGACTATGTCTCGGACCTGGAGGAGCTGCGCGATCATCTGGGGTTCGAACAGATGCTGCTGTTGGGCTACTCCCACGGCGGCGTCGTGGCGCAGGCTTACGCGTCGGCCCATCCGGGCCGCGTGGGCCGCCTCGTCCTGGCCGTGACCCTTCCGCGGTTCGGCCCCGAGCAGGAGGCGGCGACGAAGGCGGGCAGGGAGAAAAGGTCCACAGAGGCCTGGTACCCGGACGCGATCGCGGCTTCCGAGGAAGAGCTGGACTCAGCGACCGACGAACAGGTTCGGGACAACGCGATGCGCGGCATGCCTTTTTACTTCGCGCGCTTCGGTCCGGCGGAGGCCGCCTACCTGGACACGTTCCGTTCGGACCCCATCAACGGCGATGCTCAGCGCGCGTTCGGCAGCGAGCTCCCCAATCTCGACCTGCGGAGCCGCCTGTCACACATCACTGCCCCGACCCTGGTCATAACCGGAGAGGACGACTTCATCTGCGGCCCGGTTTGCGCCCACGAGATCAGCGCGGCGATCCGTGGGGCGCGTGAGGTCATAGTCCCCGACGCCGGACACATGGTGGTCTTCGAGCAGCGTCAAGCGTTCCACGACGAGGTTGCCGGTTTCCTGGGTGCCTGACACTCCCGCAAACGCCCGACATGCTCGGCCACAAGCTTCATGGGTCCGGGTACGGCGACCTGCACGGCTGTGTCACAAAGCGGCGGTCTCAAAGTCACGGTGAACGTCACATACCCGTTCAGCCTCAACTCGCTCGCCGGCCAGCCGTCGGCGACCGCTTTCACTCTGAGCCGCACCAGCTGGACGGCCGTAGCGCCTTAACAAGCAGGGCTCCCAAGGCTTCCCGATCCCGTTAGCGTCGGCGCCGTGTTCGGATCGGTCCAGTCGTGCCTACTCGTCGGCTTCGACGTTCGCACGGTCGAAGTTCAGGCGGATATCGCTCATGGTGAGGTCAAGTTCTTCCTGGTCGGGCTCGCGGCCACGTCAGTCAAAGAGGCTCGCGAACGGGTGCGTTCCGCGATCAAGAACAGCGGGCTGGAGTTTCCCGGCCAGCGCCTGACCGTCAACCTCGCGCCCGCCGAGCTGCGCAAGGAAGGGAGCGCCCTCGACCTGCCGATCGCTGTCGCGATCGCCCTTGCGCGTGCCGGCAAGAGGCCGCCGCCGCACACGGCGTTCATGGGCGAGCTGGCACTCGATGGTTCTGTGCGGCACGTCGACGGAATCCTCGTCGCAGCCCGCGGCCTGCGCATGCTGGGTTTCGAGCGTCTCTTCGTGCCGGCGGCCGACGCGGCGGAAGCCTCGCTGGTCGACGGGCTCGCCGTGACGCCGTGCGCGACCCTCAAGGGGGTGGTCGACCACCTGCTCGGCATTGCGGCGATCGAGCCGTACGTCTCTGGTGGCTCCGAAGCCATGTCCGACCCAGGGTTGTGGGAGCACGACCTGGCAGAGGTTCATGGCCAGGAGGAGGGCAGGCGGGCGCTCGAGATCGCTGCGGCGGGCGGGCATCACCTCCTGCTCAGCGGCCCGCCCGGCGCCGGCAAGACCATGCTGGCTCGGTGCCTGCCGGGCATCTTGCCGCCGCTGGAGCTGGACGAGGCGCTCGAGGTTGCGCAGGTCCGCAGCCTGCTTGGCGAGCTGCAGGGGCGAGGTCCGCTGGACTGGACCAGGCCGTTTCGAGCGCCGCACCATGGCGTGTCGATGGCCGGCCTGATCGGTGGCGGATCGGGCCTCGCGCAGCCGGGTGAGATCAGTCGCGCCCACCACGGCGTGCTGTTCCTCGACGAGTTGGCCGAGTTTCAGGCCCCCGTGCTTCAGGCGCTGCGGCAGCCCCTCGAAACGGGCCGGGTGGCCATCACGAGGTCGGCGGGCTCGGTGTCATACCCCGCCCGGTTCACGTTGGTCGCAGCGACCAATCCTTGTCCGTGCGGCTGGGCGGGAGATTCGATTCGAAGCTGCCGCTGCACGCCGGGTGGAATCGATTCCTACCAGCGCAGGCTCTCAGGTCCGCTCCTCGATCGGATCGACCTGAAGGTGGGCGTCCGGCGCGTGAAGCTGGAGACCCTGGCCTCGGAACCCACCGGCGAAGGCTCGGCGCCGGTGCGCGCGCGGGTGGTCGCCGCGCGGCGCCGGCAGCTCGATCGCCAAGACTGCCTCAACTGCCAGCTGAAGCCCGCGCGGCTGCGCAAGTTGGCTGGCCTGGAGCCGGCTTCGCGGCGGGCGCTCGAGCGCTGGTCCGAGCAGAAAGGCCTCACGGCCCGCGGGTTCCATCGGGCCTGGAGAGTGGCCCGGACCGCTGCGGACCTGGAGGGCTCGGACCACATCGGTGAGAACCACATCCTCGAAGCACTCGGCTACCGCCTTCAAGACATTGCGGCCTGAACAGGCCGAGCTCCGCACCAGGGGTAAGTGGCCGCCTCCGGAAGGCCCTCGTGTGGCCATCGTGGGATCGAGGCGCCCGTCGCCCTACGGGGAGGCCGTGGCCGAGCAGCTCGCGGCTGACCTGGCGCGGGCGGGCGTCATCGTCATCAGCGGGCTGGCGCTCGGCATCGATGCCGCCGCGCACCGGGGCGCGCTCGTCGCCGGCGGGGTCACCGTCGCCGTGATGGGTACCGGGGTCGACATCGTGTACCCCGCCGCGCACAGCCGGCTGGCGGAGGAGATCCTCGCCGCGGGCGGCGCGCTCGTGAGCCAGTTCCCGGATGGCACCGCTCCACGACGGCACAACTTTCCAGCGCGCAACTGGACCATGGCGGCCCTGTCCGACGCGGTCGTCGTGGTCGAGGCCGCCGAGCGGTCGGGCGCCCTGATCACCGCCGAAGCCGCGCTCGACCTGCATAAAGAGGTAATGGCGGTGCCGGGAAGCGTGTTCTCGCCGCTCTCGGTTGGCACCCACTGCCTCATCCGGGACGGGGCAGCCCTGGTCCAGAATGCGCGCGACGTGCTGGCGGCCCTGGGCGCCACCCAGGAGGTCCTCGACGATCCGCTGGCGCCGCCTCCCAGCCTTGGAGTGTCGCTCCCGCGGGGCCGGGACGGCATCCTATCCCACCTCTCCGACGTGCTCGCTCTAAATGCAGCCGAGATCGCCCGCAAACTGCAGCTCCCGGTCTCCGAAGTGCTCGGTAGGCTGACGGCGCTCGAGCTGGACGGCGCTGTGCGCCGTCACGAGGACGGCTACGTACGGGCATTGCGCAATGGCCAGAAACGGGCGTAGGATTGCCCGCCCAGAACCCGGTCGGCGGATTAAAGCGGACCGTTTGGGAATAAAGAGGTGCTGTGAGCGAAGGCCTGATCATCGTCGAATCCCCCGCGAAGGCGAAGACTTTGAAGCGGTTCCTGGGTGACCGTTTCGAGGTCCTCGCCTCGATGGGGCACGTCCGTGACCTGCCCGGGAAGGAGCTCGCCGTGGACGTCGAGGCCGGCTTCAAGCCCCACTACGAGGTGGTCGAGAGCCGGCGTAAGACGATCAACGAGCTGAGGGCGGCCGTCAAAAAGGACGGGAGCGGGGTCATCCTCGCCTCCGACCCTGACCGCGAGGGCGAGGCGATCGCCTGGCATCTGTCGGAGGTCCTGAACCTGCGCTCGCCCAGGCGCATCGAGTTTCACGAGATCACCGCCGACGCGGTCCGCCGGGCGCTCGAAGCGCCGCGGGAGATCGACATGCGGCTGGTCAACGCCCAGCAGGCGCGAAGGGTCGTGGACCGGTTGGTCGGCTACCGCCTGAGCCCGTTCCTGTGGGCCAAGGTGCAGAAGGGGATCGGCGCGGGACGCGTCTCCTCGGTCGCACTTCGGCTCGTGGTCGACCGCGAAGAGGAGATCCGCAAGTTCGTCGCGGTCGAGTCGTGGACGATCGACGCCGAACTCTCCAGGCAAGGGGCCGAAGCGCACTTCCTGGCCAGGCTGAACCGCCAGCGCGGGGAGGCCGCAGGGGATGCCGACACGAAGCTGGAGGTCAAGACCGAGGCCGACGCCCAGGAGATACTCCGCAAGCTCGAAGGTGCGAGCTATCGCGTCATCGGCGTGGAGAAGAAGCGCCGGACGAAGAGCTCCAATGCGCCCTACATCACCTCGACCCTGCAGCAGGACGCATCCAGCCGCCTGCGTTTTGCCCCGCGCCGCACGATGCGGATCGCGCAGAACCTCTATGAGGGGATCGAGCTGGGGGCCGAGGGTTCGACCGGCCTGATCACCTACATGAGAACGGACTCGGCGCGCATCTCAGCCGAGGCGGAGACCCGGGTCAACGCCTGGATCAAGGACAAGCACGGCGACAAGTACACCGGGACTGCGAGGGCGGTCAAGGCGAGCCCGGGAGCGCAGGACGCACACGAGGCGATCCGTCCCACCGACGTCAGTAGGACCCCCGACTCCATCAAGCAGTACCTGAGCGCCGACGAGTTCAAGCTCTACGACCTCATCTGGAGGCGCTTCGTGGCCAGCCGCATGGCGCCGGCCGTGTACGACCAGACGCAGGTCGAGATCGAGGGTGGCGAGTACGTCTTTCGGGCCAATGGCTCGGTGCTGGCGTTCGACGGGTTCTACAAGATCTGGCCGCGAGAGGAGAACGGCGAGGCCGACCTTCCTGAGCTGGCGGACGGCGAGAATCTCGATTACCACGGGATCAAGCCGGAGCAGCACTTCAGCCAGCCGCCCCCGCGATACTCCGAGGCGACGCTCATCCGCGAGCTGGAGCAGCGTGGCATCGGCCGCCCGTCGACCTACGCCCCGATCGTCGAGACAATCAAGGACCACGGCTACGTCGAGCTGAAGGAGCGCAGGCTCCACCCGACACGCATCGGCGAAGCGGTGAACACCATCATGGTCGACCACTTCAAGGTGATCTCGGACGACGACTACACGGCGACGCTGGAGAAGCGGCTCGACGAGGTCGAGAAGGGCAGCGAGGAATGGGTCCCGGTCGTGAGTGACTTCTACGGTCCGCTGCAGAAGATGCTGACCGCCGCTGAGGAGGCGACGCCGGCCGACACCGACGAGGTCTGCCCCCTTTGCAACGAGGGACACCTCGTGCGCAAGGCGAGCCGGTACGGGCCCTTCATGGGCTGCTCGCGATATCCCAAGTGCAAGTTCCGGCGTGCGTTGACGCCCGACGGCGAGCCTCCGCAGCCGAAGCTGCTCGAGGAGATGTGCCCGACCTGCGGCAAGCCGCTGCAGCTGCGTACCGGAAGGTATGGCGAGTTCATTGGGTGCTCGGGTTACCCCGATTGCAAGTACATCAAGAAAGATGCGGCCCAGAGCGAGGCCAAGCCGACGGGTGAGAAGTGCCCCCAGTGTGGGGAGGGTGATCTCGTGGAAAGGACGGGCCGATACGGTCCGTTCGTAGCCTGCTCGCGCTACCCCGAGTGCAAGTACCGCGCCAACATCGGCAAGGACGGCAAGGTGGGCCAGGGGCCGAAGCTCCTGGACGAGCCGTGTCCGATCTGCGGCAAGCCGATGGTCGAACGCCGCGGCCGGTACGGGATGTTCAAGTCCTGCTCGGACTACCCGGCCTGTCCGGGACCGAAGGGTCTGAAGAAAGAAGCCTCCTAGAGGCCGCGCGGCCTTAAAGTTCGGCCTTATGCGCCGCGGCGCAATTCTTTTGGGGTCGGCTCTGCTGGTCCTCTCGTGTGGGGGAGGATCTAACTCTTCCAATCCGTTCGCGTCGCCGTCGACCCGCCCAACCGCGTCGGCCTCGAGCGGGCCGACCGCCTCACCGAGCGCCGGGCCGCTCACCGGGACGTATGGCCTGATCATCTCCGCCGGAATGTTGGAGCTGGTCAATCCGGACGCCACCGTGTCCTCGACCGTTGCGATGGCCCCGTCCTCGGTTCAGTTCTGCTCGACGGCGCACGACGGCGTGCTGGCGCCACCCGCCGTCTCCGCTTCCTCCGACGAGGTCTACTTCCGGGATGGCGACACCAAGATCCGCGAGGTGGTCCCACCTGGCAGCGCGGCGGACGTGACCACTGTGCCCGGCGGCCCGACGACCGTGAGCTTCTTCTCGGTCAGCCCGGACGACCAGAAGATCGCGGTCCTGGTCGAAGACCTTTCCGGGTCGACCTCGATCGGCCTCCGCCTCTATGTCGAGGACCTCCACGGCGGCGGTCATCACACCGACATCTATACAAGCTCGACTCCGAAGAGCAAGGCCGGATCGACCCTGTGGCCGATGGGATGGCACCAGGGCGCGATCGTGATGGCGGTGGTCCCTGCCTGCACATTCGAGCCGGCCGGCCTGACTCCCTCCGAATGGCACGTCGCCAACGCTTCGTCGGCGGCGAGGATGGCCACGATCCGGGCCAACGCCTGCACGTTGAGCTACTGGCCGTCCGCGGCCGGCGTCGGATGCGCCGACAACAATGGGGTGACGACTCTTTACGACTGGACGGGGAAGGTGCTGAGCGTCACCGGGCCGGGCTCCACCGGGAGTGGGTACTCGATGACAAGCCTGTCACCGGCCGGCCAGAGCATCCTGTTCGCGGCCGGCGCGGGCGTCGGAGCGCCTCCTCCCGCAACCGGCATCGTGCAGCTGGGTCCCGGCCCGTACGCCACAGTCGCCGGACACTCCGCCTGCCTCTGGATCGACGAGGATCATCTGCTCGCGCCGGATGCGGTGATCCAGTTCCCGGCCGAGACGCCCGGCAACCTGCAGGTCACGGCCACCGTCGAGCCCCTCGCCGCAACCGCCAGCGGCGTTTGCGCGGGTCGGTTCCCGGGCGGCCTTTAGCTTGCCGCCGGCCCGAGCTGGGTATACTCCCGAAGCCAGTCAAAGCGACTGAGTTAGCACGCCCGGGGCAAAGCCCCTGTCCTTCACTCGAAGGCCGGAACCGGGCGGAAGATCAACAGGGAGGCGATCCAACGTGTCACAAGTGACCTTGAAGCAGCTGCTGGAGGCGGGCGTCCACTTCGGGCACCAGACCAGCCGCTGGAACCCGAAGATGAAGACCTACATCTTCACGGCGCGCAACGGCATCCACATCATCGACCTGCAGAAGACCGTGAAACTGCTCGACGAGGCTTGGGATTTCACGCGCAGCGTGGCGGCGAGCGGGCGGCCGGTCCTCTTCGTCGGCACGAAGAAGCAGGCGCAGGAAACCATCCAGACCGAGGCCGCGCGCTGCGGCATGTACTTCGTCAACCGGCGCTGGATGGGTGGGATGCTCACCAATTTCAGCACTGTCAAAAAGCGCATCGAGCGCCTCCAGGAGCTGCGCAAGATGCAGCAGGAGGGCCAGTTCGAGCAGATGTCCAAGAAGGAGGCGAAGCGCCTCACGGACGAGCTCGACCGGCTGATGTTCCACTTCGACGGCATCGCCGACATGAAGCGGTTGCCGGGTGCGATCTTCGTGGTCGACCCCCGGAAGGAGCATATCGCCGTCACCGAGGCGAACCGGCTGAAGATCCCGGTCATCGCCATCACCGACTCGAACTGCGACCCCGACCTGATCACCTACGTCATCCCGGGCAACGACGACGCGATCCGCGCCGTCAAGCTGCTCACGGGCAAGATCGCCGACGCATGCCAGGAAGGTCGCCAGGAAGCCCAGGCGCGTGGCGAGATCCTGCCGGAGGTCGAGGAGCGCGAGTTCCTCGAGACGCCTCGCTACGAGGAGATCGAGGAATACCTCGAGGACGAGGAAGACTACCTGCCAACCGTCTCCGAGGAGGAGTTCGTTCGCTCCGCGGACGAAGAGGAGGCCCGCTAGGTGGCGGACGTTCCCATGGAGCTGATCAAGCAGCTCAGAGAGATGTCGGGCGCCGGCATGATGGACTGCAAGAACGCGCTGGTGGAGGCCGAAGGCGACCTCCAGAAGGCGTACACGATCCTGCGCGAGAAAGGCATAGCCAAGGCGGGCAAGCGCGCCGGCCGGGCGACCGGCCAGGGCGTTGTCGAGGCATACCTGCACAACACCGGCGACGGCTATCCGCCGCAGGTAGGCGTCCTGGTCGAGGTCAACTGCGAAACGGACTTCGTCGCCAAGGGCGCCGAGTTCCGGAAGCTGGCCAAGGAGATCGCGTTGCAGATCGCCGGCTATGAGCCGCGCTGGGTGGCGCGCGAGGACGTGCCGGACGACATGCTGGTGTCCGAGAAGAACGTCTTCGAAGCCAAGGCGCTGCAGGACGGCAAGCCGGAGCAGATCATCCCGAAGATCGTCGAGAGCCAGGTCGAGAACTTCCTGAAGCAGAGCTGTCTCCTGGAGCAGCCATACTTCCGCGAGCCGAGCCTGACCGTGCAGCAATACATTGCTGAGCACATCTCCAAGCTCCAGGAAAACATCACGGTCCGGCGCTTCGCGCGATTTAACATCAGGGAGTCCTGAACGAACTGATCCGCAAAGTTGAAGGCGTGGAAATCGGAGACGGCTCGCCGAAGTACAACCGCATCCTGCTCAAGCTGAGCGGTGAAGCCCTCGGCGGGGCTCGCGACTACGGCATCGACCTTCAGGTCGTCCAGACGATCGCGAACCAGGTCAAGCGAGTCCACGAGATGGGCGTGCAGATCGCGCTGGTCGTCGGCGGCGGCAACATCTTCCGCGGGTTGGCCGCGAGCGAGCTCGGCTTCGATCGAGCCACCGGTGACTACATGGGCATGCTGGCGACGGTGATCAACGCGCTGGCGCTGCAGGACGCGCTCGAGCGGATTGGCATCCCGGCCCGCACGATGACGGCGATCCAGATGCCGCAGGTGGCCGAGCCCTACATCCGGCGGCGCGCGGTGCGCCATCTCGAGAAGGGCCGCGTCGTGATCCTTGCCGCGGGCACCGGCAACCCGTATTTCACGACCGACACCACCGCCGCGCTGCGCGCGGTCGAGATCGAAGCCAACGTCATCCTCAAGGCGACGAAGGTGGACGGCGTTTACACCGCCGACCCGAAGCTCGATCCGGCCGCGATCAAGTTCGAGCAGCTGGGCTACCTGGAGGTGCTCAACCGCGGAATCGAGGTGATGGACAACACAGCCCTGACCCTCTGCATGGACAACAACGTGCCGATCGTGGTGTTCAACCTCCTGGTTCCAGGAAACATCGAGCGGGTCGTGATGGGCGAGACGATCGGCACGCTGGTCTCAGGCGCAGGGACGTGAGGCCGGCGATGCCAACCGGATCTTCGGCGTCTAGGCGGCTGATCTGCAGCGTCGCCTCCTGCGCTCCTCGCTCACGCATCAACGGATGCGCTCGCTCCGGTGCTCGTCGGCTCCTCCCATCTCCGCCGCCGATCCGCCAAATCTCTCGGTCGGCCCGCCGGCCTCACGTCCCGTCGTGATCGATCCAGTCCTCCGCGACGCGGAGACCAAGATGTCCAAGTCGGTCGAGCATTTCAGCACCGACCTCACCTCCATACGCACCGGTCGCGCCAACCCGGCGCTCATCGACAGGGTGATGGTCCCCTACTACGGCACGCCGACCCCGCTGAACCAGCTTGCGCAGATCAGCGCGCCCGAAGCGAGGCTACTCGTCGTGCAGGTGTACGACAAGAGCCAGATCGGGGCCATCGAGAAGGCGCTACGTTCGGGCGATCAGAGTCTGAACCCAGCCAGCGACGGACAGGTCATCCGCGTCCCGATTCCGCCGCTGACCGAGGAGCGCCGCCGCGAGTACGTGAAGCTCGTGCGCCAGAAGGCAGAGGAGGCGCGAGTGGCGATTCGCAACGTCCGTCGCGACGAGGTGCATCGCATCGATCAGATGCAGAAGCAGGGCGAGGTCGCCGAGGACGACGCCAAGCGTGGCACCGCCCGGCTGCAGAAGATCACCGAATCCCAGATCGAAAGAGTCGACGCCCTGGCCGCCCGCAAAGAATCAGAAGTCATGGAAGTCTGAGAACGTATCCCCTCCCCCGCAGGGGGAGGGTTAGGGTGGGGGGCGGTGCGGCGCTGTTCCGTACCGAAGCACACTCGGTACGCTGTGCTGGCTTTGGACCCCCAGGTCCCCCGCCACATCGGGATCATCATGGACGGCAACGGTCGCTGGGCCCGCCGGCGCGGCCGCCCTGCGAGCTTCGGCCACCGGGCTGGGGTGCGCGCCATCAAGCGCGTGCTGGATGCCTGCGAGAAGCTGGGCGTCAACGTTCTCTCGATCTATGCGTTCTCGACAGAGAACTGGTCAAGGCCGCGGGCCGAGGTGCGCGCCCTCATGCGTCTGTTCCACGAAACGATGCTGCGCGAGATCGACGAGATGCACAGGCGCGGCGTGCGCATCGTCGTCAGCGGCCGGCGCGATGATCTCTCGGCGCGCATGCGCGACCGGCTCGAGGAGGCGGTCAAGCGGACTGCCGCGAACACCAACGGCGTGCTCAACGTATGCCTCAACTACGGCGGGCGCGCCGAGGTCGTCGACGCGGTGAAGAAGCTCGTGGCCGACGGACTCACACCCGACCAGGTGGACGAGGCGGCGATCGCGTCGCGCCTCTACAACCCAGACCTGCCCGACCCCGACCTGATCATCCGCACCGCCGGCGAACGGCGCATGAGCAACTTCTTGCTGTGGCAATCGGCGTACTCGGAGATGCTCGTCACTGAGACGTTGTGGCCGGATTTTGACGCTGAAGACCTCAAGGCCGCGCTGGCGGACTACGCATCACGCGTCCGGCGATTCGGCGGCAGGCCCGATGACGAGCTGGCAGCCGGGGCGAGCTGACTTGACCACACGCATGGCATCGCTGGCTCGCGGCTGGAAGCCGAGCGCCCTGACGGTCCGGATTCTCAGCGCCTTCGTCATCCTCGGGCTCGTCATCGGCCTGGCCCTGATCCGGCCCTATGGCGCCTACCTACTCGTTTTCATCCTGGCCGGGCTGGCGCTGTGGGAGTTCATCGGACTCTCCGAAGGGATGGGCTCCCGCGCTCCAGGTTGGCTGCTGTTTCCACTTGGCGGTTTCTTCGCCTACAGCGGCACCCTGCTCAAGAACATCGATGTCAATGCGGTGCTCGCGCTGGCCCTCGTCGGCGGCCTGGCCGCGTTTCTCTTCGTGCCAGGCCGTCGCCAGGGCCTCGGCCGGTGGGCGATGGGCATGGCCGGCGCGCTCTATATCGGCATGCCGTTCAACTACTACCTGCTGCTGTACACCTCGAAGGCGAACGGCCTGGTGTGGGCGCTGTTCACGATCTTCGCCGTGGTCGCGTGCGACGCGGCCGCGCTGCTGGTGGGGAGCCGCATCGGCAGGCATCCGTTCTTCAGGGCGATCAGCCCGCACAAGACGTTGGAGGGCGCGATCGCCGGCGTGGTCGGCTCCCTGGCGGTGATGCTGATCGGAGTTTCGGGTGTGATCGGGATCTCTCCTCTGCATGCAATCGCGCTGGGACTGCTCGTCGGGGTCAGCTCCCAGCTGGGCGATCTCGTCGAGTCCCAGATGAAGCGAATCGCCGAGGTGAAGGACTCCTCTCACCTGATCCCTGGACATGGCGGCGTGCTGGACCGGCTCGACTCGATCCTGTTCCCACCGATCCTCGTCTACTTCTACCTGATGGTGTTTCACCTACTTTCATGAGGGCTCCGATCAACGTGGCGGTGCTCGGCGCAACCGGATCGATCGGTCAGCAGACGCTCGACGTCATCGATCGCAACCCTTCGCGCCTGCGCCTGTTCGGCCTGACTGAAGGCCGCCGGTCGACGCGCCGAACGGCCGAGCACATCGTGCAGGGGCAGTCCGGCGACGCTGAGTTCGACGCGAGGGTCGAGGCGATGGTCACCGACCCGCGCTGCGACCTGGTGGTCGTCGCGATCCCTGGCGCGCGCGCCCTCGCGCCCACGATGGCCGCGCTGAAAGCAGGCAAGCAGGTCGCGCTGGCCACGAAAGAGGTCCTCGTCATGGCAGGCGAGCTGGTCATGAAGTTGGCCGGCGACACCGGCATACGCCCAGTCGATTCGGAGCACAGCGCGATCTGGCAGTGCCTGTGGGGCGAAAGCCGCGAATCGGTGCGGCGGCTGATCATCACCGCCAGCGGCGGGCCGTTCTGGGCCCATCCGGACCTTGACCTCGACCAGGTGACGGTCGAGCAGGCGCTCAACCACCCGCGGTGGTCGATGGGCCCGAAGATCACCGTCGACTCGGCCACGCTGATGAACAAAGGGCTCGAGGTCATCGAGGCTCACCACCTGTTCCGCATGCCGCTCGACCAGGTCACGGTCTGCGTCCACCCGCAGAGCGTCGTCCACTCCCTGGTCGAGTTCGTAGACGGCTCGTTGAAGGCGCAGCTGGGCCGCCCCGACATGCGCCTGCCGATCTCCGTCGCTCTGTGCTACCCGGAGCGCCTCCCCGACGCCGTGCTGCCGACCCCGCTCGCGGAGTTGAGCGGGCTCGAGTTCCACGCTTTGGATGAGAAGAGGTTCCCGAGCGTTCGTCTCGCCCGTGAGGCGGCAGCGGCCGGCCATGGGCGCCCGGCGGTCCTCAACGCCGCCAACGAGGAGGCGGTGAGCGCGTTCCTGGCCGGGGAAATCCCGTTCAGCGGGATCGTGCGGGCGGTGGAGCGGGCCCTTGACGCCTTCCCGGGCGGCGGCGACGAGCTGCAAGACATTCTTGAGGCCGACCGTTGGGCGAGGGAGTACGTCAAAGGATCGGGTGCACACTCCGGTAAATTGGGGTCCAGATGAGCCAGCTCGTGACCGCGGTTCTGTACGTCGTCGGCGTCGGAGGCATGTTCCTCCTCCTGATCGCGCCGCACGAGGGAGGGCACTTCCTGTTCGCCAAGCTCTTCAAGGTTCGGGTGATCGAGTTCTCGGTCGGGGCCGGCGCCAAGCTGTGGTCGGTCACCAGGGGCGGGACGCTCTACGCGTTGCGGGCGTTCCCGATCCTCGGCTACGTCCGGATGGGGGGCATGGAAGCGGGCGACTTCGAGGCTGCGAACGGCTTTCACTCGAAGCCCGCGTGGCAGCGGATCGTGATCCTGGCCGGCGGCCCCGCGGCGAACTTCCTGGTCGCGATGCTCCTGATCACCGGCTTCGGGCTGACCCAGCTCAACACCGACCCCGGCAAGATCTTCAGCGTCGCCCCTGATTCGCCGGCCTCCGCGGCCGGGATCCAGGTCGGCGACAGCATTCACGCGGTCAACGGAATTCCGTTCAACTCTCCCGGCCTCGTCGGACAGATAGAGGGGCAAGCGCCCGGCGCGCCGCTCACCCTCTCGGGCGTCCACGCGAACGGGCAGCCCTTCAGCTACTCGGTCATGCCGAAGTGCGACGCGCAGGGCAAGAACTGCCTCATCGGGGTCGGGATCCCGAGGCAGCTCGCGACGGTCCAGACCGCGGTCGTCAACGGCGTGGAGTTCCCCTTCGTCGCCACCGGCAACATAGTCCAGGGCCTGTGGTCGCTCGTCTCGGGCCAGGTTCCGGGTGGCCTTTTGGGCCGCGAGGGTCTGACGGGCCCGATTGGAATCGCCGACACTGCCGCTCAGGCGGTAAGCCAGGGCCCGCCCACGTATGTCCTCCTTGTGGCGCTGCTCTCGGTCGCGCTTGGATTCACGAACCTCCTTCCGCTCCTGGCGCTCGATGGCGGGCGCATCGTCGTGGTCGTGATCGAGGCGCTGCGCAGACGACCGTTCGACAGGAACGCCGAGCTCAACCTCCAGCGGATCGGACTGGTCGCGCTGCTCGGGATCGCCGCGGTGATCACCTTCCTCGACATCCAGCGGATCGCGTCGGGCCAGTTCCCCGGGATCCACTGATGATGGTCACCCGCCGCAAGTCGATCCCGGTCAACGTCGGAGGCGTGGTCATCGGCGGTGCCGCTCCGATCGCCGTCCAGACCATGACCAAGACGGACACCCGCGACGTGAAGGCGACCCTCCGCCAGATCCACGAGCTCAAGGAGGCCGGCTGCGAGATCGTTCGCCCGGCCGTTCCAGACCACGAGGCTGCCGAGGCCCTCAAGGAGATCGTCAAGGGCTCGCCGCTCCCCGTGATCGCCGACATCCACTACGACCACACGCTGGCCCTGATGGCGATCGAGGCCGGCGTCGCGTGCCTCCGCCTCAACCCGGGCAACATCCCCGATCGCGACAAGGTCATCAAGGTCGTCAACGCCGCCAAGGAGAGGCAGATCCCGTTCAGGATCGGGGTCAACGCCGGCTCGCTGCCCGAAGAGGTGCACAAGAGCATGCGCGAGGAGCACGCGATCGACCGCGACAACCGTGAGCAGACCGCGGACCGCATGGTCGAGGTCGCGCTCGGCCACTGCAAGATCCTGGAAGAGCTCGACTACGGCCCGGGCTTCATCAAGGTCTCGTTGAAGTCGACCGACGTCTGGACGAACATCATGGCCAACCGCAAGTTCGCGGCGGTGCGCTCGTATCCGATCCACCTGGGGGTCACCGAGTCCGGCCCGGTTGAGGCGGGGAGCATCCGGAGCGCGGTCGGGATGGGCATCCTGCTCGCGGAGGGCATCGGCGACACGATCCGCGTCTCGCTCGCCACCTCAGATCCGCGCGAAGAGGTTCGCGTCGCCCACGAGATCCTGAAGACGCTTGCCTTCCGCAACGAAACCGCGACGCTCGTAGCATGCCCGACCTGCGGCCGGCTCGAGTACGACATGGTGCCGACGGTCAAGGCAGTCGAGGCTCACATCGCCCGGCTCAAGGTGCCGATCACGATCGCGGTCATGGGCTGCGTGGTGAACGGGCCGGCCGAGGCCCGTCACGCCGACATCGGTGTCACAGGCGGCCGCGGCAAGGGCGTGATTTTCAAGAAAGGTAAGCTTTACCGCACCGTGCCACAGGAAGAGCTTCTCGCCGTGCTGCTCGCCGAGATCGACGCGATCGCGGCTGAGCCTCAGCTCCCGCGCTAGCCCGCGGGCATCCGCGGGCATTGATCGAGTCGTGATCCAACTCATCAAGATTTGGGAGCTATTCGCATGAATCCGGAATCCGAAGAACAGCAGGACTTCGTCAAAGAAGTCACCAAGATGTCCGTCGACTTCGACCGCTGGTACACCGACGTCGTCCGCAAGGCCGAGATGGCGGACTGGTCGGGGGTGCGCGGGATGATGGTCGTGCGTCCCTATGGCTGGGCCATGTGGGAGAACATCACGCGGGCCTTCGACGACATGATCAAAGAGAGCGGCCACGAGAACTGGGCGTTTCCTCTGCTCATACCTCAAGACCTGCTCGTGAAAGAGGCGGCGCACATCGAAGGCTTCGGGCCGGAGGTGGCGTGGGTGACGAAGGCGGGGGCCGCGATGGAGGAGCTCGAGGAGCCTCTTGCGGTGCGGCCCACCTCCGAGACCATAATCGGGCACCTCATCCGTCGTTACATCCAGAGCCATCGCGACCTGCCCAAGCTCACAAATCAGTGGAACAGCGTGGTGCGGTGGGAGATGCGCTCCCGCCTGTTCCTGCGCTCCCGCGAGTTCTGGTGGCAGGAGGGACACACCTTCCACGCCTCCGCCCAGGAGGCGATCGATGAGGCGGAGCTGATCCTCGGCTACTACCGCTCGATCGCCGAGGACTGGCTCGCCGTCCCGGTGTTCAGCGGCAAGAAGTCGCGCGCCGAAACCTTTCCCGGGGCCGAGCACACGCTCACCCTCGAGGGCCTGATGCGCGACGGTATGGCCCTGCAAATGGGCACGTCGCACTATTTTGGGCAGAACTTCGCCCGCGCCTACGACATCTCCTTTTCGAACAAGGACAACGAGAAGGAGCTCTGCTATTCGACCTCGTGGGGCATCAGCACCCGCCTGGTCGGCGCCCTGGTCATGGCGCACGGCGACGACTCAGGCCTCGTCGTCCCCCCTCGCGTGGCGCCCATCCAGGTCGTGATCGTGCCCATCTATCGCGATGCCGAAGGCCGGGCCAAGGTCGAGGCCTTCATCGGGGGTTGGACTCCTGAGCTGAAGGCGGGCGGCATCCGCCATCGCGTGGACTGGCGCGACGAGCGGCCCGGCGACAAGTACGCGCACTGGGAGCTGAAAGGCGTGCCGCTGCGCCTCAACGTCGGCGGGCGCGACGCGGACGCCGGTCAGGTGGAGATGGTCGACCGCCTCTCCCGGCAGAGGGTGACGGTGCCGGTGTCAGGCATCGCTCAGCGCCTCAGGGACGAGCTGGACGCATTTCAGAAGAAGCTGTTCG
This sequence comes from Candidatus Dormiibacterota bacterium, assembly GCA_036513095.1. Classification (GTDB taxonomy): domain Bacteria; phylum Chloroflexota; class Dormibacteria; order Dormibacterales; family Dormibacteraceae; genus Palsa-870. The sequence continues at coordinate 19,370 of DATBZR010000050.1, read as the reverse complement.
ACCGGGCCCACGAGTTCCGGAAAGAGAACACCTATGAGCTCTCGACGCTCGACGAGGTGGCGGCGCACTTCAAAGAGCGCGGTGGTTTCGTGTGGGTGCCGTGGTCAGGCGACGCCGAGTGTGAGGAGCGGGCGAAGGCCGAAGCGGGAGGCGTAACCATCCGCACCCTCGACGCGGAGGAGAAACCCACAGGTAAATGCTTCGTCTGCGGCAAACCAGCGAAACACAGGGTGTCCCTGGCGAAGGCGTACTGAGAAAGGCGCGGGGAGGGCACGCCTCCCCGGCAGTACCCCCTCCGCGTTGCGTGTTGTCTGGGAGGCGTCTCGAAGGTGGCGTGCGGGGGTGACGGCCGGAGTAATCCGGCCTGCGGCTCCACTCAGAACTGTTCTATTGAGTCGGGTTCTCGAAAGCCCCGACAGCCGGCGCGCCCGCGTACATGGACTGCTGCGCGATCAGCTTGAACGTACCGTTGGTGACCGCGTCGAGCACCGCCTCGGCCACGTCCGGGTGGAAGTGCGTCCCGGCGCCGGTCCGCACCTGGTCGATCGCGATCTGTAGAGACATGCCCTTCCGGTAAGGGCGGTCTGAGGTCATCGCATCGATCGCGTCGGCCGCGCTGACGATCCACGAGAACATCGGTAGGTCAGCGCCCTTCTTGTGATCGGGATATCCCTTGCCGTCGTAACGCTCGTGGTGCGAGCGCACGATGACGAGCTCGTCTGAGAGCCTCTTCAGGTTTTTCAGAATGTTGAAGCCGATTTCTGGATGCTTCTTCATCTGCGTGAATTCGTCGTCGGTGAGCTTGCCCGCCTTCCGGAGGACCTCGTCGGGCACCCCGACCTTTCCGACATCGTGCAGTCGGCCGCCGCGCTCCAGGCGCATCCAGGCAGAAGGATCGTTCGGCGCGTACTTCATCTGGCGCGCGATCATCAGCGAGTACTGGGTGACGCGTTCGGAGTGGCCGCGCGTGTAAGGGTCCCGGGCATCGACAAAATTGGCGAATGTCTCCAGGGAGGCTATGTTGTCTTCGTCGCGCTCCTTGAACACGCGGGCGCTTTCAATCACCACCGCGGCCTGGGTCGCCAGCTCCGTGAGCAGTTTGCGATGGTCGTCGGTGAACACGTGCCCAACCTGGTAGTTGGCCAGGAACAGCACGCCCTGGGGCTTGCCGAGCAGGGTGATCGGGACGCACAGTACAGCTCGGGGGTTCAGCGGGCTGTCGGCGCCGGCCTCATGTTCCATCGCCTGCATCACCGGTGTGCCGGTGCTCATGACGTCGCGGCAGATGTCGCCGCCCAGGCCAAGGGCCAGGCGTTCCGCGGTGGTGGAGTCTGTGCCAAACCCACCCTTGAGCACGAGCTTGCCCTTGTCCTCGAGCGCAAGGCACCCGATTTGCGCCGACGAAGCCTTCGCCGCTCCGGCCAGCACCTGCTGCAGCACCACATTCAGGTCGTTGCTCGACGTCGCCGCCTGTAGCGCCTCCTGCAGGTTCCTCAGCTCCCAGATGTCGCGCTTGTTGTCGTCGTAGAGCTCGGAGTTCCTGATCGCGACGACGCCCTGGTTGCCCAGGGTCGCCAGCACGCGCTGGTCGTTCGCCGTCCAGTCGCGCTTCTTGGTGGCGAACACCGACAGGGTGCCCCATAGGTGCTCGTCTTCCAGCATCGGCACGCAGATCGCGGACTGAAGACCGTAGGTGACGAGGTCTGGAGGCGCCTGGAGGTCGAAGCTCGCGCTGACGTCCGGAACCGCAGTCGAGCGACCGCTGAGCATCACCGCCCCGACGACACCCTGGCCGTTCTGAAACACGAGCGCGTCGACCTCGGCCGGAAACCCGAGCGACATGATCACCTTCTGCATGCCCTCGGGTGTCGTGCGAGTGAGCAGCCCCGCCATGCTCATGGTCACGCGAACCGCCGCCTCCAGGGTTTTCTGCTCCAGCACCTTCTTGCCCTGAGTGACGGTGGTCAGCGCTTGCGAGATCTCGCCCAGGGCGTCCAGTGCGGTGTCCAGCTTCGACGCCTGGCCTGTCGCGGCCTGCAGGAATCGCGAGTTCTCGAGCACGACCGCGGCCATCGATCCGAGCTCGTCCAGCAAGCCCAGCTCGCCCTGGGCAAAACCGATCGCGCCTCTACGCCCGAGGCACAGCGCGCCGATGACGCTGCCGTTGCCGTGGATGGGCGTGAGCGCCTCGTTGAGGCCTCCACCGTTCCCATCAGGCTGCAGCCCGCTGTAGATGTGCTCATCGGAGCCGACGAGGCTCCGCAGGACCGCTTCTCCGCCGCGAACCTTCAACAGTGGCCCTTCGACCTCTGACGGGACACCTTTGGCGCCGAGCGCGAGGTACGTACCGTCGGGCTGGAAGAGGACCGCTGAGCCCGAGTCGTAGCGGATCACCTGCTTGCCCTTGTCGAGGACGAGCTGGAGCGTTTCCTCCATCGTCTTGCCCGAGGCGTCTTTGATGAGCTCGTTCATCAGCGAGTAACGAGCGGACTCCCGCCTCGAGATCGCGACGGCGTGAGCACTCGCAAGCTGGGCGCCGGCGCGCAGGGTCAGGGTCACCGCCAGCCGGCGGTCGTCGTCATCGAACTCGCCAGTTTTCTTGCCGAGCAGAATGAACCCGCCGACCTGGTCGCCGATGCGCATCGGCACCGCCATCAGGCGAGCGACCTGCAGGTCGTCCGGGAGGTAATGGACCAGCTCCGACAGGCCGGTCTGGCCATTGGCGATGTACTCCCTGCCGGAGTCGATCGCTTTCAGCAGTGGTCCGGCCTTCTCAGCGTGACGCTGCACGGGAATCGGATGAATGCGATCGAGACCGATGCCCGGTGGCTGGGGCAGGAACTGCTTGCCATCGGGAGACGAGGCGTAATAGCACGCGAAGTCGGCGCCGGCCTCGCGCGCGATGATCCCGAAGGCGGCCATGTCCCCAGGGTTTTTAGTGTGGTCCGCGTCGGCCGTCGCGGCCATGAACGCCCGCTCCTTGGCCAGGAGCTCGATGCGCACGTCCTCGAGCTCTTTGGCGTGGGAGCGGATCGCGCCCGCGAAGCTGCGATACGCAATGCTCCCGACGAAACCGCCGAGGCCGAGGAGCAGAAGGCCGGCGAACTGAGCGATGAGATTCGGATCGCGCAGGTCGAACCTGCTTGCCAGCAGGGTCACCAGCACCGCGGCGCCCCCGAGGGGAACCGAGCCCTGCCAACTCTTGTTGAGCGTCCCTGAGGCGAGGGCGAGCAGCCCGGCGACGACGGCGAGGAAAGCCGCCAGGCCCGAGCGCCCGGTCGTGTTCAGCGATGCCCCGACCAGCACCATCGCGGCGGTCGCCGCCGAAAACCCGAGCCGCAGCGCGAATGTCGCTCGTTCTGAGTTCACTGGCGATGGGTAAGTCTAGGAGCGTGTCCTCCAATAGGAACCCAGATACACAGGGGGCCGGAGATGCCCTTCTAAACTTCTCAGCTACCACCAGATGACGGTTTCAGAGCTTCTCCGCGTCGCCGACCACCTCGATCCCACGGGTCAGCAGATGGTTCGGAAGGCATACGAGCGCGCCGCGAGCGCCCACAAGGGACAGCGCCGCCTGTCCGGCGAGGAGTATGTCAACCACCCCCTGGAGGTCGCCGCCATCCTCGCCGATCTCGAGCTCGACGCAGAGACGATCTCGGCCGCTCTGCTCCACGACACGGTGGAAGACACGGCTCTCACCGCCGACGAGGTCGAAAGCGAGTTCGGCCCTGAGGTTGCGCGGCTGGTGGACGGGGTCACAAAGCTTGGCCGCATCGCGCTGCGCTCCGACCAGCAGCAGCAGGCCGAGAACATCCGCAAGATGATGGTCGCGATGGCGGAGGACCTTCGAGTCGTCCTCATCAAGCTCGCCGACCGCCTGCACAACATGCGCACCCTCGACCCGTTGCCCGAGGTGAAGCGCCGCAAGATCTCGCGCGAGACGCTCGACATCTACGCTCCGCTTGCGCACCGGCTCGGAATCGGGCAGGTCAAATGGGAGCTCGAAGATCTCGCTTTTCGCAACCTCGAGCCGGAGGCTTACGAGGACGTCGTCAAGCGGATCGCGCGCAAGCGACACGATCGCGAGACGCTTGTCTCAGACCTGCGAGAGATCCTTGCGCGTGAGCTCGAGAAGGTTGGTATCCAGGCGGAGATCACCGGGCGCCCCAAGCATATCTACTCCGTCTGGCAGAAGATGACCCGCGAGAACAAGGACTTCTCAGAGATCTACGACCTTTCCGCGATCCGTGTGCACGTCGATTCCGTGCGCGACTGCTACGGCGTCCTTGGCGTCGTCCACTCGTTGTGGAAGCCTGTCCCCGGGCGGTTCAAGGACTACGTGGCGATGCCGAAGTCAAACGGGTACCAGTCGCTCCACACCACCGTCATCACGCACACAGGCGAGCCGATCGAGATCCAGATCCGCACCCACGAGATGCACAGGGTCGCCGAGTTTGGAGTTGCGGCGCACTGGACGTACAAGGAAGGGGGCAAGGACGCGAGCTTCGACCGGAAGCTGTCCTGGCTCCGCAGCCTGCTCGAGTGGCAGAACGAGGTGGGGGACGCCGAGTCGTTCCTGGACACTGTCAAGGTCGACCTGTTCCAGGACGAGGTCTACGTGTTCACTCCCAAGGGCGAGGTGCTGAACCTGCCCGCCGAGTCGACGCCGGTCGACTTCGCCTACCGCATCCACACAGAGGTTGGACACAGGTGCATCGGCGCCAAGGTCAACGGGCGCATGGTGCCGCTGGACTACGAGCTTCAAAACGGCGAGATCGTCGAGATCCTCACCTCCAAGGGACCCCACGGACCGAGCCGCGACTGGCTCAACTTCGTGAAGAGCGCGTCCGCGAAGGAGCGCATTCGTAAGTGGTTCAAGAGCCAGAGCCGCGAAGAGAACGTGGGCAAGGGCCGTGACCTGCTCGACAAAGAGCTGCACCGCATGCATCGCGTCAACCTCGCCGACCTCGACGAGGGAAAGTTGCTCGAGATCGCAAACCTGCACCGGTTCCCCGCCATCGACGACTTCCTGGCCGCGATTGGATACGGTGACCTCTCACCGCACTCGGTGGTGATGCGTATGGCGCTCACCCTGGACACCCCAGGTGGCGACCTGCGTCCGATTCCGCTCATTCCCAACGTCCAGCCGACGCCGCGCGTGCTCGTACGCGGCGAGAAAGGCATCCTGACCAAGATCGCTCCGTGCTGCCAGCCCGTGCCTGGCGACGCCATCGTCGGTTACACGACTCGTGGAAAGGGCGTGACCGTCCACCGCGTCGATTGCATCAACGCGGTCAACGCCCAGGACCAGGCACGCGTAGTGCCGGTCGACTGGGATTCGGAGGCTACGCACATCTATCCGGTCGCGATCAAGATCGAGGCCTGGGACCGGCAGGGCTTGCTTCGCGACATCGCCACCGTGGTGGCCGAGAACCGGGTCAACATGTCCTCGCTCGAAGTTCACGTGTACGACGACAAGACGGCGGTCGTCTCGACCACCGTGGAGATCGACTCGCTGGCGCAGCTCTCGCGCTTGATGGAAAAGCTCGAAGGCGTGAAGGACGTGCACACCGTCGCTCGCGAAGCGTCATGAAGCTTCGAGTCGAGTCGACGGCCGACCGCCAGTTCCGGACAAACTCGTATCTCGTCGAGGATGAGGACACCAGGGATGCGGTCGTCATCGACGCCAATCTCGAGCCTGAGCTGATGGTCGAGCTGGCACGGACGCGGAAGGCGAATGTCAAGGCGATTCTGCTCACGCACACCGACGTCGACCACGTCGGTGGCCTGGCTGCGCTGCTGGAAGCGTTCGGGCCGATCCCCGTCGCGGTCCATGAGACAGAGCGGCACGTCATCACAGAAGGTCGCCCGCTCCGCCGCGAGTTCGGCGCCTCGACGAGCCCTGTCGGAAACGTGGTGAGCTTGATCGAGGGGGAGACGTTTCGAGCCGGTTCACTGGTGTTCGAGGTGCTGCACACGCCGGGTCACAGCCCGGGTGGCGTGACTCTCAAGATCGGCGACAACCTCTTCACCGGGGACGCCCTCTTCGCCGGCTCGGTTGGCCGTTCCGACTTCTCGAACTCAAATGCAGAAGAGCTGCTGCTCGGCATCAACGGGAAGCTCCTGTCCCAACCGGATGACCACATCGTCTACAGCGGCCACGGTCCTGCCACAACGATCGGTCGCGAGCGAAGGACCAATCCCTTCCTCAGGTAGAGGCTCGTAGCAGGCCGCGGGGTAAATCGAACCTCGTGCTAGTGCCCTAGGCTCAACGCGACGATCAGCGCCGGCCCAAGCAGGATCAGCCACAGCGTCGGGAAGACGCACCCGACCGTCGGAAGCAGGATCTTGAGCGACGCCCGCGCAGCCTCGGTCCGGATTTTGAGCCGGCGCTTGACCCTCATCTGGGCCGAATGCGAGGCGATGGTCCGGGCGATCGGCACCCCGGTGCGCTCCGCGTGAAGGATGCCCTTCACCAAAGAGGTGAAGTCCTCAACACCGGTGGCCACAGCCATATCCTCGAGGGCGTCCGCGCGGGGGCGGCCGAGCTCGATCTCGCGAAGGGCGCGCGCCACCAGCAGCGTGAGCGGCCCCTCCTGGTGACGGACGAGCTGCTCGAGAGCGCGGTCGAGACCGAGGCCGGCCTCCATGCTGATAGCCACCACGTCCAGCGCGTTCGGCAGCACCGCCTCCAGCTCCGCTCGCCTCTGCCGCACGAGCTGGTCGAGCCACACCACCGGTAGGTAAAAGCCGAACGCCACGCCGATCAAGAGCGCCAGGCCGATCGCAAACGGAGTCCCTATGAGCACGCCGAACGCCACCCCGAGCGCGCCCAGACCGGCGGCTGCCGTAATGCGCAGCGCCTGCAGTCCCGCGGGGTCGAGACCGAACGGGTCCCCGACGAAGTCGAGCTGGCGGCGGAAGTTCGCCGCCTGCGTGGTGGGGGTCAAGCGGTTCATTTGCCGGCCAAACCAGCGTCGCGAGGGCGCCAGGAGGCGTTCGACGAAAGGCTTCTCGAGCTCCAGGGCCACTGCGCTCTGGCCGAGACCTATGTCCTGGCGGGCGAGCCTCTGCCTGGCGAGCATCGTCGGATCGCCGGCGCGCGACGCCACGATCCCAGCCGCCAGGAGCCACACACCGGCCGCGGCGACGAGGCCGACAAGGATGGGGAGCCAGCTCACGTGATGGCCGTGAGGCGGCGGATGATGAAGTTTCCGATCCCCAACATCAGAGCGGCGATGCCAATCAGGAACCAGCCCAACGGGCTCGTGAACATGGGCCGGAAGTAGTTGGGTACCAGGAAGTAGAGGCCGATCGCCGCCGCGATCGGCAGCAGGGTGATGATCAGAGACGAAGCGCGCGACTGCGCCGTCGAGGCGAGGACCTCCGCCCGCATCTCCGCCCTCTGCTTCATCGTGTCGCCAAGGCTGATCAGGATGGCGGGCAGGTCGCCTCCCACCGAGTGCTGGATGGTGATCACCATGACGACCAGGCGCAGGTCGCTGCTCCCGATTCGCTTGACCATGTTTCCGAGGGCACTCTCGATCGAGGCGCCTAGCTCAATCTCACGCCGGGCTAACCCGAACTCGTCGGACACCGGCGGGCTCGCGTTCTCGGTCACGGCGCGAAGGGATTGCGCGATCGACTGGCCGGCTTTCATCGAGTTGGCCATCAGCTCCATCGCGCGTGGAAGACCAGTTTCAAACTGCGCGAGACGGTGGCCGCGGCGGTTGCGAAGGTAGAGCGCGGGGAGGGCGAAGCCGATGATGGCAAGAATCACGACGGGAATCGCGATCCCGAAGCGGAGGAGCGCGATGAGGGCTAACAGCAGTGCGGCCGCAACCTGGACCAACCGGAATTCATAAGGGCGAAGCTGGAGATCGGCGCTCGCCAGGTCGGACGCCAGCGAGTTGACCTTCTGGTTCGCCGCGATCCACACCGGCGCACCAGTCGGTTCAAACCTTCTTCGCAGCTGCTCGCGAACGTCGGCGAGCGTGCGGTACGTGACACGAGAGGTAGGCGCTGCGGTGGCCGCAGCTCTTCCGGGACCGAGGATCCCGTACATCACCAATCCGATGCCGATCGCGGCTGCGGCCGCGATGAGGATGACGCTGGTCGACACCGGTCAGCCCGTGGTGAAGTGCCAGCGCTTGTCCACTTCCCTGGGTCCGACTCCACCGGCAGACGTGACGCTCGGGCACGAGGGATCCGGTTGGCTGGGGGCGGCCGCATAGTCTTTGAACGACTCCAGCGTGTACTTCAAGGTCGCGTTGTTGAGAAGCCAGAAGAGGTATTCCGCGTCGCATCCGTTCATGAGCAGGGTGAGGCTGCTCGAGACCCCTGTGGCGGACTGTGCGGCGGCGGGACCGACCCTGATGATGTCGAGGTTGTTGAACACAGTCCGGACGACGGGAACGGGCGAGCTGGCGCCGAACACAGACGTGTTGATGGTCGCGAGCATGGTGATGCGGTCGCCCACCTGGGGATAGCCACCGACTCCGACGAGCTCACCCGTCGGGACCGTGAGCGCGACGTAACCCGAGGGGATGGGGAGGAAGGCCACGTCGCTGGTGCTCAAGAGGTCGCCCGCCGGGGCGATCAGGTTGGCTGTCACGGGAGATCCGGCGGGAATGTCGACGCGGGCGCCCTTGCCGGCGACCTGGCTGATCTGAGTGAACGCTTCTTTCGGCGTCGGGTTGATCGTGCTCAGCTCCAGGTCCGACGCCTGGATCTTGGTCCGCGAGCCGATGTCGTTCCGGGCCACGACCACCTGCGTCCCGGTGGTGTTCTTCTGGAGCAGGGAGAGGCTTGCCAGGCCGGCGGCCGCGGCAAATGCGAGTACCGCGAGGACGGCACCGATGACGATGTAGAGACGCCCCCGGCGCGGCCGGGAAACATCAGGGCTGGCGATTGACATCTAGGTGAGGCTCGCAGCTTGGCATGGTGCGCCTGTTGGTGCAACTCATTCGACGAGAATCGCCTCGACGAGCGAGGTCGCGATCCCGTAGTTGCCGCCGATCGCGGTCCCCGCTCCCGCCGCCGCCGAGATCGAGAGGTTGCCGCAATAAAGCGTCCCCGTGATGGTCGAGGTCCCGTTCACAGTGTCGGTGCAGGTCCCGGGCCAGTAGACGGAGCCCAGGAGCCAGTGTTTGGCGGCGGCGCCCTTGATGGCGAATTGCCCCGTGTTGGTCGCTGGCGCCCAGATGAGGACGTTCGAGCAGGCGCGATCCCCGGGCGGGCACCAGGCGGAGACCGGGCAGCTCGCGTCGCCGGTCGGAGCCAGGCCGCAGGGCGCGGCGAACCATGTCTGGTTGGAGCTCAGGGTGGCGCCCGGGTCGTCGGCCGCGTTGGGTGGGCACGCGGCGATCGAGCAGGGAGTGGAACCGAACTGGCAGGCGCCGGTGCACGCGATGGCGCCGCCCCCGGGCGTGCAGTCGCCAGATGAGAACCCCGCCTTGTTGACGAACTCCAGGGTGGCGTCCCGCGCCAGCAGAGTGCCCCCGTTCAGGCAGACGCCGCCGCCCGTCGCAAATCCGGCGCCGTCGTATCCGTTGAAGTAGTAGAAGCCTGGATCGAGCACGACGCCCGCGCCGCCGCCACTACCTTTGAAAGCGGCCATCACCAGGGCCCAGTTGGTCGAGACGCTGGCCGTCACGGTCTCGCCCGCGATCGCGGCCGGAAGGTCGAGGCGGTAGTCCGCGTTGAATCCGTCGGTCGGATCGTTGGCCAGGCTGTTCCATCCGACGGGATGGGTGATCGTCTGGCCGACCTGCGCCTCGATCAAGCCGTCGTCGGTGATCACCAGCTCGTTGGCCGTCGAGGTGGCCGCGGCCGTCGAGACGGTGGCGCTGAGCTGGCTCGCGCCGTTCGCGAAGTTGCCGGTCGTGTCCAGCGGGTTCACTGTTGCCACGTTGCTCCACTCGGATACCTGCGCTGTGGTGTCGATGTTGGCGGGCGTGACCGTGAACTGGGGGTTCGGGACGTTCCCGGGGTTGTCCGGGTAGTACCAGATCTCCGTACGCGGACTTATCCCGGACTGGCTTGGGGCGCCGGCCGCGACCCAACCGGCCGGTGCAAGGAACCTGTTTGGAGTCGCGTCAGATCTGACTTCCGCCACGAGGAGCGTGTGCTGCGTGGTGGGCGAGGGGAACGTTGGGGTGATGAAGTGTTGCGCCGTGACGATGGGGCCCACCTGGAGTTTGGAGATGCCTGCACTCAACGGAGCGATGTTCAGATAGCCATAGCACCCGGTTGTGAAGTGGTAGTACCCGTTGGCATCCTTGGTCGGAACAGGAGGCCCCAGCCCGGTGCCGACCGTCACCCCGTTGACGACGATGTTCGGGTAGGCGCCGGCTGAGCTGCACGGCACGCCCCCGGGGAGCTTGGCGGAGATGGCTGGGTCTGCGTTGGGCTCAGGGGGCAGGGTGGTCGATACAGGACGCGCCGGCTGCTGGACCAATCCTGCCGCGCACGGGTTGGGGTTGATCGCCGCGTCGCCAACCGACAGGAAGGCGCTGGTCGTGCCGCAGGCCGGCGTGACATGCCCGGACAGCTCGTAGCCGTCGGCGCAGATCGAGTTGAAAAGGGGCGCGCAGGTGCCGCCCGCTCCAACCCAGGCCTGGCCGTCCGCGTAGACCGACGCGTTGCCAAGGTCGGAATAGGTCCCTGATGCGGCGTCGAGTCTTTTGTTGGCGTAGAGGCCGCAGTTGCCGCTCAAGGTGATCGCGTTCTGCGTCGTTATGCTCCCCGCGACGTTCACCTTGCCTCCCGTGCACGAGAGGGTCGTGGCGGAGAGCGCCGCCACTGACTCGGGCAGGGCCTGCGCGACCGCACGGCGGGTCAGGGCGGTGCTCGAGCTTCCCACGACTCCGCCAAATGAGATCGGAAGGGTCAGCGTGAGGATCACCTCGACCTGCTGCTGGTGCGCTCGGTATGGGTAGTTGATGGTTGCGGTCAGGCTTCCGACAAATTTGTCGGCGCCGCTATATGGGGTTGCGCAGGTGCCCGGGGTGACGACGTACTGACCAGCGACTCGGGCGCGGTGCGCGGCGATGGCGTTGTCCGCAGTGAGGATGACGCTGTTCGCCTTGCCCGAGTCGCAGCCGATGCCGATCGTCTGAGCCGCGTCGAGCGCCGCCTCGTCGGCCAGCTGCTGGAGCTGGTTCTTCTGCCATTCGGCCGAGCCCGCCAGCAGGACGAGCGCGGCGGAGCCGATGAGCGCGATCAGAGAAACCGCCACCAGCACCATGACCTGGCCGGATTGCGATTTGCGCGGACCGGTCATTAAAACTCCATCCGGACGACGGATTGCGAATCGAACGTGATGACTGTCGGTATGCCCAGGAACCGGGCGAGCACCGGCTGCCACTTGAGCTTGAGGTCGACAACGGCGAGCTGGTGTCCGCTCGTGCGCACCGCTGCGCCGTTGGCCGCGGCACACGACGGACAGCTCCAACGCGGGTTCGGGCCTCCCGACGAATCCAGCTCGTAGATGAAGACATAGACCGTGTTCGGGTTGGTTGCAGGCCCCAGGGTTATCGTCCCAGGCTGCGTCGTGGTGCCGCCGGAGTAGAGGCTTGCGTAGGCCGGGGGCGATGAGATCGAACCCGAATCGGCATACACGACGGAGGCGCCCAGCGAGTCGAGAAGGTGCGCTCCGGTGACAAGCGAGCTCAACGAGCACGGCGTCGTGAGGGCCGTGCAGTCCGGTGCAAAGGTGTTGGAGCCGTTGTAGTAGACGAGAGCGGACTGCCTTGCCATGTCGCGCGAAGCGCCCTGCAGAAGCGCGTACATGAGCATTCCCCGGCCCATGTCCACGGTGGCGCCGATGATCAGCAGCACGACTGGCGCCACCAGCGCGAACTCCACCATCGCTTGGGCGCGCGACCGGTTTCTCACCAGGAGGTGGTGGCGCGGCTCGATCCGGTGATCGTGATCCCGCCTCCAAGCAGGTTCAGGTCGCTGAACCCGTAGTAGACGTAAACGTCGACCTCGGCGCCGTAGTACGTGTTCACCGAGCCCGTGCAGTCCAGGCTCGTCCCGCAGTACACGGCGACGACCGCCTGGCCCGCGGTCGGAGCCGTGTAGTCGGTGCCGGCCGTGAACGGCGGCGCGTGGCCGACCGGGGTCGTCGGGCAGCTGACGCTCGCGTTCGGGATGATCGCGGCGAGGTCGGCACGGACGAAGTTGCACGTGCTCACCATTCCGGGACCATTGGTCGTCGAGGTTTTGCCGGCAACGAAGCGAGTTGCGTCGCGGGCCGCGTCGGAGGTCGCGATCGCGAAGACGTAACCGCGGCCCAGCTCGAGCACACCCGCGACGAGCAGGATGAGGATCGGCAGGGTGATCGCGAACTCCACCATTGCCTGGCCGCTTGTGTGGGGCTTCGCTTTAACCATCCAGCTTCAGATTGGCAACGATCACCCGCGCCAGGTCGGTCGCTCCGCGTGAGACCAGTGAGTTGGGGTCGCGGACCAGGACCAGGCCGCCGGCGAGGGCGGCGTCCTCCGGCCTGGAGTCATCGAAGCCTACAGTCACCGACATCTTGCGGCCGAGGATCGACTCCACCGCGGCCCGGTCGAGCGGTGGATGCGGCACCCGCTGGTTGAGCACGAGCTCGATCCGGTTGTCGGTGATGTTCAGGATGTCGCGGAAGACGGCGAGCGACCGCCGTGCGTCGGTCATGGCTGCGATCTCGGGAGGGATCACGATCACCACGCACTCGGAGCGCTCGAGCACCGCCAGCGCCGCCTCTCCGAGCGAGGTCCCGAGGTCTACGACGATCAACCGCTGCCAGCTGACGACCACGTCGAGGACCCGGCTGGTCAGCTCGCCTGTCATCAGGTCCACCTCCTCCGGGCGAAGGGTGCCCGGCAGCACGCCCATGCCCGACCTGTGGTTGACGATGTTGCCCCGCAGCACCGTCTCGAAGTCGACCGGGGCCGCCTTCGCCGCGCTTGCGATCGAACCGGTGGCGATCAGGTCCGCGAACAGGGCTGCGTGGCCGAACGGAGCGGAGAGGTCGATCAGGAGGACCTGTCGCGGGAACTTGCGAGCGAGGGCTGCTGTCGAGTTCAGAGCCAGCGTCGTGGTCCCGGAACCGCCCTTGGCCGAGAAAAAAGCCACGATCGGCGCGGCCGTCCGCGAGGAGCGCTGGATCTCGGCCGCGTTGACCGCCGACAGCTCCTGCTCCCACAGCCGGTCGAGGGCGAGCGCCACCTTCTCGGCGTCCGGACCCAGGCCCTCGAGCAGCCCATCCCGATCGAGGGTGAGGAGCACCGCTTCGGTGAGGCCGTAGATGGCCGTCTGGTATCGATCCTTGGTCCGGGGCGCCGGGAGGATGACGAGGTCCCCGGGGGCCGGGCGTCGGGTCAGGAGGACCTTGCCTGAGCCGTCTGTGATCGACTCCTCGACCTGGCCGGACGCGAGGAAGAGGACAACGTCACCGCCCTGCGCGCTCAGGCGCAGCGTGTCGCGGGCTGTCAGCCCGACGGCCCGCATGCGGCGGGCGAGAGCCCGGAGCGCCCCGTCGCTGAGCTCAGCGAATACGGTCGACATCTCCAGGATCCGCGTCCTTAACTGCAGGGTTGACGGCGTCTGGTCGGCGGCGGGTCCGCTGCTGCTACCCACCTGGTTAGGCTCTTCCTCCTGGGCCCGATCGGCTTCGCGAACCTCACGGGGGGTCAATTCGCCGATAATGTACCAACGTCCCCCCGGATCGACCGCCCATCCCAGTAATACTTTTGAACACGAGGCCATCGGCCGAGATCGATCTACAGCGCCTGACCAAGCGGTCGGGGGCTGTTTCCCGCGTTCCCCGCTCTCGCCTGGCGGGCCAGGTTGAGCGAGTCCTTAACGCGGCGCTGGCCGGCGAGGCCCATGTCGTACTAAACGCCACGCCTGCGGAGCTGCTGGCGGAGCCGTACCGGGTGGGTGCGGTGATCGTGGCCGCTCTCCAGCAGGCCGGGCCTGGCCTGACCGGCCAGTGGCGCATCACTGAGCCGTTCCGGCGAGGGGGCCTGAGCGACGAGCTGCTCAACTCGCTGGTCAGCCCAAACCCCGTGACTCGGTCGGCCGCGGCCCGCCTGTGCGGGGCGCTCCGCCTCACCGAGTCGGTGATGTGGATCGCAGACCTGGTCCAGGACGAGAACCCAAAGGTGAAAGAGTCGGCCATCCGGGCCCTCGGCCTAATGGGGGGGCGGCGCGCGGTCGAGGCGCTGATGGAGGCGGCGGACCGGATTCCGACTCACCGCCTGGCGATAGCGCTGGCCATGGCGGCTTCCGACCTCGACATCGAGGCCCTGATGCGCCAGCCGGCCAGCGAGAAGGCCGCGGTCGTCACCGTGCTCGCTTGCGGATTGCGGCGCGACGCGCTGCGAGTGCCGCCGCTGTTGGGCATCGCCCACGACCGCCGCTGGCCCAAGGTGGTCCGCATCGCCGCTTGCAAGTCGCTCGGCATGATCGCCGACAAAGCCGCCTCCGATGGCCTCCGCACGCTCGTCCAGAGGGAGCCGGACGCAGACGTGAAGAAAGCTGCGATGCACGCTCAGAAGAGGCTGCACGCGGCGGCGGAGACACGGCCCGTATGAAACTCTCCGAGAGGTTCGACCGGCGCTACCAGCAGACGCCCGCGGCTGTTTCGTCGCCTCCGGGCGCGGGCCCGAGTGCGCCCGGCGACGGCGCTGTGACCGTCGCGCCCGCCGAGCGGCGCATCGTTCCGCGCGAGGGCGTCGCACCGCCGCCCGAACCGACCACCGAGCAGTTCCGCGCCCTCGAGCCTTCCGCTCTCTTGAGTCCAACGCTCGCCGCGGCGAAAGGCGAGATCCATGCCCAGCTGCTCAGCCGGCACGCGGCCGCCATCGACATCAACAACCGCGCGGGCATCAGGCGCCTCCTGCTGCAGCTGACGGAGGACCACTTCCGCGCCAAACCGCCTGCGGCGTTGGTCACGGCCGTGGACAAGGAGCGGTTGGTCGAGATTCTGTTCGACGAGGTCATCGGTCTCGGTCCGCTCGAGGCGCTGTTGCGCGACCCTGAGATCAGCGAGATCATGGTCAACCGACCCGAGCAGATCTTCGTCGAGCGCCGAGGCCGGATCGAGCTGACCAACCTCGCGTTCGAGGACGAGGACAGCCTGCGTCGCGTGATCGATCGCATCGTCTCCACGATCGGCCGTCGCGTCGACGAGTCGGAGCCGATGTGCGATGCAAGATTGAAGGACGGATCGCGTGTCAACGTCGTGATCCCGCCAGTCGCGATCTATGGGCCGTGCCTGACGATCCGCAAGTTCGGCCGCGAGGTGCTCTCGCCGGAGAAGATCGTAACGACGGGCGGCGCGACAGAAATGATGATGGAGTACCTGGACGCCGCGGTGAAGACGCGGCTCAACATCATCGTGTCTGGGGGAACCGGCTCCGGCAAGACTTCGCTGCTCAACGTCCTCTCAGGCTTCATCCCATCGACCGAGCGCATCGTCACCTGCGAGGACGCCGCCGAGCTTCGACTCCGTCAGGTCCACGTGATCAGCCTCGAGTCCAAACCGCAAAACGTCGAAGGCCGAGGCGCGATCTCGATCCGGGATCTTGTCCGCAACTCGCTGCGCATGCGGCCTGATCGGATCATCGTCGGCGAATGTCGTGGACCCGAAGCGCTCGACATGCTCCAGGCGATGAACACCGGTCACGACGGTTCGATGAGCACCCTGCATGCGAACAATCCTCGCGACGGTCTAGGCCGCCTCGAGACTCTGGTCTTGCTCGCTGGGACCGAGCTCCCGTCGCGCGCCATTCGCAGCCAGATCACGTCGGCTGTGAACGTCATCGTTCAAACCGAAAGGCTGCGCGGCGGCGCCCGCAAGGTCGTGAGCATCGCGGAGGTCATGGGCTTGGTCGAGGGCGAGATCGCGCTTCAGGAGATCTTCGTGTTCCATCAGGTCGGGGTGACCCCGGACGGCCGAGCGGTGGGATATCACAGCGCCACCGGCACCCGGTCGATCTTCCAGCAGCACTTCGTCTCCAACGGCGTGCAAATGCCGGACGCGATGTTCGCGGTCGCGAGTCAACCACCGGCGGAGCAGCTGTACTGATGAGCGAAAAGCAGCCGAAGCCGATGGGTGAGGGCGCACGCACGAATGGCGTTCCACAGCCTGGCGTCCTGGATGCCGAGCTGCTGGCCGACTTCGGTCACCAGGTACGCAACCAGCTCAACGCCGTGGTCGGTGCGGCCGGGCTGCTGTCCGCGAGCGCCGCCACGAACGAAGAGCGCGAGCTGGCGTCGATCGTGGAGATCGGCGCGGAGCAGATCGCCAGGTTGGTGGACGACGTGCTCGACGCCGCAAACATCCAGAGCGGCGCGTTCGAGCTCGCCCTCCATCCGTTCGACGTGCGGGCGAGCGTTGAGAGCTGCATCGGGCTCGTGTCCGACGCCGCGGGGGCAAAGGGTCTCGACCTCTCCTTTCAGGCGGCGCCGGACGTGCCCAGCGTCATCGTCGGGGACTCTCGCCGGCTGGAGCAGATCGTGCTCTCCCTGCTGCACGGCGGGATCGAACGCACCTTCCGCGGCGGCGTCGGCGTCGAGCTTGGGTTCGAGGACAGAGGCGGCCTAGTCGCGCTGAGCTTCACGGTTCGCGACACCGGACGCGGCATCCCGGCCAGGATCCTCCGTGGCGGGCTTGACGGCATGTCCAACCCTCGCGAGCGGCTCGAGCCCGGCGACCGGCTCGCGGTCCTGAGCCTGGCGACGACCAAGCGCCTGGTCGAGATGATGGACGGCGAGCTGCGGGTCGAGCAGGGTGGGGTGGAGGCCGGGCCCGACGCCGGGACGTCGTTCCAGTTCACGATCCTGGCCGAGGTGCTGCCGGCTTCTGTGACCACCTCTCAGCTCACGCTGGAAGCGATGCGCGTCCTGGTCGTGACGGCCGATCCCACCGAGCGCCGAGTGCTGGCGCTTCAGTCGGAGCAATGGGGTGCGACGGCCACGTCAGCCACGCCCGAGGAGGCGCTGGGCGTCGTGAAGGCCGGGCACCCGTTCGACATCGCTGTCGTCGAGCACCGTCCCCCGGTCCTGGACGGGCTTGGTCTCTCGAGCATGCTGCGCGCGCTGAAGCGCGCCGACCAGCTTCCGATCGTCCTTATCGCCGTCACCGCTCCCGGACCCGAGGTTGCGGAGGCCGCCGACAGCGGGGTGATCCAGGCCACGCTGACCAAGCCCGTCGCGGCCAGGACGCTTCACGACGTGATGGTCCAGGTCGGAGTGCACACGGTCGAGGTGCCGAAGCCCGCGGTCGAGGTTGTCGCGGGGGCGTTGCGCGTGCTGATCGCCGACGACAACGCCCTTAACCAAAACCTTTTGAAGCGACTCGTCGTGAAGCTTGGGCACAGCGCGGACGTGGTCTCGAACGGCCGCGAGGCCGTGGCCGCCGTAGCCCAGGAGCCGTACGACGCGGTGCTCATGGACGTGCTGATGCCGGAGATGGACGGCCTGGCCGCGGCGGAGGCGATCTGCAGGCGCTGGCCGCGGGGAAGCCGGCCGCGCCTGATCGCGCTGACCGCGATGGCGGGTCCGGGAGACGAGGAGCGCTGCCGGAAGGCGGGGTTTGACGACTACATGAGCAAACCTGTGCACCTGGACGACCTGGAAGAAGCCTTCAGAGCCGCCGCCGGCTACAGGACCACAAGAGAGAGGGCGGGACTCTAAAGAAGCTAACCCTTCAACCGGCTGTCCAGCCGGTCTTCGTGCCCCGCCAGGCGAGAAGCACGCGCCTCGAGCATGACGACCACGATCACGATCACGCCGCCCAGGACCATCAACCCCCCGAGCGCCTCGGCCTCCACTCCCTGTGGCTGGCTGATGATCTGGACCATCGCCGCGCCGAAGACGAGGATGTAGCTAAGACCCAAAAGCCTGACCCGAGGCGCGACTGCTGTGTTCTCCCCGCCTCGCCACGGCCGCTTGCCGATGATGAGCAGGTAAGCGCCCATGATCAGGGCCAGCACAGCGAGGACCAGCGCGACGATCTGGACTAGGGGCGTAGTCACCGGCGACTGATAGTAACCGTAGGTTCTTACAATCGTCACTCTTATGACTCGTTCCCAGCCGATCAAGGCGGTCCGTGGAATGCGCGACATCCTCCCGCGCGAACGCGCGATCTGGCGCATCGCCGAAAAGGCCGCCGCGGACGTGGCGCGGCGCTTCGGCTATGAGGAGATCGTGACGCCGGTGATCGAGCACGCCGAGCTGATCGAGCGGGTCGGCGAAGACACCGACGCCGTGGCCAAGGAGCTGTACCGATTCGACGACCGCGGCGGGCGCAACCTGGCCCTGCGCCCTGAGGCCACGGCCGGAGTCGTACGCGCGTACTTCGAGGGTGGCCTGAACCAGGGTCCCCAGCCATCGCGTCTTTACGTGATCGGTCCGATGTTCCGATACGACCGTCCGCAGAAAGGCCGCTACCGCCAGTTCTTCCAGTTCAACATCGAAGCGATCGGAGTCGGAAGCGCCGGGCTGGATGCGGAGGTGATCGATCTGGCGGCGGCCTGGCTGCGAGAGGTGGGGCTCGGCGAGCTCCGGCTGGAGCTCAACTCGATCGGCGACGCCAAATGCCGCCCCACCTACCTGGAGAAGTTGAAGGATTACTACCGGCCGCTCAAGTCGCAGCTGCACGGCGACTGCCAGCTCCGGCTGGAACGCAACCCGCTTCGCCTGCTCGACTGCAAGGTGCCCCAGTGCCAGCCGTTCAAGGCTGATGCGCCCCGGATCACCGACCACCTGTGCGAAGAGTGCACGGCCGCCTGGGTCGAGGTCCGAACGCTGCTCGACGGAGCGAGCATCGAGTACCAGCTCAATCCCTACCTCGTGCGTGGCTTCGACTACTACACGCGCACGGTCTTCGAGTTCTACCCGGCGGGCGCGGAGGGCCAGCAAGATGCGCTCGCCTCGGGCGGCCGGTACGACGGCCTCGCCGAAGCCGAAGGCTGGCCGGCAACGCCGGGCGTCGGTTTTGCCGGAGGCATGGACCGCGTCACGGAGCTGATGGCCGCGAGTGGGGCGGAGGTCGTCGCGCCGGCGGCCGCCGATGTCGTCGTGGTGCCCGACGGCGAGCTTGATGTCGCAGCCGCGGAGGTCGCCCGGATCTGCCGCACGGTGCGGTCGACCGCGGTCGACTACGACCGCAAGAGCTTGCGCGCGAAGATGCGCTCGGCCAACAAGCTCGGCGCGCGGTGGGTGGTGCTGCTGACCGAGGAAGAGGCCAAGCGACGCATGGCCCAGCTGAAAGAGATGTCTAGTGGGGAGCAAGTCGAGGTCGCGTGGGCGGACCTTGCCGCGAAGCTGGCATGAGCGGCTTCACCGCTCCGCACTGCGGTTCGCTTCGT
>DATBZR010000049.1:0-2606 GCA_036513095.1 Candidatus Dormiibacterota bacterium | reverse complement strand
AGGACCCGCTCCTCGTGAGCGTCCGCTCCGGCGCCAAGTTCTCGATGCCGGGAATGATGGATACGGTCCTGAACCTCGGCCTCAACGAGGAAACGGCGAAGGGACTTGCCGCGCTCACCAAAAACGATCGGTTCGCGCTCGACGCCCGCCGCCGATTCATCCAGATGTTCGGCAAGACGGTGAAGGGGATCGACGGCGACAAGTTCGAGCACGCTCTGCAGCAGGTCAAGAAAGAAGCCAGGGTCAAGACCGACCCCGAGCTCACGGCGCCTTACCTGCGCAAGCTCGTCGCGGGCTACCTCGACATATATAAGGACGCGACCAAGCACAGCTTCCCCGACGACCCGGTCGTCCAGCTGCGCGAGGCGATCGAGGCCGTCTTCCGCTCGTGGAACACCGATCGCGCGAAGACCTATCGCCGCCTGGAGCGCATCCCTGACGACCTGGGCACGGCGGTGAACGTGCAGATGATGGTCTTCGGCAACATGGGCAGGACGTCCGGCACCGGCGTCGCCTTCACCCGCAACCCGATCACGGGCAAGAAGGAGCTGTACGGCGACTACCTTGTGAACGCGCAGGGCGAGGACGTGGTCGCGGGCGTGCGCGACACGGAGCCGATCAAGGCGCTGAAGCGCCACATGCCGAAGGTTTTCGCGGAGTTCGAGGGCTACGCTCGCAAGCTCGAGAAGCACTACCAGGACGTGCAGGACCTGGAGTTCACCATCGAGCGCGGCAAGCTCTACATGCTGCAGACGCGGTCGGCCAAGCGGACCGGCGAGGCGGCTGTGAACATCGCCGTCGACATGGTGGGCGAGCGTTTGATCACCAAGAAGGAAGCGGTCTCGCGTGTCGAACCCCGCCAGCTCGAGCAGCTGCTGTTTCCGCGGGTGGATCCGAATGCCAAGCTCACGCCGCTCGCGAAGGGCGTGCCCGCGTCACCAGGCGCGGCCTCCGGCGGCGCCGTGTTCGATGCCGACACCGCGGTCGAGTGGGGCAAGAAGGGCAAGGCCGTCATCCTCGTCCGCGTCGAGACGAACCCCAACGACGTGCACGGCATGGTCGAGGCGAAGGGGATCCTGACGCAGACGGGCGGCACCGCGAGCCACGCGGCGCTGGTCGCACGCGGCATGGGCCGGCCATGCGTGGTGGGCGCGAGCTCGATCGACGTCGACGTCCGCAAGCGCATGTTCTCAGCCGGCGGGAAGACGATCAAAGAGGGCGAGGAGATCACCATCGACGGCACCACCGGCGAGGTGTACCTGGGCACCGTGCCGACGATCGAGGCGCAATCCCTCAACAAGCACCGCGCAGCGAGCGCCATCCTGCGGTGGGCGGACGAATTTCGCCGGCTGCAGGTGTGGGCGAACGCCGACTATCCGCGCGACGCGATCAAAGCGCGCGAGAACGGCGCGCAGGGTGTTGGCCTGTGCCGCACGGAGCACATGTTCATGGAGCAGGAACGTCTGCCCATCGTCCAGAACATGATCATGGCGACCAAGACCGAAGACCGCGAGAAGTTTCTCGCGCAGCTGCTGCCCATCCAGCGCGGCGACTTCGAGGGAATCTTCGAGGCGATGGCGGGCCTGCCGGTGATCATCCGGCTCCTCGATCCGCCGCTGCACGAGTTCCTTCCGAGCCTGGAGGACCTGATCCGTGAAACCACCCAGCTGACCGACTCGGGCAAGAACCCGGCGCGTCTGAAGAAGCTTGAGAAGATCATGGCCCGCGTCGAAGAGCTGCACGAGATGAACCCGATGCTGGGCCTGCGCGGAGTCCGGTTGTCGATCCTCTACCCCGAGATACCGCGCATGCAGGTGCGCGCGATCATGGAGGCGGCCTGCAACCTCCGCAAGAAGAAGATCGATGCGCGGCCGGAGATCATGATCCCGCTCGCGGGCACGCTGGCCGAGATGAAGGCCATGCACGCCGAGCTCAAGCCGGTGGCCGACGCGGTTCAGAAGGAGAAGGGCGTGCGAGTGCCGTACAAGTTCGGCACCATGATCGAGATCCCGCGCGCCGCGCTCACGGCGGGTGAGATAGCGACGGTCGCGGAGTTCTTCTCCTTCGGCACCAACGACCTCACTCAGATGACATTCGGCTACTCGCGCGACGACGCCGAGCGCCACTTCATCGTGAGATATCTCGAAAACAAGATCCTGCCGCGCAACCCGTTTGAGACGATCGACGAGAACGGCGTCGGGCGGCTGATGGCAATGGCCGTCACCGAAGGCCGCAAGACCCGTCCCAAGATGGAGATCGGGATCTGCGGCGAGCATGGGGGAGACCCCGACTCGATCCACCTCTGCCACAAGCTGGGCCTGAACTACGTCTCCTGCAGCCCGTTCCGCGTCCCGGTAGCGCGCCTGGCAGCAGCCCAAGCGGCAATCGGAGACAACGGCAAAGACAGGTAGGAATGAGGAAGGGGCGAGACTTCGCCCCCTCTTGCAATGCCGAAATTGGCGACCTAAGGCCCGTACACCTGGGCAGGGGGGCTCCACTTGGAGTAGCAGACCAGCGGTAACCCGCCGAAGTCATAGCATTCAGGTATGAGGTGCTTGGTCGTTTCTCCTAGGTACTGCCACGAGCCGCCGTACCAGTAGAAGGTC
>DATBZR010000048.1:0-21030 GCA_036513095.1 Candidatus Dormiibacterota bacterium | reverse complement strand
CGTGTCTCAGTCCCCGTGTGGCTGGCCGTCCTCTCAGACCAGCTACCCGTCATCGCCTCGGTAGGCCGTTACCCCACCGACTAGCTGATAGGCCGCGGGCCCACCCCATCGTGCATTGCTGCTTTCTTCACCAGCCATGCGACCAGTGACGACATGCGGTATTAGCAGCGGTTTCCCGCTGTTATCCCCCGCGATAGGAAAGGTTGCCCACGTGTTACTCACCCGTTCGCCGCTAGGAACTCATCTCTCTTGCGAAAGGTAAGCCCTCGCTCGACTTGCATGTGTTATGCGCGCCGCCAGCGTTAACCCTGAGCCAGGATCAAACTCTCCGTCCAAAACGGAGGACCCAAGACACTCGTCCTGAGTCATAAGACTCTCAGAGTCTTTCCCACTCTTCAGTTGTCAAAGTGCTGGTCACCCTGACGACCCCGACGCTTTTTAGGGCGCACGAAGCCTTCCGTCAGGACAACCCGCGAATTGTACCGGTCTCCAGGCCGCCATTGCAAGGCCGCCTCCGCCGATCTCCGAATTCGCCTAGCCGGCGCGGATCCCGAGCTCGTCCAGGTGCGCCAGCAGGTCTGCCGGATCCTCGTAGACCCGGTAGGCGCCGGCCTGCTCCAGCTCCTCCCGCCCGTACCCTCCCGAGAGCACTCCGACGCCCAGGGCACCGGCCCGTTGGGCTGCCAGCAGGTCCCAGATGCTGTCCCCGACCACGAAGCAGTCGGCGGGCGGCGCGCCCAGGCGCTGCGCGGCGGCGAGGAACAGGTCCGGGTTCGGCTTCGCGTAGGCGACCTGGTCGCGCGTGATGATCGGGGTGCCGGCGGGGATCCCGAGCAGGTCGAGCGTCGGGCGCGCCGTGATCTCGCTGCCGCTGGTGGCGATCGCCCACGGCACCCGCATCGACGAAAGCGCCTGGAGCAGCTCCCGAGCGCCGGGCAGGGGACGGATCTGGTCGAGCCGCTTCAGCAGGCTCTTGGCATGCGACTGACGCAGGCGCTCGGCCTGGCCTTCGGTGAGGGTGGTTCCCAGCTCCCTTTCGAGGGCCTTCAAGAAGAGGCCGCCGCTCATCCCGATCCGGCGATGGATCCGCCACACCGACAGGTCGAGCTTCTCCTCGTGCAGCGCCTCTCGCCACGCGAACACGTGCTGGTACACGCTGTCGACGAGCGTTCCGTCGAGATCGAAGAGCAGCGCGGGTCGAGCCGACAGCGCCGGGCTCGACAACTAGAAAGCCCGCCGGCCGGACATCGCGCGAGCCAGCGTCAGCTCATCGGCGTACTCGAGGTCGCCCCCCACCGGAAGCCCATGCGCCGGACGCGTCACTTTCGTCCCCAGCGGTTCGAGCGCACGCTGAAGGTAGAGCGCGGTCGCCTCCCCTTCGATGTCGGCGTCGGTCGCGACGATCACCTCTAGCACTCCCTCCTCCCGCACGCGGTCGAGCAGCTGCGGCACGTGGATCTGGTCAGGCCCGATCCCATCGATCGGCGAGATCACCCCCTGCAGCACGAAGTAGAGCCCGCTGAACTCCGCGGTCCGCTCGACGGCCAGCACGTCGAGCGCCGACTCGACCACGCAGAGCAGCGTCGGGTCGCGCCGCGTGGACAGGCAGATCCAGCAGAGGCTCCCCTCCGCGATGTTGTGGCAACGCTCGCAGTAACCGATCCGCGCTTTGACGTCCTCGATCGCCTGTGCCAGCGAGGCCGCCCGCTGGCTGTCCGCGCGCAAGAGGTGAAAAGCGAGCCGCTGCGCCGTCTTGGGTCCGATGCCCGGCAGTCGCGAGAGCTCCTGGATGAGCCGTTCCAGCGGCTCCGGCAGCTGCGGCATCGTGGCTATAAAAGGCCGGGCGGAAGGCCGAGCCCGGACGCGACCGACTGCATCTTCGATGCGGCGAGCTGCTTCGATTTCTCCATCGCGTCGTTGACAGCCGCGACCACGAGGTCCTGCAGCATCTCTGTGTCCGCGGCCGCATCCGGGTCGATGGTCACCGACATCAGCTTCTGCGTCCCGCTCGCCACCACGCGAACCGCGCCGCCGCCCGCGCTCGCCTCGACCGTCTCCGTCTCCAGCTCGGCCTGCACCTTGCTCATCTTGTCCTGCATCTGCTGGACCTGCCGCAGCATCTTCATCGGGTCCTTCATTCGGACACCTCCTTCACGCGCGTCACGCGTCCGTCGAACCTGCGCACCACCTCGCGGACGAAGGGATCGTCCTCGGGGCTCGCAGCGGGTTTCGGGGCGGCTTTCGCGGAGTCGCCGTCCCTCAGACGGAAGTCGACCTTCACTCCATCGCCCAGCCAGGCGCGCACGTGCGGCATCAGCTGCATCGATTGCTCCTGCGCCTTCTTGTGATGAAAGCCGTACCGGAACCACAGCACCAGGACGGTCCCGTCCACCTCGGGCTGCGCGTCGAGGTAAGCCGCGCGCACGGTGCGATTCAACTTCTCGAGGACATCAGACCACCCGGCAACGCTGGCGGTCGTCTCCACGGGCGCCGGTTCAGGAGCGGGAGCAAGTACCTTCACATCCACGCTCGCCGGGGAGGTCGCCTCTTTACTTCCCGGCGTCCCCGCGCTCTCGGTGCGCGCGGGCACTACGGGAGGGGGACCAGCCTCTGGCAAAGGGGCGTCGGTTCCCAACTCCACCGCCAGCCGCGCCAGCGTGGCCTCCACCAAAAAGCGCGGCTCTGCGTGGCGCCGGACCTCTCCATCGAGATGCAGCAGCGCATCCAGCACGCTCGACAGCCGCCGCGCCGTCGCGTGGTCCCGCCTCGTGAGCGCCGCCACCAGCCGGTCCCGGCACCCCTCCATCAACCCGCGAACGACCTGCCGCAGCTCCGCTCCCGCGGCGTACACGCGGCCGAGCTCCGCGAGCGCCTCCGCCGCGCGGCCCGCGAGCACATCGTCCAGCAGCGAATCGAGCAAGCGCGGGTCGGCGATCCCGAGAAGCGCGCGCGCCGACTCGAGCGAGATCGGCCCGGAAGCAAGCGGCACCAGCTGGTCCATGAGGCCCACCGCGTCGCGCATCGAGCCCTGCGCCGTGCGCGCGATCAGCTCCATCGCCTCCGCGTCGACCTTCACGTTCTCCGACTGCGCGATGTGCGTCAGCCGCGAGGTGATCTGCTCTTCGCTATGCCGCCGGAACACGAACTGCTGGCATCGCCCGATGACCGTGAGCGGGATCTTCTGCGCGTCCGTCGTGCACAGGATGAACACGACGTGCGGCGGAGGCTCCTCGAGCGTCTTCAACAACGCGTTGAAGGCGGGCTCGGTCAGCATGTGCGCCTCGTCGATGATGTAGATCTTGAACGGGCCCAGCGCGGGGGCCAGGTTCACCTTCTCGCGCAGGTCGCGAATCTCGTCGATGCCTCGGTTGGACGCGGCGTCGATCTCGATCAGGTCGAGCGCCGACCCGGCGGTCATCTCGATGCACGACTGGCACCTGTTGCACGGTTCCGCGGAATCGCGCGCGCGCCCCGTGCAGTTCAGGGCCTTCGCGAGCAGCCGCGCCGCCGACGTCTTCCCCGTCCCCCGGCTGCCGCTGAACAGGTATGCGTGCGCGACACGCGCGCTGATGATCGCACCCTGCAGGGCTCGCGAGGCAGCCTCCTGCCCGACCAGGTCGCCGAAAGTCTGCGAGCGGTACTTGCGATAAAGGCTCTGGTACTCAGGCATACAAATTCATGGTCGCGCACCCCCGCCTCGATCGAAGATCCCCAGCTCGCACCGCGGTCCACGGCTCCGGCCCGGATGACTGCGGCACCCTCGAGTTTCTCCTTACCGCTGCTTCCTTCCGGACCTGACGGGGTTCGGAGACCCGAGCTGCGCAGGTCCCGACCTTCAACGCCGTTCGCCGCGGCCAGGCGTGAGAATCCAGACCTCAGCACGGGAATTCGGTCCGGCTAAGGCGGATTGCCGGTTCAGGGTACCGCCAGCACCCCACTTAGCGCGACCACCATCAGTTTACCCGGGCTCAGCCACCACTACCGGCCGCCGCGCCACCCACCCCAGGTGGAGAAAAGTGGCGAGCGTGGCGACGGGGATCACCACCTCGGCGCCGATCAGGGCGTTCGTCGCGTCCTGGCCGAAGAACCGGAACAGGCAGATTCCACCGACCAGCACGATGATCAGCGAGGTCGAGATCTGTCCCGTCACGGTGTGCCGAAGCTCGGGCCGCCGGTGCATGGAGATCAGAATGAGCCCCCCAGCCGCGGGCAGCAGGTAGCGAGCCACGATCACGAGCGCGAGCCAGAACGGGAAGCTCCCGCTGAACGCGAGCCCCATCGCCACCGCGCCCAGCAGAACGCCGTCCACGATCGGATCGAGGCCGCCGCCGAAAGTCGACGGCCGTTCGAAGCGCCGTGCCACCGTGCCGTCGACGAGGTCGCTCAACCCCGCCACCGCAAGCACCACTGCCAGCAGCCCGAGATGGCCCGGCGAAACGGAGTAGGCCAACGCCGGCGCGGCGAGGTGCGCCCGCACGAGCGTGACCTGATTTGCCTCGCCGGCGATGAAGGCCTCGACCGCGGCGACCAGCACGAACCACGCGACTAGAAGCCACGCCGGGCCGGGCGGCTGCGCGAGCCACACCCAGGCCACGCCCAGCACCAGGTAGACAGCGCCGCCAGCCGCGCCGAGTCGGTTGAACCTCACGACCACCCTAGTGTGCCGGTGGCGACGCTCCCGGCGGCGGGCTCGCGGCGGCCGAGGGGCTTGGAGAAGGCGAGATGTAAGGCGCCTGTCCAGGGTGCGGGTTGGCGCCGCACGGGTAGTTGGGCTCGCCGATTCCCTTCAGGAAGATCTCGCTGACCCCGCCGCTCGTCACGTATCCGCCGTCATACGTGCACACCTGGCGCGTGACCACACCGGCGGGCTGGACCCACATCGCAGGCCACGGGTGCGACTTGTAGTACTCCTCGACGAACGGCTTCCACACCGAGATGCCGACGTTCTCGCCGAAGAGGACCGAGGTCGGGCACTCCCAGCCCGAAGGCGCGAAGTTGGTCGCGAGGTAGGCAAAGCCCGAGTTGCACGTAGGACCGGCGTCGATGTGCATGAGCGACGCCGCGATCGCCAGGTTGGGCGTGTAGCCGATGAAGATCGATCCCGTGTACGCCTCGGTTGTGCCCGACTTTCCCGCCACCGGCTTACCGCCAAGGTCGCCCAGGTACAGCTTCACCGGCCCGCGCATCAGGTCCGTCATCACATATCCAAGGTCGGGGCTGATCACCTGCGTGCGACCCGCGGCGGGATCGAAGGACTCGAGCACCTTGCCCGTCGCGTCCGTCACCTTCAGCACGGCGTGCGGGCTGATCCGGTAGCCGCCGTTGTCGAACGCCGAGTAGGCGGCAAGATGCTCCGCCATCGACATCGCGTTCGGGCCCAGGGTCGTGGCTATGCCGGCCGGATCCTGGATCGTGGCGGTGACCCCGAGGTTGTGCATCAGGCTCACCACGCGGTCGCCTCCCTCCTGGCTGTAAGTCCAGAGCGCGGGAAGGTTGCGCGACTGGGCCAGCGCGGTGCGCAGCGTGATCCACCCCTCGTGCTTGCCGTCCCAGTCACTGAAGCTGGTGCCACCGATGACCCCGTTCTCGTCGTTGAGCAGAGTCGCCGGCGTGACGAGGCCGGCCTGCAGCGCGGCCGCGTACGTGTACACCTTGAACGACGACCCGACTCCGCGCCAGCCCAGGGGATCGACTCCCGTCAGGTTGATCTGGCCGCGAATCGCGACGTTGTTGTAGTCCGCGCTCCCAACCATCGCGAGGATCTCACCGTCCGCCGGGTTCATGACCAGCATCGCACCGGTGTTCACACCGCGCTTCGCGTAGGTGGCCACTCCTGCTTTTACGTACTTGTCGGCCATCGCCTGCGTGGTGAGGTCGAGCGTGGTCGTGATCCGCAAGCCACCCTCGTAGAGCGCCTGGGCGCCGTAACGCTGGGTGATGTACTGCTCGATGTAGTCGACGAAGTGCGCGGTCAGCGGGTTGTGCGCCGCGGGAAGGGCCTTGTGGGCGACGATCATCTTCGTGACCGTGTCGCCGTTGTAGATCGAGTCCGCGGTCGACTTGCTGAGGTCTCCCACGCTGACCAGGCCGTCGAGCACCGACCGCCAGCGCCATTTCGCCGCGGCCAGCTGATCCGGCGTTCCGAACGGGTCATAGTCCGCCGGCGCCTGCGGCAGCCCGGCGAGGAAGCTCGCCTGCGCCCATGTCAGATCGCTGGCGTGCACCTGGAAGTACGTTTCCGCCGCGGCCTCCACACCATAGGCGCCGTTGCCGTAGTTGATCGTGTTCAGGTACAGCTCGAGGATCTGCTGCTTCGAGTACCGCCGTTCCATCTCCTCCGCGAGCAGCAGCTCGCGAAACTTGAGGCTGACCGTCCGGTTCTGCGCGTCGGCGGAATCCAGGACTACGTTCTTCACCACCTGCTCGGTGATCGTCGATCCGCCGAGCGTCGCGGAGTGGTGGGTGAGGTCGTACCCGATCGCGATCGCCAGGCGCCGGTAGTCCACGCCGGAGTTCGAGTAGAAGGTGCGGTCCTCGGTCGCGATGGTCGCCTCCTGCAGCTTCGGGCTGATCTGCTTCAGGGGCACGACGGTGCGGTTCTGGTGGTACAGCGACTCGATCACGGTGCCGTTGCGATCGAGGATGCGGGTCGTCTGCGTGAGATTGGCGGCCTGGATCGCCTGGATCGAGGGCAAATCACCCGCGAAGTAATCGACCACGCCGATCGTCCCGGCCGTCCCGATGAGGCCCATCGACGAGATCACGATCAAGCTGACCAGAGCAAAGCGCATCAGCCAGAAGTGCGAGCGCGTCTTCTGCGGGCGCCGCGGGCGGGTGCGCGCGCGAACGCGTCGATTGCGCGCCGCGGGCGCGCTCTTGCGGGAACGCAAGGTCAGGCGGGACCTCCAGGACGTTTACTACGACGCGAGCTGCGACCGTTGGCGCGAGTCTACCGCAGCCCCAGCGCCTCTGCTCCCTGGTCGGCCAGGCCCAGGATCGGGCTGGACAGGATCCCGTAGATCGCGATCACGACGCAAAAGGCCACCGCGCCGAACGACGACAACCCGGTCAGAACCGGGAGCCTCGTGGTGCGCCGCGCCTCGTCCGGCGGGCTCTGGACGTACATCGTGCGCAGGGTTCCCACCACGGAAGCAAGGCTGAGCGCCGTGCCCAAGACGCCTAGTGCCAGGAGCGCGAAGTGCCCGCTCTGGGCCAATGCGGCCGCCACCGCGAACTCGCCGAAGAATCCCGCCAGCGGCGGAGCCCCAGCGAGCGAGAGCATCGCCAGCGCCAACCCCGCGGCGCGGGCGGGACGCAGCACCCCCATCCCGGCGAGCCCGTGCTCTCCGCCCTCCGCCCGCCCCATCACGGCCGGGCCGCACGTGGCGGCCACCACGAAGGCGCCGAGCAGGAAAAGGGAGCCGCCGAGCCCGCTGCGGTAGTGGGTCACGAGGCCGGCGGCCACCCAGCCGATCTGCCCCGCCGCGAGGTAGGCCAGCCGTGCGCGCGGCGACTGCGCCGCCAACGCCGCCGCCCCTCCCCCCACCATCGCCAGGGCCGCGACCACCTCGAGGTACGTCGAATACACCGCGGGGATCGGGGTGAGGGCGGCCAGCAGTTTGATCGCGACGGTCGCGGCAGCCGCCGCCACGAGGCCCAGCACCAGCCCCGCTCCCAGCGGGGACGCGCCCAGGCTTGCCGGGATCGAAGCGAGCTGGAAAGGCGCGAGCGCCGCGCGGACCGCCAGCCCGCTGATCACGAGGAACACCGGGATCGCGAGGGCCATGGTCGGCGCGCCACTGAAAAGGACCGCGCGCATCGTGGCGAGGCTGGACGTGCCGGCCGACGCATAAAGGAACGCGAGCCCGGTCAGCAGCATTGCGCTCGCAACTCCGCCGGTGACAAGGAGTCGCAGCGCGAGGTCCGGGCGACGCAGCGCGACCATGACCACCGCCGCGGCCGCCGCCAGCTCGAGTCCCGCCCACAACGCGACCAGGTCTCCGGCGGAGGCCGCGACCATCACTCCGAACGTCGCGACCAGCGGCATGGCCAGGCCGATCGTCAGTGAGTCCTCGGCGGTCCAGTCCACGACTGCGAACGCGATCGTCACCGTGAGCAGGACGGCCGCCTTGGCGAACAGCGCGAAGCGGTCCTGCACCAGGCCGCCGGAGAAATATGTCCCGAGTGTGGCGCCGGCCCAGAGCTCCACCGCCAGCGCAACCAGGGTGACCAGCGCAACGACCGCCGGCAGCGAACGCCGCGCGCCGGGTGAGATCCAGCCCAGCCGGCCGGCCGCCAGCACGATCACGGCCGCCGCCGCGACCAGCGCCTCGGGGAGCAGGACGAAGTCTTTCACTGCCCGGTCCCTGTTGGAAGGACGTAGGGAGAAGCGATGTCGCTGAGCCCCGCCGACATCACGTTCACGAGGCCCTGGTCGAAGAGAGGCGAATCAGTGCCGGGCAGCTTCGGCCCGCCGGGGAAGACCCCGATCCAGAGCAATCCCGCCGCCAGCAGGCCGAGGTACCACGACTCGCCAAGCGATGCGTCCGACACGCCGGGCGCGTCCGGGTTGGGCGAGGAGAACAGCACGCGCCGCCACAGGGTCGCCAGCGCCACCGCCGCCACGGCCAGGCCCGCTGCCACCGCAAAGGCGCCGATCGGCTGCGTCTTCAATGCGCCGAAGAACGTCATGAGGTCGGACGTGAACGTGCCGAGCAGAGGGACGCCGAGAATAGCGAGCCCGGCGATGATCGTCAGCCACGTCAGGATCGGCATGCGTGGAGCGAGGCCGCTCAGCACGAGCAGGCTGCGTGACTGCGCGCGATCCGACAGCGTCGCGCACACGCTGACGATCAGCGCCGCGGCCAGGCCGCCCGCGAAAAGGGAGAGCACGGCCCCGCCGATGGAAAGAGGCTGAAGAGCCGCCAGCGCGAGAACCGTCACGCCGCCTGGGATCAGGGCAAGGTAAGCGGCCGCCTGCCGGAGGTCGAGCGCGCGCAGCGCGACCAGCGCGCCGTACCCCACGGTCAGGGCGGCCAGCGCGGCGAGCAGCGGAGACAGAAGGTGCGCGGCGGCCGGCTCGGCTGCGACCAGGGTGCGCAGTAGAAGGTATGCGCCAAGGCGCGACGCGCTTCCCGCGACGACCACCGTCACGCCCACTGGCGCTTCGGAATAGACGTCACGCGCCCATCCGTGCAGCGGAAACAGCGGAAGGCGGGTCGCGGCAGCGACGATCATCAGCAGGCCCACCGCGAGCTGCACGCGGGGCGCGATGGTCGCCTTCAGGAGGACGTCCATGTCGAAGCTGCTTCCGCCGGCGGCCGAGTAGAGGGCCATGGTTCCGAGCACCAGCGCGGCGGTGCCGAGGCCCCAATAGCCGAGCAGCCTCCATGCGGCCTGGTGGCGCCGGTGCCCTCCCCACCCCAGGACCAGCAGCGCGAGGGGAATGGCCGCCGCGCCCCAGAAGAGGATGAGCACGAACATGTCGCGCGCGACGATCGCTCCGTTGACCGTCGCCTGTGTCAGGAGCAGCAGGCAGAAGTAGGAACGCACCCGCTCCCGCACGCCGAGTGACGCGAGGACCGACACGATCCCGATCAGGCCGGACAGCATGAGCATCGTCATGCCCGGGCCGTCCACCCCCAGGTGATAGGTCGCGCCGACGGCCTGGAGCCAGGAGACCTTCTCCTCGTATTGCAGCGTCGGCAGGAACGTCTGGAACTGGTTGTACGCGATGCCGAGCACGAACATCAGACCGACGTTGGTGAAGAAGGCGATCTGCTTCATCAGCGTGTCGTAGCGGCCACGCGGGTTCGGCATGGTGGCGATCGCGACAGCCACGAGGACCGGTACCCAGACGGTGATGCTGAGCAGGAGCGACGAAGAGAAGATGCCGGCGCCGGGCACCGTCGGCGCGGGAGTCGGGCTTGGGCTCGCGGCGAGGACGGCCTGCCACGCGGGATGCCACATCACCTGAGCACTCCCGGCGCGACCAGGACGACGATCACGGTCAGAACGACGGCGGCCACGATCACGAGCGGCACCACCGGCAGCCGCGCTCCGGCGACGACAAGACGTCCGGTTGTATCGAGCGCGCCTCCAACCGTCCCGTCGCCCACGGGGATCCAGCGTTCACCAAGACGCAGGGCGATCTCGGTGACAGGCGCCACGATGAAGCGCTGGAGGCTGCTCGCGGTCCTGTACGACAACCTCCTGAGCCACGCACCCGCCCAGGCCGAGACGTGCAGGGCCCCGTCCTTGTCGCGGAGGTAGGCGAGCGCGGGTATGGCGAACCCGATCAAGGCCACCGCGACCCAGAGCACATAAGCCCCGGCTGAGGGCTGTGGGTGCTTGCCTCCGTCGAGGAAATCGAGCCAGCCGCGAATCAGCGATCCGATCAGCAACAGCGCTCCACCGAGCACCAGCCAGAACGGCCACGCCAGCGAAGCGGACGCCGCCTCGCGCACGCGGTCAGGCTCGAACGCGCGCCGCCTGCGCAGTGGTCCGAGAGCCACCGCAAGGAACACCCTGGATCCACCGATCGCGATCAGCAGCACGGCTTCGCCCATCGCGAGGCCGAGGTTCGATCGTGTGCTCACGCCAAACGCCAGGGCGCCGGCGGCGCCCATTCCCAGCACCAGCGCGGAGGCGAGCACGGCAAGCGCGCTCACTCGCATTCGCGACCAGGCGTCTCCCATCTCGGCGAGGTCGTCCGTCCGCATTGCGCCTGCGATCGCCGATAGGGCGAGCACTGCGCCGGCTCGCGCGGGAGCGACGGCGAACACGCATGCTATCCCAGCGATCGCGAACGCAGAGCCCTGCACCTGGAACCCGTGGACCATGATCGCCACACCCACCGCGGTGGCTCCGGAGCCGAGCAGCGCGACCATGCGCCGCGGTTCGTTTCCGACCAGCGCGAGCAGCGGAGCGACGATCGCGGCGACCCCGCACGCGCGCAGGATGTCCGTCACGGTCTGACTGTTCGAGGCCACGACGATGGGCATCAGCCGGTACAGCACCACGATCGCGAGCACCGACCACACCGCCTGCGCCGCCGCGGACGCGGCGGGCGGAGCGGTCACCGCGGTCCGCGTCACCCATGAATGAAGGGGCCACAACGCGAGGCGTCCGGCCACTCCGATGAAAAGCAAGACTGACGCGACGACCAGCGAACGCACCGTCCAGCCCGGGTTCGTGTGGAGGATCGGCAGGAGCGTGGTCAGGTTGTTGAGGCCGTATCGCGCGTACAGCCACCCGACTCCGCACAGAAGCGAGAGGTCGGTCACGAACGGAAGCGCGAGGGCGACCCGCGCCCGCACCGCTGCCTCGTCCATGCCCCAGCGGTGTGCCAGGAGGAGGTAGGTCGCCGCGCCCGCGAGACCCCAGAACACCAACAGCTCCGCGAGGTCCCAGCTGACCAGCACGCCCGTCGCACCGAACAGCAGCACGCTCATCAGCGCGTTGAACCGCGCCGCCCCGGGCTCCGTTCGTCCCATCACCTGGTGCCACCCGAGGGCCCCGATCATGCAGAGCTCGACCACGATCAGCGCCGCGACCGTGAGGTGGTCGACGCGCAGGACGATGTCGATTCCAAAGCCCTGGAAGTTCGACGGCCCGGTGAAAGCGACCGGCAGGTTGATGTACGAGTAGGTGGCCAGAAAAGGCGTGGACCTCTTCGCCAGGCCCCAGCCCACCAGCAGGCTGGCCAGCAGACTGACGACCACGCCGAACATCGCGAGGTTCGCGGACGAGCGGCGGGTGCGGACGCTCGAGAGAGCGATCATGAAGGCCGCGAACGGGGCGATGACGATCAGGGGCACCGCCCACGGGAGCGTGGTTGCGGGGTCGAATGTGAACCCAGGCGCCGGGCGCGACCCGGAAGCCGTGCCGGAGGCCGCTGCCGCGATGTTCGCCAGCGCGAAGAGAAAGTTCAGCGCGAGGTCCCCCGGCCCGCGATCCCCACGCCGAGCGCGAGCAGCGCCAGCGCGGCCACCGCGAGAAGAGCCGCGACCTCCTGGCCGAAGATCTTCGGGTCGCCGGCCGCCGAGAATCGAGCCGCCCCGGCGAATGCGACACCCGCACCGCCGAACATCAGCGGCAGGCCGGCGAGAGCCGCGGTGAGGTCTCTCTTCCAGGTGGCGACGAACGCGCCGACCGAAACGAGTGCCACCGCGACGAAGAGGACCGATACAAGACCGGCGCTCACCGAGCCCGATCCCGGACGCGCCAGGCGGCGGCCGCACCCACGAGCGCGACCATCACCAGGGCGCCAACGGCCTCGGTCGCCAGGGCGTCATGGACGAAGAGGAGCCTGCCGATCCCGGCGATGCCGAACTCGCCGCCTTTGTAGGTGGCATGAACGAAGTCGCCCCGAAAAGCGGCGTAGGCCAGCAATGCGAACAGGCCGGCGGCCGCGACAGCTCCGGCCTGGCGCCAGGGCATGCCGATCGGGGAGTCCACGATCCTGTACCGCGGACCGGCGATCAGCACCGCGCAGCCGGCATAGCAGACGAGCGCAACGAGCCCGGCAAAGTCGGCGGACAGGGAGGCGTAGAGACCGGCGATCCCGAGGCCGGAAAGCGCCAGGGCAAGGCCGCGACCGCCTCGTCCCGGTAGGAATGCCACCAGGAGCCCGCCGCCGAGCGAGACCGCGGCGGACACGTAAAAGCCAATCGCGTGGAGGGAGTCCATCGGCACTCCGTGGTTGATAAGTGGGGGTTTACCGGCTAGTCGACGATGCCGCCGGCTCCGAGGCGCCAAGCATACAGGAGCCCGGAACCTGCGATCCCGACCAGCGCGACCGCGGAGATGACCGCCCCAGGGGTGACATCCGACGACCCCAGACTGACCGCGTACGCCGCCACGAGGAGCAGCAGCGCAAGCCCCAGAGCAGCCGCGGAGACCCTCAACGGGTCCCAGCGGGCGAGAGCGCGCGACAATGCGGTCATGCGGGCAGTATCGCAGGCGCTCATCGACTTCGCCAACAACTTCCGCCCCGAGCCGGGGCCCGGGATCGAGATCATCGCCACGCCCCGGTACCGCGCAAGCATTCAGCCGGACTTCCCGATCGCGGGTCCGAACAACGTCTCATGGATCAGGTTTCAGGACGGCGAAGCGGGCGAGGTGATCCGCGAGGTCCGGGCGATCTTCGCGCCCCACCATCTTCCTTTCATGTGGACGCTCGACCCGGGAACGGAGCCGTCCGACTTCGCCGGCCACCTGGCGAAGCACGGGGTCCCGCCCGATCCGCACGGCGCCGAATCGCAGGTGATGGTGATGCCCATCGACGCCACCGTGGACGCTCCGGCGATCCAGGGCCTCGAGATCCGCGACGCTCTGGCGGACCTCGAGACGTTCCGGATGTCGGACAGCGCCGCACGCGAGGCGTTCGAGGCAGACGACCCTGGCGAGTCACCCGAAGCAATTGCGATGCAGGACCGGCGCCGCCTCAACTACCGCGAGACCCGCAACCGCTACCTGCTGCTGGCGACTGTGGACGGGGAGCCCGCGGGCTCAGCCGGGATGAGCATGTTTCCACCGGCAGGCGCGATCCTGCAGGGCGGATCCGTACGCTCGAAATTCCGAGGTCGGGGGATCTACCGCGCCCTGGTCGCGGCCCGGCAGGTCATCGCGCGCCACGCCGGCGTGGACGGCCTCACCGTGTGGGGCGGCGACATGTCAGGTCCGATCCTGGCCGGGTTGGGATTCCAGAAGGTCGGCTGGCGGCGCTTCTATGTGGACAACACCACCGTCTGAGATCTTCAGGGTTTGCGCGTCGCGCTTCAGGCCAGGGATTCCACCCACTGACGGTGCAGCTGTCCATAGGCCCCGCCGCGCTGGCGCAGGTCCGACGGAGCACCGTCCTCCACCACCCGCCCTCCGTCCACGACCAGCACGCGGTCGGCGATCTCGACCGTCGACAGGCGATGGGCGATGATCACCGCGGTCCGGCCGCGCAGCAGCGTGCGCAACGCCCGCTGGACCAGGCGCTCTGACGGAAGGTCGAGCGAAGAGGTCGCCTCGTCCAGGATCAACACCCGAGGGTCCGCGAGGAAAGCGCGCGCGAAGGCGACCAGCTGCCGCTGACCCGACGACAGCCGCACGCCGCGCCGCCGCACGTCGGTCTCATAGCCGTTGGGCATGGCGCTGATGAACTCGTCGGCGCCGATCGCGCGGGCAGCCGTGATCATCTGGTCCCGAGAAGCGTCGGGCCGGCCGAACATCAGGTTCTCCCCCACCGTCCCCGAGAACAGGAATGTCTCCTGCGTCACCATCGCGATCGCCCGCCGCAGATCGGTCACTGCGATCGAGCGGAGGTCGACACCGTCGAGCGTCAGGCGGCCGACCGTAGGGTCGTAGAACCGTGCCATCAACCGCGCCATCGTCGTCTTGCCCGCCCCGGTCTCACCCACCACGGCGACGATCTGGCCGTCCGGTATTCGTAGGTCGATGTCGTGCAGCACCGGCTTGTCGCGATAGGCGAACGTGACGCCCTCGAAGGCGATCGCGCCTTTCACCTCGCCCATGCTCACGGGCGACGTGGGCTCCGGCACCGTCGGCGTCTCCTCGATCACCCCGGCAAGCTTTTCCAGCGCCGCGCCCGCGGCCTGGAACACGTTGTAGAACTGCGACAGGTCCTGCATTGGCTCGAAGAACTGCCGCAGGTACAGGACGAAGGCGGTCAGCACGCCCAGCGTCAGCTGGCCCTGCACGACGAGGTACCCGCCGTACAGCAGGGCGGCGGTGGTCGTGAGCCGGCCGAGGAGGTTGATCGCCGGGCCGAACGTCGAGGCGAGGCGGTTCGACCAGATGTTGGCGTCGCGGTAGCGGGCGTTGACGTCTTCGAAGATCTCCTGGTTGCGCGCCTCGCGCCGGAACGCATGCACCGCCCTGATCCCACCCAGCGACTCAACGTACTGGACGATCACCAGCACGATTGCGCGCCGCACCGCGCGATACGAGCGCGCGGAGTTGCTCCGGAACCAGGCCGTCATCGCAAGCACGAGCGGCATCGCGACCAGCGTCACGAGGCCGAGGCGCGCGTCCAGCCGCAGCAGGATGACCGTGATCGCCACCACTGAGATCAGCGACGTGATCACCGACGTCAGCCCGGTGGCCAACAGCTCGTTCAATGCGTCGATGTCTGAGGTCAGACGCGAGATGATGCGGCCCGACGTATAGCGCTCGTAGAACGAAAGCGAGAGCGCCTGGACGTGAGCGAACAGGGTCTTGCGCAGATCAAACAGGACATCGGCGCCGATCTTGCCGGACAGGCGTAGGAACGCATAGTTGGCCAGGGCGTTGACCGCGAGCGCGAGCAGCAGCACCGCGACGATCACCTCGAGAGTGGTCAGGTTGCCGCTGCCCCCTGGACGGATGCCCTTGTCGATGCCGAGGCCGACCAGGTACGGGAGCGCGAGATAGGCGGCCGACCGCACGACGATCAGCAGCCCCGCGAGCGCGATCTGCCGGCGGTACGGCCGGGCAAGCTCTCCGAGCAGCCGTCGGCTTCGCCGGCGCAGCAGCCCGGCGACGCTCGGCGAGAACTCGTCGATCTCCTCCGAGGCGACTCCGCGCCAACGGTCAGCGGGAGCGACGACGCTCATGCCGACACCTCTTCCGCACTCTTCTCGTATTCCTGAGAAAGCAGCGCCCGGTAGAGCTCGTTGGACTTCATGAGCTCGCTGTGGGTGCCGGTGGCGACGATGCGCCCGCCGTCGAGCAGCGCCACCCGATCGGCAAGCGCAAGCGTCGAAGGCCGGTGCACCACGAGCAGCCCGGTCACCCCTTCCAGCACACGCGCGAGCGATTCCTCGATGAGGGCCTCGGTGTGGACGTCCACCGACGACAGAGGGTCGTCGAGCACCAATACCGGCGGCCCGCCGAGCACCGCGCGAGCGAGCGCGAGGCGCTGCCGCTGCCCGCCCGAGAGGGTATAGCCCTGCTCGCCGACACGAGTTTCGAGGCCCCACGGGAGATCCCACACGAACCCGGCCCGAGCGACGTCGATCGCCCGCTTCAGCTCTTCGTCCGTGGTGATCGCCCGGCCCATGACGAGGTTCTCGTGGACGGAGGCAGAGAACAGGATCGGATCCTCGAACGCGACGCCGATGTGCGAGCGGAGCGAGCTGAGCTTCAGCTCGCGTACGTCGATGCCGTCGAGGAGGACGGCGCCCTCGTCGACGTCGTAGAGCCTCGGAAGGAGGTAGGCGAGCGTCGTCTTGCCGCTGCCGGTGCGGCCGACGATGCCCACCGTCTCGCCCGGCTCGATGACGAGGTTCAGGTCGCGCAGGATCCATTCGTTCGATTTCGGGTACTTGAAGCCGACGCCGCGCAGCTCGATATGCCCACGGCTGCGCTCCAGGGCTCGAGCGCCCGGATGGTCGGCAATCTCCGGTCGCGAGTCGAGCACCTCGTTCAGGCGCTGCGATGCCGTCTGGCACTCCTCGCTCATCGAGAGGATGTAACCGATCGCGTCCATGGGCCACGTGAGCATGAACACGTAGTTCATAAACGCGATTAGGCCGCCGATCGTCAGCGTCCCCTGTACGACGTTGTAGCCGCCGAGCAGCAGGACCGCGACGAGAGAGAGGTTCGGGAGGAAGTTG
Source organism: Candidatus Dormiibacterota bacterium (assembly GCA_036513095.1). GTDB lineage: Bacteria > Chloroflexota > Dormibacteria > Dormibacterales > Dormibacteraceae > Palsa-870. Next base: position 4,423 of record DATBZR010000048.1, on the reverse strand, counting down.
ATCTGTGTCCACAGCAACGCCCGCGCCCTGATCCCCTCGAGGCTCGTTGTTCGCAGCAGCCCGGCCTGGTCCTCGAAGCGCTTTTGCATCAGGGGCATGCGCCCGAACGCCTTGATGATGCGGACGCCGGTGGCCATCTCCTCGATGATCGTGGTGAGGTCGCCCTGCTGGTCCTGTAGGCGGCGCGCGATCGGCTTGTACTTGTCATGGAACTTGTTGCTGAAGTAAGCGATGGGAAGCATGAACAGCGTCACCACGATCGCCACCTTCCAGTCCAGCTGCAGCATCAGGACGAAGACGACCGCGAACGTCACGATCGTTTGCAGGAACCAGATCAGCCCGAAGCTCACGAAGCGGCGGACCGTGGCGATGTCGGAGACCGCGCGCGACAGCAGCTGCCCCGACTGCCAGTTGTCGTGGAAGGAAACCTGGAGCGACTGCAGGTGCGCGTAGAAGTCGTCGCGCAAATCGGTCTCCATGCGCAGCGAGACGGCGCCCGAGTAGTTGCGGCGCAGGTAGATGAAGACGAACTCCGCTAGCGCGATTAGCAGCAGCAAGCCCGCCGTCTGCACGAGCAAGTCCAGCCGGTGATGCGTGACCGGCCCGTCGATGATGTATTGGATGATCTTTGGGATCGACGCGGCCGTGGCAAGGCTGCCCAGCTGCGCCAGGCCGAAGACGGCGACGAGCGCGGCATACGGCCGCAGGTACGGGAGATAGCGCCGCAGCGCCAGCAAACCCAAGGGTTGAACGTCCTTCGCGCCTTTCTTTTTGGGCGCACGAAACTACCGAGGGGGCGGGAGCCAACTATTTTACAGCGAGGTTACTGCTGCTCCGCTGCGAGATCGCGCATGGAGACCATGCCGATCACCTCTCCCGCCTCCACCACCGGTAGGTGGCGGAACCCGTGGTCGAGCATTGTCTTCATCGCGTCGTCGACGTCGATTTCAGGACTGATCGTCTTCGGTTCGCGCGTCATCCACGACGAGATCTCGTGATCCGGCGCGTCATGCGACTGTGAGATGGCGCGCACGGTGTCACGCTCGGTGAAGATGCCGATGAGCCTGCCACCTTGCATGATCAGGGCCGACCCGATCTTGTTCCGCGCCATCAGCGAGATCGCCTCACCGACGGTTGTCGAGGGGTCCACTGAATACAGCGTGGTCTTCATGACCTCGCGCACGGTGGCCACTAGCGAATCTTAGTGCGGCCTAGGAAAAGTGGCGAGCAAAGCGGTGGCCGCCACGACCAGCACGGCCAGCGCGGCCTCCGCCCGCGCGAGCGGGACTCCCCGCCGCCAAGCCACCGCTGACAGCACGAGCATGATGCCAACCCCTAACGACTTGAGCGCGAGCACCTCCCCGTAAGACGTCGTCCACAACCCGCTGATGTCGTGGAGCTCGTCGCTGGCCCGCAGGACACCGGTCAGCGCCGTCACCGCGAACGCGATCAGGGCGACACCGCCAAAACGGTCGAGCAGCACCCGCGCCTCGGTTCCGCGCCACCCGCCCGGCGGGTGCAGTGTGGCGAGGGCGAGGATGCCGCCGGCCCACATGGCCGCCGAAAGGACATGGACTGCATCGGCGAATTCGGCGCCCCCGCTGGGTTGCACTAACGCGGCGCGGCTCGCGAACGGGAGCAGTGCCGCGGCCAACACCGCGACAGGGGCGACCAACGGAATGCCCCGAACGCACAGGACGAACGCCGAACCTTCGGCCGCGACGCGGGCCAGGCGCTCCCACCCGGGCAGCGAACCCGCATCCAGGCCCTCGACCGTTATGACAGCCAGGCCGCCGAGAAACGCAACCCCCAGGAAGATGTGCATCGGCGGGTCGGCCCAGCGAATCTGCGGCCGGTTATGCGCCAGGCGCCTGATCACGATCGACCCGATCCCGCCCAGGAGACCGACGTACTCGACCCAGTGAAGCGCCGCGAGAAGGAGGTCCGGACGGCCGCTCACGACGCGGAGGCGATGATCCCCCCGCCTAGGACGTGGCTGCCCGAGTACAGAACCGCGGCCTGTCCGGGCGCGGCGCCCAGGAACGGCTCGTCGAGCGATAGCCGTCCAGCCCGGTATTCGCCGGGGATAGCGGGCGCGTGGTAGCGCAGCCTCGCCTCGCACCTCACCGGCTCGGGCGCCCGCCCGCCGACGAAGGTCACGTCGCGTAGCTCCACGTTGCGTACGCCGAGCTCCTCCTTGCGGCCCACGACCAGCCGGTTGGCGGGCGCATCGACTCGCAGCACGTACCAGGGCCCGACCTCGGCAAGGTCGCCGAAACCGCTGCGCTGGCCGACGGTGTAGAGCGCGGTGCCGCGGTGGGTGCCGAGCTCGCGCCCATCCGAGTCGACGACGGCGCCTGCTCGGACGGGCAGCCGCTCAGCCAGGTAGCGCGCAGTCTCGCCACGCGGCACGAAGCAGATCTCCTGGCTCTCCGCCTTGTCCGCGACTGGAAGCCCGAACTCGCGAGCGTGCTCGCGCACCTCGGGCTTGGTCATTCCCCCGAGAGGAAAGAGGATGCGCGCCAGGCGGGCGCGATCGAGGTGATAGAGCATGTAGGACTGGTCCTTCGCGGCGTCCACCGCGGTGTGCAGCTCGGGCCCCTCGATCCCATTGACGATCCGCGCGTAGTGGCCGGTCGCCAGGCGGTCGAACCCGAGGTCCAGCACGCGGCCGAGCATGAGGTCGAAGCGCACGAACGCGTTGCAGCGCACGCAGGGATTCGGGGTGCGGCCTTCGAGGTAATCGCGATGAAACGGCTCGATGACCCTCTCGCCGAACTCCTTCTCGAGGTTCCAGCAGTAATAAGGAATACCGAGCAGAGACGCGACGCGCCGCGCATCTTCCACAGCGTTGAGCGAGCAGCACCCGCCGTGCTTCGCCGACTCCTCCGTGTCCCCGCGTGGCCACTGCTGCAGCGTGACGCCGACCACCTCGTGGCCCTGAGCCTGGAGGAGCGCGGCGGCGACGGAGGAGTCCACTCCGCCCGACATGGCCACCGCGATCTTCATTCGGTAAGCCTACCTGTCGTTATGAAGGCGACTCGACGATGTGCTGGGCAACGACCCCGGCGTCCTCACCCACGCCGTAAAGGATCGACGACTTGCCCTTCCGCATCCAGTGCACGCCCATGAAGTAGAGGCCGGGCACCGCCGACCTTCCATCCGTCTGAACCGGGAAACCCATGCCGTCGACGACTGGGAATTTCACCCACCCATAGTCCGGGCGGTAACCGCTCGTCCAGATCACGCTCCCGATCCCATCCTGAGCCAGGTCCAGCTCCCGGCGGGTCTCAACCCGAAGCGGAGGCGGCATCTCGAACGTCGGGGGAGTGATTCCCTTCGCGGGGCAGCCTGCCTCGATGAACTTCAAGAGATCGCCCAGCCGCGCATCGCCGAAGTCGACGCTCGCGGCGAGGTCGTCGGCGAAGCGGAGCTTCGAGCCCTCGGCGCCGACATACCTGCCGAGCAGCTCGACACCCAACGCGTGCAGCACGCGGTAATTCAGGTCCCGCCCGCCGTCATGCCCGCTGGCCTGCGGGTTGCCGAGGAGCCTTGCCATCGGTGAGGGGAGCTTGTCCGGAGTACGGTCCATGAAGCCCGACTCGATCATCCACCACACGGCGTCGTTGCCATGCAGCCGGCGCGGCACCCAGACGCACCGGCCACACGCAAGGAATACCTTGCGGCCCGATTGGTGAATCTCCTCCGCCAGCTGACACCCGGTCTGCCCGCTTCCGACGACCAACACAGCGCCTTGAGGTAGGGCCTCCGGATTCGTGTATTCCTCGGCGAAGAGCTGCACCACGTCGTTCGGCAGCGATTCCGCGCCGGCGGGACGATGGGGTCGCTGGTAGGCACCGGTCGCCACCACCACAGAGCGAGCCTTGATCTTGCCCGAGGCCAGCGTCAGCAGAAAGCCGCCGTCGTCAGCCTCCAGCTTCGTGACGGCGCAGTCTTCCTCCACCGGCGCATCGAACGAGTTCGCGTACGACTGGAAGTAACTGACAAGCTCCGCCAACGACATGAACCCATCCGGGTCTGGCCCATCGTATTTCGCGCCGGGGAGCTGTACGGTCCAGTTGGGAGTGACCAGGCAGAACGAGTCCCAGCGTCGCGAGCGCCAGGTCTCGGCGATACGGCCGGATTCGAGGACCACGTGGTCGACCTTGGCTTGGGTGAGATACCAGCTCGTCGCGAGTCCAGCCTGCCCACCGCCGATGATCGCGACGTTGACGTTGCGCTCCATGACCGCGGCAATGGTAATCGGAGCCAGGCGCGAGCTCTACTCGACCAGGTCTCCCTCGGCCGGCTCGACCTCGACCCCTCGCGACTCGAGGTAGGCCACTCCGCGGTCCAGCTCGTCCGGCTCGCCGATGATCTCGAGCAGCACCCAGCCCTGGTCGCGGGTGACGTCGGCCCGCCG
>DATBZR010000047.1:0-22651 GCA_036513095.1 Candidatus Dormiibacterota bacterium | reverse complement strand
CGGCAAGGCGCTCCAGCTCATTCGACTCGAGCGCGCTCAGGTAGTGGGCACGGATCCGGGTCGCCGTGGCCGCCTGCTGGATGGTGAGGCCACGCTCGCCGCGCTTGGCAGCAAGGGTCTCCCCAAGGGTCACGGTCGGGGTTCTCTCCTCATTCGATGCCCAGCCGCTCCAGGAGCTCGTCGACGTCGGGAAGGGTCATGAGCACTTCGCGCGATTTGGATCCCTGGTAGCTGCCGACCACGTAGTGCTCGGCGAGCTGGTCGACGATGCGTCCCGCGCGCGAATAGCCGACATTGAACTTGCGCTGCACGAGGGAGACCGAGGCTGAACCTTCCGCCGCCACCGCCCTCGCGGAACGCGCGAAAAGCGGGTCGAGCTTGCGCTCCGTGGTCTCCCCCCTCTCCCACTCGGCGCCCGCGCCCTGCTCGAGGATCTCCTCCATGTAATGCGGTCCGCCCTGGCCCTTCCAGAAATTGACGACGCCCTCGACCTCTGGATCGCTGACGAATGCTCCCTGGATGCGCGTCGGCTTGCCGGCGTCAACGGGCTGGTACAGCATGTCGCCGCGGCCGAGCAGCTTCTCCGCCCCGCCCGAGTCGAGAATGACCCGGCTGTCGACCTGCGAGCCCACGGCGAAGGCGATGCGAGACGGGATGTTGGCCTTGATCAGCCCGGTGATGATGTCGGTCGAGGGACGCTGGGTCGCGATGATGAGGTGGATGCCGACCGCCCGCGCCAGCTGCGCGATGCGGCAGATGAGCTCCTCGATCTCGCCGGCAGCGACCATCATCAGGTCGGCCAGCTCGTCGATGACGATCACGATGTAGGGCAGCTGCCGCGCAAGCTTCTGTGTGGCCTTGTCGTTGTAGGCGGCGATGTTGCGCACGCCCTCGGCCGAGAACATCTTGTAGCGCCGGTCCATCTCCGCCACCGCCCAACGCAGCGCCGCGGCAGCTTGGTGAGACTCGACGAGCACTGGCAGCGCCAGGTGAGGCAGGCCGTTGTACCCGGTCAGCTCAACGCGTTTCGGGTCGATGAGGAGAAGTCGCATGTGCTCCGGCGTGACCTGGAACAGGAGGCTGGTGATCAATGCGTTGATGCACACGCTCTTCCCCTGGCCGGTCGCGCCGGCGATGAGGAGGTGCGGCATGCGCGTGAGGTCGGCGATGATCGACTGCCCCGACACGTCGTTGCCAAGCCCCAGCGCCAGTTTGTTCGTGCCCTCGCGAAAAGCGGCGGTCTCGAGGACCTCACGGATCGTGACCAGGGCCGCGGACTTGTTGGGTACCTCGATGCCCACCGCGGCCTTACCCGGTATGGGCGCTTCGATCCGCAGTGGTGACGCGGCGAGCGCAAGCGACAGGTCGTTTTGGAGGGCCGTGATCCTCTTGACCTGCACTCCCGCGCCGGGCTGAAGCTCGTACTGGGTCACCGCGGGTCCGGGGTTGACGCCAACCACCTTGCAGGCCACCCCGAACGTCTCGAGCGTGCTCTCGATGATCTTGACGTTGCGCTTGATCTCGTCCGCCATCTGCGCGCGCTTGGCGGTCACCGTGTCGAGCAGCGTGATCGACGGCAGCTTCCATTCGATCTCCGGCAGATCGTCCTCGAGCTCGGCGACCACGCGCAGGGCAGGTGGTGGCGCAGGCTCGTCGTCCGCAGTCTCGCGCTCGACCCGGGCTGCGGCTTTCGAGGCCGCGACTTCGCCGGGCTCTTCTTCAAGCTCCCACGGTTTGACCTCTTCGAGCGCTGGGTGTGGCGTGGCAAAGCTGGCGGCCGACTTGGCCAGCTCGTCGCGAGTGGCCGGCGCCGGCTTTGGCTCCTTGCCTTTCGCGGGAGCAGTCACCGGGGGCGAGACAAGGTTCTGCAGCCGCTGGCGTTCGGCATACGTCGCTTGCCCGGTCGCGACCACCGACGCGAGCAGCGCTCCCGGGCTGAAATGGACCGTCACGATGAGCCCGATCGCGAGCAGCGCGACGAGCACGGCCCATGCGCCAATCGTGCCGAAGACCTGGGTCACCGATCCGTCGATCCCCCTCCCCACCGACCCGCCGTGACCAAGCAGGCCGAAGATCCCGACCAGGGCGATCACCGCCACCGTCCCCGACACGATGTCGACGGGTCGCGGACGTGGCGCTCTCGGCCACAGAAGGTACGCGCCGAGGCCCAGGGCGGCGCCGACCGGAACGAACCAGGCCCGATCGAAGGTCGTGGTCAGCCAGTCGCGGAGCCCTGTCAGGATCGAACCCGCGTTGCTTGCCAGCGCGAGCAGACCCAGCAACGCTATGAGGATCAGCAGCACCCCGGCGATCTCGCGGCCTTGGCGCTGGGTCAGATGTGGCCTTGTGGCGCGTTTGCTTCTGGCGGAGCGGGAACGCGCCGCGCGCGAGGTGCGGCGTGCGCCGGCTGCGGAGTGACGTGAGCCTCGGGATGTGGTGCGACGCATGCTGCGGGCCCTTGAGCCGAAGCGAATTCTACACCCGTCCCCGCGACCCTCCAAGATTCGAACCTTCGCGGCGCGCGATACTCTGCGCGTGGCAGTCGATCCGTTCGCCGAAGCCGAGGTCCGCTACAAGTTCCTCGTCGATGAGCGGCGCTCAGGCGGCCTGCAGCCGCGAGCGTTCAGGCTCGCCGTGCGAGACCTTGCCGTTCTGGACAGCGAAGGACGCCGGTGGATGCTGGGACCCGAGGACGGGATCTGGTACCGGCGAGAGAACGAGCGGTGGCTGCAGGCGGACCCACCGCGACGCCTTGTCTGCCCGTCCTGCGGACACCACAACCTCGGACGGCACAGCTTTTGCGTCGAGTGCGGGCAGAGATTGAATCGGTAGGGGCGCGTTTCCTCGTCTAGCGCGCGTGCCCTTGCGCTTGAGCGATGCCGTAGATCAAACCCGCGACCAGCGGGACCAGGGCGGCCAGGAACCACAGGCGCCACCACAGAGGGCGCGCCGCCCCTTGCACCATCTCGTGCCCGCAGAAGCCGCAGTAGCGATCGAAGGGTCCCGCGATCCCTCTGCAGCTCCCGCACTGGTGTAGCTGCAGGCTGCAGTGGGCACACCGCGACTCATCCGCGTAGTTGAGCATCATGGCCGGCTGATCGCAGCGCGGACACAGGCTCGGGGCGACAAGCGCTAGAGGTGGGAGCTTCACAGCATTACTAGCGTGGCAGGGCGGCCGAGTTCACCTCGGCCGCAACTTTGTACCTGATCACTGCCAATCGTCTCCAGGAGTAACCATTCGGTAAATCCAATCCCGGGGAATGGGAGCAGCGCTTGCGGCGGAGCCGCACGCGCGATGCAATCAATAGGTCACGTCCTGCTCGCGCTTTGCGCGCAGGGAAAACCGTCCGGTTTTCCCTCATATTTCTGTGATGACGGGGATCACCATAGGGCGACGTCGTGTCTGGCGCCACACGGTCTTGGAGACCGCGTCGTGGATGGCCTCTTTCAGGAGGTTGATGTCGGCGTGGGTCTCAGCCAGCCGGCCGATGCTCTGAATCACTGCCGCCCGCGCATCTGCCATCAGCCGGGCCGAAAGCTCGGGCTCGATCAACCCGCGCGAGATGAGGTCGGGCCCCGCGCGCACGGTGCCTTCGTCGCGGTTCAGCGTGAGCGTCACGACCAGGATGCCGTCCTCGGCCAGGTGGCGGCGATCGCGCAGCACGACCTGTTCGACGTCCCCCACTCCCAGGCCGTCGACGTAGATCAATCCGGTTGCGATCTTCTCTCCTCGCTTGAGCGATTTTGCGTCGAGCTCAACTGTCTGGCCGTCCTCCACGACGATGATCCGATCCTCCGGGATTCCCGCCTCGCGCGCGATCTCGGAATGCAGCAGGAGCTGACGATACTCACCGTGGACCGGGATGAAATTTCGCGGCCGCACAGCGTCGAGCATCTCCCGCAGCTCGTCACGCTGGGCGTGCCCGGTGACGTGCACGTTGCCAACCTCGGAGTAGAAGACCCGGGCGGCCCCGTGGCGGTAGAGGTTGTTGACCGTCTGGTGAACGCTGCGTTCGTTACCCGGAATCGGCCGTGCGGAAATGACCACCCAATCGCCCTTCAGCACGTTGACGAACGGATGTCGTTGTGCCGCAAAGCGCGCGAGCGCCGACATGGGCTCGCCCTGGCTGCCCGCTGTGAGCAGCAGGAGCTTGGAGGGCGGCACGTGGTCGATGTCCTCGAGCGGGACAGTCAGCCCATCGGGGACTTTCAGAAAGCCGAGCTCGCGCGAGGTCTTGAAGTTGGTCTGAAGGCTGCGTCCGACCACCGCGACCCGCCGGCCGAACTGGCTTGCCATCCGCACCAGGTGCTGGATGCGGTGGATGTTGGATGCGAAGTTGGCGACCACGATGCGGCCCGGGGCCTCGCTGAAGATCCGTTCGAGCGGCGCATGGAGGTCGCGCTCCGAGCCCGAGTGACCCGCGCGCTCGGCATTGGTCGAGTCGCTCAGCAGGAGAAGCACTCCTTCGTCGCCGATCTCGCGAAAGCGAGCCATGTCGGTGGGAAGCCCGTCCGGTGGCGCGGGATCGAGCTTGAAGTCGCTCGTGTAAACGACTTTGCCGACCGGCGTATCGATGGCGAGCGCAACAGCGTCTGGGATGGAGTGACAGACGGCGATCGTCTCGATGCGAAAGGGCCCGAGCTGAACCGAGTCGCCCACCCGCACCTCGCGCAGGTCGGCCTCGCGCAGGAACCGGTGCTCCTTGAGTTTCGGCTTCACGAGACCGAGTGTCAGACGCGTGCCGTAAACAGGAACGTTGATCTTCTTCAGCGCATATGGCAGGCCGCCGATGTGGTCTTCGTGGCCGTGCGTGAGGAAGATGCCCAGGACCTCTTTCTTTGGTTGCAGCAGGTACGAGATGTCCGGGAGGACGAGGTCGATGCCGGGCATGTCCTCCTGGGGAAACATCAGGCCCGCGTCGACGACGAGGATCTTGTTGTCCCACTCGAGAGCCCACATGTTGATTCCGATCTCGCCAAGACCGCCGAGTGGTAGGTATCGAAGTCGCCCGGAACTCACAACAAACGCAGCTGTTCCGCTTCCTGCTTCGGCGGTGCGACCGGCGGAGGGGGCGGAGGCGGAGCCAGGAGAGCCTCCAGGTACGCCTTCACGCGGTCGAAGTCGTGCTCGAGGTCAGCCACCAGGGCGCCGTTGTGGAGGGCGGCAGCCGGATGGTAAAGCGGCACGTAAGCGACGTCGCCGCGTTTGACGAGAGTCCCATGCACCCGCGAGATCGAGCCCTGGCCGGGCATCAAGCGCTCCAGCGCGTGGCGGCCGAGGATGAGGACGACCTTGGGTCGCACGAGCTCCAGCTGGCGATTGAGATATGGCGAGCACGACTCGGCTTCGTTGGGCATAGGGTCGCGGTTCATGGGCGGGCGACATTTGAGCACGTTCGTGATGAACACATCCGTCCGGCTAAGTCCGATGCGTGCAAGAAGCGTGTCGAGCAGCTTGCCCGCAGCGCCGACGAATGGTTCGCCCTGCCTGTCCTCGTTGAAGCCGGGAGCCTCGCCGACGATCATGATGTCGGCCGGACAGGGGCCAATTCCGGGCACCGCCTGGGTGCGGGTCGCATGCAGGCCGCATTTCGTGCACGATCGGATGTCGGCGTGGAGCTGAGTCAGCTCCGGGGAACTAAGCGACTTTCACTCCCGCCTTGAAGGTGATGAGGTCCCCGGCCTCCCGGATCGTTTGCAACACCGATTGCAGCTGATCGTCGGTCAGGGGCACCAGGGGCAGGCGAAACGGGCCCGCCGGAAAGCCCATCGCGTTGAGGGCCGACTTGATAGGCACCGGGTTGGCGGCAGTTGTCATGAGCGTCTTGATCACCGGCAGCAAACCGAGGTGGATCTTGCGCGCCGTGTCGTTGTCAGCCTTGGCGTAAGCCTCAATGAGCTTTTTCATCGAGCGGCCGGCGATGTGGGATACGACGCAGATCACCCCGTAGCCGCCTGTCGCCAGCACAGCCAGCGTCCAGCTGTCATCCCCGCTCCACACTTTGAATCGATCCGGCTTTCCGGCGCAGACCAGTCCGATCTGGTCGAGGTCGCCGCTCGCCTCCTTCACTCCAATGATCCCGGGGAGCTCGGCGCAACGCAGCGTGGTGGCGGCGGTCATGTTGACCGCGGTGCGGCCCTGGATGTTGTACATGATCGTCGGCCCGACCTCGGAGATCGCCTTGAAGTGCTGATACATGCCTTCCTGCGGCGGCTTGTTGTAGTAGGGCACGACTGCCAGCAGCGCGTCCGCGCCGGCCTTCATCGCGCGCTCGGAGAGCTTGACCGAGTGATGCGTGTCGTTGCTGCCGGTACCGGCGACGATGCTCTTGCCGGGAATTGCCTTCTTGACGGCCTTGAGCAGCTCGATCTTCTCGTCATCGCTGAGGCTCGGCGTCTCGCCGGTCGTACCTGCCACCACCACTCCGTCGGAACCATCGGCGACAAGCATCACGGCCAGCTTCTCCGCGGCGACGTAATCGACCGACCCGTCGGATTTGAATGGCGTGACCATCGCCGTCAATAGGCGTCCTACTTCGGTCGTCACTTGATCACTCCCATTTCGATTGCTTGCTCTGCGATCTGGACCGCGTTCAGCGCGGCGCCTTTGCGCAGGTTGTCAGACGCGAGCCACAGCGCGAGCCCGTTCGCAGTCGAAGCGTCGTTTCGAATGCGGCCAACATACACCTCGTCCTTGCCCGCGACTCCATGTGGGGTCGGGTAGAGCTTCGCGTGCGGGTCGTCTTCAACAATGACCCCCGGCGACGAGCCTAAGAGCGTGCGCGCCTCGTCGGCGGTGATCTTCCTGGTCGTCTCGACGAAAACGGACTCGCCATGGCCGATGGGAACCGGAACGCGGACGCAGGTGGCCGTGATGCGGAGCTCTGGCATGTGGAGGATCTTTCGCGTCTCGTTGACGATCTTGACCTCTTCCTCGTTGTAGCCCTCCGGCTCGGGTCGCCAGCCGCCCGGCACGACGTTGTACGCGAGCTGGTACGGATAGGCGACCGCCTGCGGCTCGGTGCCGGCGGCGATAGCCCTCGTCTGTTCCTCCAACTCGTCCACCAGTGCCCGCCCGGCTCCGGAGGCCGATTGGTACGTGGAGACCAGGACGCGCTCCAGGCCGACCGCGCGCTTTAGGGGGTTGAGGATGACCGTGAGAGGGATGGCGCAGCAGTTGGGATTGGCGATGATGCCTTCGTTGTCGCGGATGTCGTCGCTGTTCACCTCGGGGACGACGAGCGGAACGTTCTCCTTCATGCGCCAGGCGGAGCTGTTGTCGATGACCAGCGCTCCCGCCTCGGCGGCAAGCGGTCCGTACATCAGTGCGATGTCGCTGCTCGCTGCGAACAACGCGATATCGATGCCTTTGAACGACTTCTCGTCAAGCGGATCGATGCTCACCGACCCCCCGTTGTAGGCCACTGACATTCCCTTCGATCGTTCGGATGCGAGCGCGACCACGCGGTCGCTCGGGAAATGCCGCTGCGCGAGCACGCGCAGCATTTCGTGGCCGACCATCCCGGTCGCGCCGACGACAGCAACGTTTAGTCGCTTGGAGGTGGGCATCTGAAAAGTCTAGATCGATCCCGGCGGTTGTGAAAGAGGCGCCGTCCCACGAGCCCGCTGCATCTCGAGCACCGCCGTCACGAAGAGCGGATGGACTCGCTGCAGCTCGACGAATGTGTCGGCCTGACCTGGTTGCGCTTCAAGACTAAGACCAGCACGCCGATGTCCAAGGAGAAGATGAGGAGGACGCCGACCAGCGGGTTCCGTGTGACTGTCGTCAGGGCGATAAGCAACAAGACAAGCCCAACCACCAGCGCCGGAAGCCCGATCCGCATTGGTAGGCCCACCTTTCGCATGCTGGCGTGTGTCAGGGGCAGCTTGCCGCTCGCGTGGCGGCTCACCAGATACGTGAGAGGGAGGGTCACGAAAAAGCCGATCCCGCCCACGCAGATGAGGAAGACGAATACGCCTGCCCAGGCGGGGGCGGTCGAGAACCGGAATTTCCCCCAGGTTTCAGCCGGCGCTCCGGTCATCACACACACGGCAGGGAAATCGCCCGCCGCAAGCTGCGACGCCGAGATCAGGAGGCGGTCCGGAGCGCTAGCCGGAGGAGTCCAGGCCAAGCAGCTCGTCCAGGCCTCGATAGAAGCGCGGCCCTGACGTCACCTTGCGGATCGCTAGCAGCACGCCGGGGATGTACGCCTCACGACTCGTCGTCCGGTGCACGATCGTCAGAGTCTGTCCAGGCAGTCCGAAGATGACCTCCTGGTCGGCAACGAATCCCGGCAGCCGCACGCTGTGCACGGCGACGTTGCCCTCTTCCCCGCCGCGCGTCCCGGTCAGCGTCTCCTTCTCCGGCTTCTGGTGGCTGAAGGGTTTCTCACGGCGCCTGGCGGCGAGCCTCTTTGCAGTCGAGAGCGCGGTGCCCGATGGAGCGTCGAGCTTCGTTGCGTGGTGCATCTCGATGACCTCGACCGCGTCGAAATGGGGAGCCGCTATGTCCGCCAGGTGCATCATCAGTACCGCACCCACCGCGAAGTTCGGGGCGACGATCCCGCCCACTCCCTTGCTCTTGCACGCGGTCTCGAGCTTGTCCACCGAGTCGGCGCTCAGGCCGGTCGTGCCGATCACGGGCGACGCGCCCGCCGCGACCGCGGCCAGCGCGTTGTGCAGAGCTTCGGAAGGTTTGGTGAAATCGACCAGCGCTCGCGGCCTCTTGTCGTGCAGGAAGGAAGCAAGGTCGTCTCCCAGCTCCACCCCGCCGACGTACTCGATGCCCGGCTCGCTCGAGAAAGCCGCGGCGAGGACCGAGCCGACCTTGCCGCGGTAACCGGCGACCGCGACTTTAATCGGCCCGGCCAATGTTTTACCTAGTTACGACGGGGGCCGCGACTGCCGCCGCCGCCGTTTCGGCCACCGCGGTCCCGGCTTCCGCCGCTGAAGCCACCCTCGCGGGGAGGCGGCGCCGGTGTAGCGAGGGCAACCGCCATCGCTTCCTTGTCGATCTTCTCGTCGATCGGAAGGCCCTTCTCCGTCAGCTCCTCGATCGCTGCCTGGCGGCTCAGGTTGAGGCGGCCCTGGCTGTCGATCTCCGTCGCCTTGACCATGATCTCGTCGCCGACGTTAGCCACCTCTTCAGGCCGCTCGACACGGTGGTCGGTCAGCTTCGAGACATGCACCAGGCCGTCCTGGTTCGGTATCACCTCGACGAACAGGCCGAAAGGCATGATGCGAACGACCTTGCCCTTGTAGATCCTTCCGACCTCGACCTCTTCGGTGAGGCCCTTGATCCAGTCGATCGCCCTTTGCCCGCCCTCCTGGTCGACCGCCGCGATGAAGACGCGACCGTCGTCCTCGACGTCGATCTGCGCGCCCGTCTCCTCGGTGATCTTGCGGATCATCTTGCCTCCGGGGCCGATGATGTCGCGGATCTTGTCGGGGTTGATCATGATCGTGGTGATGCGCGGCGCGTAGGGACTCATCTCGGTGCGGGGCTTGGGAAGCACCGCGAGCATCTTGTCCAGAACGAACAGCCTCGCCTCGCGAGCCTGCTCGAGCGCCTGCGCGAGGATCTCGTGCGTGAGGCCCTTCACCTTGATGTCCATCTGCAGGGCGGTGATTCCGTCCCGCGTGCCGGCGACCTTGAAGTCCATGTCGCCGAGGTTGTCCTCGACGCCCTGGATGTCGGTCAGCACGGCGAACTTGCCCTGTCGCGTGACAAGACCCATGGCGATGCCCGCCACCGGTGACTTGATCGGGACTCCCGCGTCCATCAGCGCCAGCGTCGAACCGCACACCGACGCCATCGACGTCGAACCGTTCGAGCTCAGGATCTCGGACACAAGCCGCATCGTGTACGGCCATTCCTCGACCGGCGGTATCACAGCGAGGAGCGCGCGCTCTGCGAGCGCGCCGTGTCCGATCTCGCGACGGCCGGGACCGCGCAGCGGCCGCGCCTCGCCTACGGAGAACGGCGGGAAGTTGTAGTGATGCATGTATCGCTTAGAGGTCTCATCAGTGAGGCCGTCGATCTTCTGCGCATCGGACATAGAGCCCAGCGTCGCGATGGTCAGCGCCTGGGTCTGCCCGCGCGTGAACAGGCCAGAGCCATGTGTCCGGGGCAGTACTCCGACCTCGACGGTGATGTTCCGCACGTCCTTGAGGCCACGGCCGTCGATGCGAACGCCCTCCTCCACGACGCGCTGGCGGACCCTGTCCTTGAGCGCCTTGTCGAAGAGCTTGCCGAGGATCTCGACGTGCTCGGGGAACCTTTCTCCAAGCTCTAGGATGGTTCTCCTCCGCAGGTCTTCGATGTCCGTCTCTCGGGTGGCTTTGTCGGCCTTGTAGAGCACCTGGTCCAGGCGCAGCGCCAGGTATTCGCCGACGATCTCAATCATCTGCTCGGGATATGCGGGCGGTACCCACTCGCGCTTTTCGCGGCCGACCTGCTGCTGCAGCTCGTTCTGCGCCGCGCAGATCCTTTTGATCTCGGTGTGCGCCATCTCGAGGGCGTCGAGCACGGTCTGCTCCGTGACGCCCTTCGCTCCGGCTTCGACCATCAGGATCGCGTCGGCCGTGCCGGCGACCACGAGGTCGAGCTCCGACTCGGCAATCCTCGACATCGGCGGGTTGACGACCACCTTGCCGTCCAGATACCCCATCCGGACCGCGCCGACCGGGCCCGCGAAAGGGATGTCCGAGATCACCAGGGCGGTCGAGGCCCCGTTGATGCTCAGGATCGTCGGGTCGTTCTCCTGGTCCACTGAAAGGACCGTTGAGACGACCTGGACGTCGAGCCTGAAACCTTCTGGAAAGAGCGGCCGCAGCGGCCGGTCGGTCAGCCGCGAAGCGATGATCGCCGTTTCGCTCGGGCGTCCTTCACGACGCATGAACGCGCCCGGGATCTTGCCCGCCGCGTACAGCTTCTCTTCGTAGTCGCACGTCAGCGGGAACCAGTCGATCCCTGCGCGCGGCTCCTTCGCCATCACCGCGGTGCTCAGGACGACCGTGTCGCCCTGTCGCAGGATCACCGCTCCGTTCGCCTGCTCGGCCACGCGGCCGGTCTCGATCGAAAGCCGCCTGCCGGCGACCTCAACGTTCTTCGTGACTATTGCCATTGGCAATACCTCCATGTTCTGGGAGGACGGCCCCCGGAGGTGCGTACATTGGTCAGGTTCCTAGCAGCTGACGCTGAGTGCGGACTCGAGCCGCCTGAGTGAGAGCTTCTAAGAGCTGACCCGCGCTACCGCGGTGGGGTCCTCCCGATTGATTTACGTGACCGGAAACGCCGGTCGGGCTATCTCCTGATCCCGAGCTTGCCGACGAGCGCCCGATAGCGCTCGATGTCGGTGTCTCTCAGGTAGTTCAGCAGACGCCGTTGTTTGCCCACCAGGAGGAGGAGGCCGCGGCGCGAGTGATGATCTTTGGCGTGCGTCTTCAGGTGCTCGGTGAGCTCCCGGATGCGCGTGGTCGAAAGCGCGATCTGGACTTCCGGTGATCCCGTGTCCTTGTCTGCCCGCTTGTACTCCGCGATCAGCTTGCCTTTGACGTCCGTCTCTACTGCCAAACTGCCGAAAAGTATACGGGCGAGGGATATCCGCCGTTTACGACGCGAATTCGGCCGAACCGTCAGAGCGCGGGTCCGCCCCCGCACGCCAGGCGCCAGGCCCGTCGATCACGATCGCATGCGCGTGTCCAAACGAGTGATGTCTCGAAGGCATCAGCTCGAAGCGCGGATCTGACCGGGCGAGCGCTGCGGCCTGAGGGTAGTCGGCCTCGATCGAGGTGCGTATGCCGTCGGCCTGTACGCGGATCCGCGGCCGCGCCACAGCCTCCGCCGGTTCGAGGCCGAAGTCGACCAGGTTGACCAGCACCTGCGACTGAAGCTGCGGTTGGCCGTCACCACCCATGGAGCCGAAGATGGCCCACGGACGGCCTCCGCGCGCTGCCATCGCAGGGATCAGGGTGTGCATCGTCCGCTTGCGCGGTTCCAGCCGGTTGACGTGGCCGGCGTCGAGGCTGAAATACGAGCCGCGGTTCTGGAGCAGCATGCCCGTCCCTTCCGCGACGATGCCCGAGCCGAAGTCGAAGGCGACGCTCTGGATCAGGGAGACCAGGTTGCCGTGCTCGTCGGCCGCACACAGGTAGACGGTGTCTCCGCCCTCGCGAAGGCCGCCTCCTCCCGCCGCCATATATGTCGGGTCGAGAAATGGCTCGACCGGTGCGCCGGCGAAGTCCGGGTCGGTGATGTACCGATCGCGCAATGGGTAGCACTCGTCGCGGATGCGCTTGAGCTGGCCGGCGAATGCCGGCCCGGGCTGCAGCTCGTCGCGACTCAGCTCACCCAGCCTGGCCAGGATCGCGAGCGCCGTGAGGCCTTGCGTCGGGGGAGGCAGCTCGTAAACGGTAACGTCCCTGTAGTCGACGGTGATCGGGTCCACCCACTGAGAGCGATGCTCCGCGAGGTCGCGCGCCGTCACCAGGCCATCGCGCCGGCTGATCGCCGCCGCGATCGACGCTGCGATCTCGCCGCGGTAGAAACCGCTGATTCCGGAGCGACCGATGTCATGGAGCACGAAAGCCAGGTCCGGATTACGCAGGAGCATCCCCGCCTCCATGGGCGGATAGAGCTTCTGTGCGGCGCTCTCTTTGCCCAGCAGCTCAGCCGCCCCCTTGAGGAAATCGGACAGCTGCGGCGTGATGACATAGCCGTCTCGGGCAAGGGAAGCCGCCGGTTCGAGGACCGCGCCGAGTCCGAAGGTTCCGAATCGCTCGATGAGCCGGCCCCATGCATCCACCGTGCCGGGGACGGTGACGGTGAGGATCCCGCGCTCGGGCATCTTTTCGTGTCCGCGCGAGCGAACCGCGTCGATGGTCGCCAGCTGGCCCGAACGGCCAGCGCCGATGAGCCCAACCGGCGCCGAGGCGCCGGCCGGCCAGACGATGGCCATCAGGTCGCCGGCGACAGAGGTCATATGCGGGTAGACGACGCACAGCACGGCGTTCGCCGCGATCGCCGCGTCGATGGCGTTGCCGCCGTCCCGTAGCACCTGCGCACCGACCTCGGATGCGATCCGGTGTGGTGCTACGACCACGCCTTTCGTCACGAAGGAATTATCGAGGTCGAAAAATCTATCGTGGCGTTATGAACTCGATCGCTCCGGGCTGGATCTCGAAGAGCGCCGGAAGGAATCCGACCGCCTCGCCGTCGATGTCGACGCGAACTTGCACGGGCGAGGTGATCGAGACCCGCTTTCCGTAGATCAATTCGATCTTGGGGTTGTTCTGGTCCAGGTGCTTGCCCTGCCGGAAATCGTTCATGCCTCGCATGGTTTCGATCTTGCCGGCATTCTTGACCAGGATCACATCGAAGACCCCGTCGGTCGGTGACGCCGACGGCGCCATCTGCATGCCGCCGCCGAAGAACTGGCAGTTGGCGATGACCACCTGCTGTGCCTTGGGAAGCTCATGTCTGGTGTGGTCGACTTCAACGGTCATCGGCTTGTTCTTGAATCCGATGAGCGCGCGCAACCCGCCGAGCGTGTAGGCGGCGCTGCCGAATCTCTTCGTGCCGTTGCCCATCTGCTGCACGACGTCTCCGCCGAGCCCAGCGTCCGCGATGTTGATGAAATGCCTGACTGCCGTGTTGCCGCTGTTGTCCTGATAAGTCACGCAGCCGGCGTCCAGCCGCCGTACCAGTCCCGTGCTCAGGACCTGGATCGCCTCCTTCGCGTCCATCGGGATCCGCAGAGTCCGCCGGAAATCGCCACCCGTTCCGAGCGGGACCATGGCGAGCTTGCTCGACGTCGGGATCGGCGCACCGTTGTGGAAGAACCCGTTGACAACCTCGTTCAGCGTGCCATCGCCGCCGACCGCGACGACCACGGGCCGCGACTCCCTGACGGCATGCGCAGCGATCTCGGTCGCTTCGAGCGGGCGCGTGGTGAGAACCGCCTCGTACCGAAGTCCCGTTCCGGGAAGCCAGGATTGGATCGCCGTCCACTCGCGTCCTGCCTTCCCTGCACCCGATGCAGGGTTCACGATGAACAGGACGCCCGGCCGGGCGGCTATGGTGCGCCCCCTACGGCGCGCGGGTTCATGACGCCTTTCGGGTCAAGGCTCTCTTTGATCGACTGCCACACTCGCGTCCAACCTCCCATCTCATCGGCGACCCAACGGGCTCTGACTCGACCCACGCCATGGTGATGGCTGATGGTCGCGCCAAGCTCGAGTGCGGCGCTCATCGCGCCTTCCCAGGCGCGCATGTAAGCGGACCGGGCATCCTGCTCGGTCTCTCCGGAACCGCCGAACGTGAAATACGCGCAGCAACCCTGCTCATATGCGTGACTGAAATGGCATAACGCGAGGCCGCCAACCGCTATTGCGGTCTTGACCCTGGCGTGAAGCTCGGGGAGCACGGTCCATGGAGCGGCCAGCTCGATGGTGTCGAGATACGAGCCGGCCGGCTCGAGAAAGGACTTCAGGCGCTGCGCCGATAGATCGAAGCGATGCTTCTGCCAGCGCAGCCAGGGATCCTCGCCCAGATCCTGAGCGGCCGCCGCGATGGCCTTCACCGCGGCGGCCTCCGCCTGGGCGATGCTGGCCAGCCCGGCGGTCGCCACCACGAGCAGGCAGGCGCCGGCGGGCAGGTCGTGGCCGTTGAAAGCGGTGTCCTCGGAGTCATAGAGGCGAGCGACAAGAGGCCTGATGCCGGCCTGCATGATCGCGCGCATCGCCTCGAGGCCGCCCGCGAGATCCGGGAACCCGTAACCCCGGCCCACCACCGATTCGGGCAGGCGGTGCACGCGCAAAACCGCGCCGAGGACCACACCCAGCGCCCCTTCAGAGCCCAGCCAAAGCTGATGCAGCGCCGGGCCCACCGCCGAGCGGGGCCCGGGCCTGGGCGCGGCAAACGTTCCGTCGGGCAGCACGACCGCCAATCCCATCACCATGTCCTCGATGCTGCCGTAGCGGCTGGACTCCTGGCCTGAGGAGCGCGTCGCGATGAGCCCTCCCAGCGTCGTGCCCGGCAGCGAGCTCGGGAAATGCCCCAGCGTCAGGCCTCGTTCGTTCAGGTGCTTCTCGAGCACGAGCCCGTTCACCCCTGACTCGCACCGGCACGTCAGGTTCACCTCGTCCACCTCGAAGATGCGATCGAACGCGCTCATGTCTAGGACCACCTCGCCGGTCCGAGGCGAGAGCGCTCCGCATACGCCGGTGCCCCCACCCATCGGTGTGACGGCCACGCCGTTGGCCGCGGCCCAGCGCAGGATCGCGATCACCTGTTCCCGATCCGAGGGGCGTGCGACCAGCACGCGCGGCGCCACGGCGGTGCCGGCGCGCTCTTCCATGATCGCGAGCGGCCATGTATCGCGCACCGGCCGCTCGTCGAGCGCGGCGGCGCCAACAATCTCTTCTAGCTCAGACCACATTTTTGGCTTCGCGTTCCGCACTCATACGTCTTGTTTCGCGGCTAAACGGCCCGCGAGCCAGCCCGTCAGGATCGGAACCCCAAATCCACACGGACCGCCGTAGTCGTAGCCACCGAGCACGGCCCCGGCCGCGTACAGGTTGTCGAAAGCCACCCGCCCTTCGCCGTCCAGAGGGCGCAGGCGTTGGTCTGTCGACAGGCCGCTGCGCAGCTCCTCTGAAGGCTCGAGATACTGCAGGCGCTGAAGGCGGGTGCCCATGCTCGCAACCGGCTGGCCTCCGTGAAACACGCCGAGCTCGAGCAGCGGTTCCGAGGGCGTACGCCCTCCCGTCAGCCCCCCGCCGATGTGATGCCCCGTCGCGAGCACGAAGGCGTCGGCACGGAGGGTCCGGTCTCCGGCGCGCGCGGACGTGATCGCACCACCCTGCGATTCGAACGACTGGACCTCGGCCTTGACCGATTCGAGGCCGATCGCCTGCTGCAGCCGCCAGCCATGAGGCGAGGGTGGCGAGGCCAGGAGCTCGAAGCCGTCGGGAGGCAGGTTGGTAAAACCTGGCGGGTAGGCGATCGAGCTCGAACGGTTGCGGGGCTGCGGGGCGCGCCGCCCGTAGAGGTCGGTCAGCGAGGCGGCGAGCGGTAGGTCTGGGATGCTCACCTCCTCCGCGACCGCCTCGACGCCGTGCAGCTCTTTCAACGTCTGGGCCGTCGAGGACGCATCGTAATCGCCGATTTCCTTGACGCCGATCACCGTGACGCGCCGGCCCACCAACGCGCCCAGCTCACCTCCCGCAACGGTCGCCGGCACGAGGTTGCCCGGACGAGCTAGTCCATGGATGTCCGAGTAGAGTCCGCGCGACCGCCAGGCTCCCTCGAACTTCAGGCCGGCTTTCTCCAACGCCAGGAGCAGCAGTTGTACGGCCGTGTCGAGCTCGTGAGCCAGGCGCAGCGCGTCCATGCCGAGGCGGCTGAAAGGATGGTGCGGGTCGGAATTGAGAATCGAGTCCAGGTCGTCCACGACCTCCATGGCCCCGGCATAAAGGGCGGTGGCGCCAGGCGCGCGTGCCACCACCGTCGCCTCGGCGCCCGCACGCCGGGCAGCGAGCGCGGCGCAGTAGCCGGCGATCCCGCCACCGATGATGAGAACTTTCGTCATGCGCCCACGATTCGACGCGTGTCGGCGACATCCTGGTGCAGCCGGCGTACGAGGTCGTCGGTGGTTGGAAACTTGATGTCTGCGTGCAGGTACCGGACAAAGGTGAGCTCGATCCGCTTCTGGTAGAGATCCCCCTCGAAGTCGAGCAGGAACGCCTCCACCCGCAGCTGCGTGCCTCCGAAAGTTGGACGGTAGCCGACCGACAGGGCCGCGCTGAAATCAGCACTTTTTGGAGTTTGGGTCGTCCCCCACCCCGCACCTGCCACTTGCGAGGGAGGGAGAATGCGGGCTCTCCCCGCATACGCGCCGAGGGCGGGGATCAGCTTGTTGGGTTCGACCCCGATGTTGGCGGTGGGGAAGCCGAGGCGCCGCCCGACTCTCTCCCCCGCCTCGACCGGCCCCGCCATCGAGTACTCCCGCCCCAGCAGCCGGTTCGCATGCTCGATCTCGCCTGCCGTGATCAGGCGGCGCACCTCAGAGCTGTGGAGATCGTGGCCCTCGAGCTTGAAAGGCGCGACGACCTCGACCTGATGTCCGTGCTCGCGCAGCCACGGCGCGCCGCCGGTGCGTCCTCGCCCGAAGGCGAAGTCGTAGCCGATGACCCAGGTCCGCAGCTCCATCACCGTCGCGAGCCTGTCGACGAACTCCTGTGGAGAGAGCGATGCCAGCTCACGGTCGAAGCGCAGGACGATCGCGTGCTCGATTCCCGCGGACTCGATCAGCGCGAGCTTTTCCTGGAGCGTCGTGATCGACTGGGGGCAGTTGGCGGGGTCCAGGACGCACCGTGGATGCGGCTCGAAGGTGATGAGCGCCGGCTGCGCATCGACTGAACAGGCGGAGTCGATCACGTGACGGATCACGTCGAGGTGCCCAAGGTGCACGCCGTCGAAGCTGCCGATCGTGAGCGCAACCGCACCGATTGGGCTTGCCGGGAGCCCCAGATGGACCTTCAGGTCAGAACCTTCTCGGGTACGAAGGTGCGACGCAGCGGGTCGGCGTGCCCCAGCGCGACCAGCCGGCCCGTTGAATCGTGAGCGCGGATGAGCCCAGGCCCGGGCTCTGGCAGGACTCTCACGGCACGGCCCTGGCGGACCATGGCCTCCTGCTCGACGTTGAGCCTGACCCGCTCCATGTGCGGCAGTATGACTTCGGCCGGAAGCAGCTTGCCGCGAACCTGCTCGGCAGTGGTCAGGTCAGCGGCACCGACCGCGTCTTCGATCGTCAGGCCGCCATACGCGGTCCGGACGAGCCGGCCGAGATACCCACCCACCTCCAGTCGCCGCCCGAGGTCGCGGGCTATCGAACGCAGGTAGGTCCCGCTGCCGCAGCGGACCTCGACCCGTGCCACCGCGTCGGCCCCGGGCGTGAAGTCGAGCAAGCGGACCTCATAGACCTCCACCTCTCGCGCTTTCGGCCTGGGCTCTTCGCCCTGCCTCGCGAGCTTGTAGGCACGCTTGCCGTCAACCTTGACCGCCGAGAAGGCAGGCGGCTCCTGGAGGATGCGACCGGAAAACGCGGTCAGCGCCTCCGTCAGGTCCGCGGCGGTCAGGCTGTTCGGATCCCCGACCGGCTCGCGTTCGGCCTCCGCGTCGTCGGTCGCCGTGGTGTAACCCAGGTGGATGTCCGCGACGTAGGTCTTCGGAAGCCGCAGCGCGAACTCGGCCAGGCGAGTTGCGGATTCGAAGAGGATGGGCAGGACGCCTGTCGCAAGCGGGTCCAGGGTGCCGGCGTGGCCGACGCGGTGCGCGCCGGTCAGGCGGCGGAGACGGCTGACGACGGCAAAGGAAGTCTCCCCTGCCGCCTTGTCGACATTGAGTACTCCAGCCGGGAACGGAGGTAGGTCCCGCCCTACCTCGCTAGTGGTCGGATGAGGCGGCAAGGATCGCCTCCTTGGCGGAAGCCAGCACCATCTTCACGGTCTCGTCCATCGGCCGCTGGATCTCGGCGCCGGCGGCGCGAATATGCCCGCCTCCGCCGAACGTCGCGCACAGCGCGGCGGCATCCACAGGGCCTCGGCTGCGCACGCTGATCTTGGTCAGCGAGTCGTGCACCTCTTTGAAGAGGACTGCCAGCTCCAGGCCGGCGATGCTGTTGAGAGTGTCGATGATGCCTTCGGACTCAGCCATCACCGCGTTCGCCTCCTTGAGCATTCTGCGCGTCACGTTGGCCCAGGCAAGCTTGCCCTCCAGCTCCACGCGCATGGTGGCGAGCGCGAGACCGCTCAGCTTCAGCGTGGTCTCCGGCCGCATCTTGTAGACCATCGTTGCAATGCCGCCCGGGTCGGCTCCGAGACGGGCGAGGCGTGCGGCGTCGTCCAGAGCGCGCGGCGTGGTGTTCTCGTGGCGGAAGCCGCCCGTGTCGGTCAGCAGCGCGACGTAAAGGTTTGCGGCGATCGTCGGCGTGATCGGGTAACCGAAGTGGTCGAGCATCTCCATCACCATCTGGCCGACCGCGGAGGCCCCGGGCTCGATGACGTTCACGTCGCCAAAGCGCGAGTTGGACGGATGATGGTCGACGTTGACGATGGTGGCGTGCGCCGCGATCCGCTTGACGCTCTCGCCCGAACGCTCGAGGTTCCCCGAATCGAAGAAGAACACCAGCTGCGGGTCGATGCCGTGCGGAGGCTCCTCCCGTACTTCGGCGAAGCCCGGCATGAAGACGTACATCTGCGGCAGCGGAGGCGGGATGAGCACCCACACGTCCTTGCCGGCGGTGCGCAGCGCCTCCGAGAACGCGAGGCTGCACCCGAGGGTGTCGCCGTCGGCGTCCTTGTGACCGAAGATCAGGATCTCCTGGTTGGCGTCGATCAGCTCCTTGATCTCGTCAAACACGTGCGGAGGAGTCATCTTCGGAGTGGCTATGACGTCTCCTCCCGAGGGGGTGTGCCGTCGGCCGGCAGCACCTCTTTCAGCAGCTCCGAGATGTGGACTGCATACTCGATCGACGAGTCGAGCTCGAAGCGGAGCTCGGGCGAGAACTTGAGGTTCTGGAGCCGGCGGCCCAGCTCGTGGCGGATGAGCCCTCGAGCCGACACGAGGCCGGCGATGGATTCCTTCTGCTGTTCCGGGTTTCCGAGCACGCTGACGCGCACGCGCGCCTGTCTCAGGTCAGGCGACATGCGAACCGAAGTGATGCTCACGAACCCGATCCGCGGGTCCTTGAGCTCGCGACGAATGATTGACATGATCTCCTCGCGAACTTGCTCCCCGACTTGATCCGCGCGGTAGCTGGTCATCGCGACCTCCGCAGTCAGCAACGAATGGTCAGATTTCTTCCCGTTCGAGACGGTATGTCTCCATCGTGTCACCGGGCTCGAATGTCTCGTAGCCCTCGACGGCGATGCCGCACTCCTGCCCGGCAGGCATCTCGCGAACGTCTTCCTTGAAGTGCTTGAGCGAGCTGATCCTGCCTTCGAAGACCTGCTCCTTTCCCCGCGACAGCTTGACCCAGCCTCCACGGCTGACCTTGCCCTCCAGCACCCGGCTCCCGGCGATGATTCCAAGCCGAGGGATCTTGATCGGGGTGATGACCTCGACCTTGCCCTCGCGGATCTGACGGTACGTCGGCTCGCGCAACCCTTTCGCGGCGCGTTCGACGTCCTCCGTCAGCTTGTAGATGACGTCGTAGTAGCGAACCTCGACCTTCGCGCGCTCCGCCGCGGCGGTGGACGCGGGCGTCGGCTTGAGGTTGAAGCAAACGATGATCGCGTTCGAAACGCCGGCCAGCAGCAGGTCCGAGTCGCTCACCGCGCCGATACCCTGGCCGACCACCTTGATCGCGACCACGGGATCCTCGATCTTCTGCAGCGCGCTGAGCACGGCTTCCAGGGTGCCTTGCGCGTCCGCCTTGACGACCAGGCTGAGCTCTTTGACCTCCCCTTCCTTCGCCCTGCGAGCAAGCTCCTCCAGGGTGATGCGAGGCGCGAAATCCTTGGCGGCTTCCTGCGTGCGCTTCTCCGAGAGCTTGGTGAGGGCGATCTGGCGAGCGACCTTCTCCGAGCCCACGACCTGGAAGATGTCGCCGGCTTGCGGCACCTCGCTCATACCGGAAACGACCACGGGGGTCGCGGGCGGCGCCTCGGTGACGCTGCGGCCGAGATCGTCCGCCAGCGCGCGCACGCGGCCGTAGATATGTCCGCAGACGAAGTCGTCGCCGACCTTCAGCGTGCCGGCCTGGACCAGCACGGTCGCGACCGGGCCCCGGCCTCGCTCGAGGTGAGCGTCGACGATGGTGCCGATCGCGTTGCGGTCGGGGTTCGCCTTGAGCTCGAGGATGTCGGTGGAGAGGACGATGGTCGTGAGCAGGTCGTCGATGCCCTGCCCGGTCTTGGCGCTGAGGTGGACGCACTCGTGCTCGCCGCCGTAATGGCGCGTCACGATGCCTTGCGTTGCGAGCTCCTGGTGCACGCGGTCGGGGTTGGCGCCGTCCTTGTCGATCTTGTTGATCGCGACGATGATGGGCACCTTCGCCGCGCGGGCGTGATGGATCGCCTCGATCGTCTGCGGCATGACGCCGTCATCGGCTGCAACCACCAGCACGACAATGTCGGTGACCTGCGCTCCGCGGGCGCGCATGGCGGTGAAAGCCTCGTGGCCGGGGGTGTCGATGAACACCACAGGATGTCCGTCCGCCGTCTCGATCTTGTAGGCGCCAATCCTCTGCGTGATCCCGCCCGCCTCGCCCGCCGCGACTCGAGTCTTCCGGATGGCGTCGAGGATCGACGTCTTGCCGTGGTCGACATGACCAAGCACCGTGACGATTGGCGGCCGCACGACCAGCTTGCTGGGGTCTTCATTCGCGATGGAGAAGAGCTCCTCGCGCGATGTCGTCACCACGTCGCCCTCGCCGGCCGCCGATTCGACCGCGACCACGTCCTCGCTCAGCACCGGCTCTACCGTGAAGCCGAACTCGTCGGCCACGATCTCCGCCGTTCCGAAGTCGATGACCTGGTTGATCGTGGCGAAGATCTTGGACGTCATCAGCTTCTTGATCACCTCGACCGGGCTCACGCTGAGCTTCTCGGCAAGGTCCTTCACCGACAGGGTCGGCGGCAGCACCACGCGGCGGTCGCCGTTGGCCTCGACCTTCACCGCGACAGAGGAAGGCTTGAAGGCAGAACGGGCAGCCTCGATCGCTCCCGGCGCCAGTGGCGCGGCGGCGTTGCGCGTCAGCCGGCGCTGCTGGAGGAAGTTCACCAGCTCTTTCTGGCTGATCCCAAGTTCGCGTGCGAGTTCGTGTGCCTTCATGCTCGAACTTAGAATTATGCCGTTCTGAGTGAATTCGAAACCTGAGGTGGTCTGCGTCCGGCCCTTTCCCTAGCCCTGCGGGCGAGCCCGGGCAGGTTCGGACCTACTGATTGCTCCCCCGCGGGGAGAGGAGAGCAGTTCTGTCCACAGGTCAGGCTCGATAGACCCCTTCAAAGCTCGTTCCAGCGACCTTCTTTTGCGCGCTAGCTCGATGCACCGAGTGTCTTCGTGCACATATGCCCCGCGTCCTTCGGCGTGTCCCGTGCGGTCGACTGCGACGCCACCTTCGGACCGCCGGACGACACGAATCAGCCCTGACTTGCCGGCCTCGCCGCGGCAGCCGACGCACGTGCGCGCGGGTTCATGGAGCCGCTTCGCCATCTGAGTCACTCGGCTTGATGTCGATCCGAAAACCGGTCAGCTTGGCTGCCAGGCGAGCATTCTGGCCGTCGCGGCCGATGGCGAGAGACAGCTGCCCTCGCGGTACCAGCACCGTTGCGGTCCTCGTGGTGCGGTCGATCGATACCGACTCGGGTCTGGCGGGTCCAAGTGACGACGCGACGAAGGCCTCCGGGTCGTCGGACCAAGGGACGATGTCCACGTGCTCGTTGGCCAGCTCGCTGAGGATGGCTCGATGGCGCACGCCTTTCGGACCAACACAAGCGCCGACCGGATCGATGCCGGGTTCGATCGCCGACACGGCGATCTTCGTCCGCAGTCCCGGCTCGCGCGCGATGGAGCGTATCTGCACGGTCCCCGCCTTGATCTCAGGTACCTCGGCCTCGAGCAGGCGGTGGACGAACGAGCGGGCGG
>DATBZR010000046.1:0-7271 GCA_036513095.1 Candidatus Dormiibacterota bacterium | reverse complement strand
TCGTGGAGGCGACCAAGGCCGGACGCACGGTGGAGGTCCGCAGCTCTCGCACGACCGTCGAGGTCCGCGAGATGACCCGCACCGGAGGAGTGGTCCGCACCGCGAGGTTCATAGCGCCGCGAGTGCTGGCGGTCGTCGAACACCCCAAGGACGACAAAGGCCGCAACCGCCCCCGCACCAAGGCCGCCTGAATCTCACCCCCCGCAGAGCTTCCCTCCCCCGCATGGGAAGGGTCAGGGTGGGGGGCGATTCAAACCTTGATCAGGCGCCGGCCGGTTTCCGCGCCCTGATGTAGGCGCTGCCGACCTTCCCCTCGACGTCCGGGATGCTCTGGGTGGCGTGGACCTCGAACTCTGGGTCGGCAAACCCCGCGCTGACCAGCGCGCCGCGGTACTCGTCGATCGGGATCGTGCCTGAGATGCATCCTGCCCATGAGTCGAGCTGCTTCTTCAAATCCGGATCGAGCGTTTCGAGCTCAACCATGTCGGCCACCGCGAACAGGCCACCCGGCCGCAGCACCCTGAACGCCTCAGCGATCACCGCGCCCTTGTCCTCCGCCAGGTTGATGACGCAGTTGGAGATCACGACGTCAACCGACGAGTCGGGCAGAGGAATCGCGTCGATCGAACCCTTCAGGAAGGTGGCATTTTCGATGCCGGCCTTCTCCCTGTTGGCGTTCGCGACCTGCAGCATCTCGTCGGTCATGTCCACGCCAAAGGCGTGGCCGCCGGGCGCGACACGCCGGGCCGACAGCAAGACGTCCAGGCCCGCGCCGGAACCAAGGTCGAGCACCACCTGTCCGGGCTCGAGCCTGGCCAGCATTGTCGGGTTCCCGCACCCGAGGCTGACGGATTCGGTCAGCCCGACCTCGTTCAGCTCGCCGGCCGAGTAGGAACCGGAGCACGCGCAGTCCGGGCCGTCCAGCTGGCAGCATCCCGCATCGGCGGCCGGCTGCAGGACGGCGAGCTGCTTGGCGAATCCCGCGTACCTGGATCGAACCGCCTCTTTCACGTCACTCATGGTCTCGGCTCCTTCAATCGATGCGATCAGTAGGTCCCATCCTTGCCGCCGCTATGCGCGCGATGTCGATGGGTATGCTAGCGGATCCATCGACAAATGTCGATGGGTTGCGTATGATGCCCTCGTGGCGGTCAAGGAGCTTCCCATGTTGAGAGAGCGCGGTGAGTGCTGCAAACTCCCCGTGGTCAAGGAGAGCTGGGCCAGCGAGACGTCCGAGCTGATGAAGACGCTGGCCGACCCCACCCGCCTCACCATGCTCGCCTCGCTCTGGAAGGCCGAAGCTCCGATCTGCGTCTGCGACTTCACCGCCGGCCTCGGCCTCACCCAGCCGACCATCTCGCATCACATGGCCAAGCTGAGGGCGGCGGGCCTGGTCGATCGCGAGAAGCGCGGCATCTGGGTCTACTACCGCCTCCACGACAAGCTCTCCCCCTCGACGCGCCGCCTGCTTGGACAACTTATCCGCTAAGCGGATACCGTTACCGCCGTGCGTCTGAGCCCGGTGGTCGTCGTGGCGGCTCTTGCCCTCTCCGCCTGCGGCGGCTCGCCCTCGACCGCGAAGAATTCGCCGAGCCCGAGCGCCCAGTCGACCAGCACCTCGAGCGCGACGGCAACGCCCTCGTCGAGCCCGGGCGGCACGCCCGGCGGCGCCACTCTGGTCCACTGCGCCACCGCGGTGCCCGCCGGCGACAACCTCGTGATCGGAGCGGTCAGCGGCGACCCGACTGTCGTGGTGCGAGACATCCAGGACCCGTCCAACGCCAAGAACGTGTGCAGGTTCGATCCCGCGGCGATGAGCCCGCAGTTCATCAGCGCGACGACGGTTGCGTACGAGACGGCGAGCAACGAGCTGATCCGCGCCGACCTCACCACCGGCAGCACGGCGCTGATCGCAACCTTCGGCGGCGGCCTCGGCTCCGGGCAGTATTCCGTCAGCCCTGACGGCAAGTCGATCACCTACCTCGACGGCAACGCGTGGCACCTCGTCACACCGGCGGGCAACAAGATCCTCACAACGTTGCCGGCCGTGCCGGGACGGGGGGTCAACCCCGACGAGGACGACATCTTCCTCAGCTACTCGCCGGACGGCCTGTACATCGCGCTCGTCCAGACCTTTCACACAGGCGGCACCGGCGCGACGGCGCCCGACCAGGTGCGCAAAGCCAGCGACGGGTCCCTCGTCTACTCGACGTCGGGCATGACGATGGGCGTCTGGGCTTCGGTCCCAAGCCGCCTGTTCTTCAGGGACTCGGGTGGGACGGTGCACCGCTGGGACCCCAGCGCCGGACTTTCCAGCATGCTCCCGCTGCACTGGATCGGCCCGAAGTCGTCGCCTGACGGTCGCTGGATCGCCTACACGTTCCGGACGTCGAGCGGGCTCGGCGGCGTCGGCTTCTACAGCGTGCAGTCGAACAGCATCTCGAACACCACGCCGCCCGGCCGCTCGGGCGTGCGATTTCTCACCAACGACCTGGTCTGGTACGTCGGCGAGCAAGCGTGCTCGACGTGCTTCGGCGGCCAGCCGACGCCAACAGGCGTGACTTACATCTACGACATCGCGGGAACGACAGAAGTGGTCTCCCGCCTGTCGGCGGTCGATGACGCATGGCCGCACATAACAGCAGCAGGTTTGTAACTTTCAGCCTCCGCCGGGGTTCCGCGACAATGTCGTCAAGGCATCCATCACGAAGGAGAGCGTCCATGAACCTTCCGCCCGGAGTCCAGTCCAAAACCGTCAAGACCAATCGGCTGACCATGCGATACATCGACTCCGGCCCCAAAGACGGCGTGCCGGTGCTCATGATCCACGGCAACCTCTCGACCGGCCGGTTCTTCGAGCACCTGATGCCGGGCGCTCCCCCGACCTACCGGCTGATCGCGCCCGACATGCGCGGGTTCGGCGACACGGAGCGCAAGCCGATCGACGCGACCAGAGGGCTGCGTGACTGGGCCGACGACGCGTTCTCGTTGGTCCAGGCGCTGGGAATCACGCGACCCCCGCACCTGGTCGGATGGTCGACCGGCGGCGCCGCGATCGCCAACTACGCCGTGGACCGACCCGTCGCCTCGCTGACATTCGTCGACCCGGTTTCCCCATACGGATTTGGCGGTGTCAAGCTGGATGGGAGGCCGTGTTTTTCCGACTACGCGGGATCAGGCGGCGGTACGGGGAACCCCGATTTCACAAAGCGCATCGCCGACCACGACACGTCGTCGGAGTCTCCGTTCTCGCCGCGCAACGTCATCAATTCGTCTTACTGGGCCTCCACGCATAAGGAACCGCCTGAGCGCGAGGACATGCTGGTCGAAGAGGTGTTGAAGTCCGTTACGGGCGAGGATGGCTACCCCGGTGACACCACCACTTCGCCGAACTGGCCGGGCATCGCGCCAGGCACTCGCGGCATCCTCAATGCCCTTTCGGGCAAGTACTGCAACTGGTCCGACATCGCCGACCTCGACCCCAAGCCGCCTGTCCTCTGGACCCACGGAACCGCCGACATCGTGGTCGCCGACGGATCCGCCTGGGAGATGGGGACGCTTGGCAAGATGGGTGTCGTGCCGGGCTGGCCCGGCGACGAAGTGTTCCCGCCCCAGCCGATGGTGACCCAGATTCGCAACGTTCTCGAGAGCTACCGCGACAAGGGTGGCCACGTCCAGTTCGAGATGTTCGAAGGCTCGGGACACGGACCGCTGTTCGATGCCGCCGACCGCTGGAGCGAGATCTTTTTCGCGTTCCTGGCCGAGGGCGCGCACGCGGGCGCGGGCAAGGCCGGCAGCTAGACGAGGTTGCGAAAAGGCTCCGGCCGGTAGTCCGCGAGCACCCTCTTCCAGTCGTCGTTCAACGTGGCGATCACGACGGGGTCCTCTTTGGCCAGCCAGGCGAGATGTCGCAGGCCGTGCTCCAGGACCTGAGCGGCGGCGATCGTCTTCGCGGCGCTCGTCGCCTCCGACCGCGCGAGCTCGGCCCTCGAGATCGGGATGCCGGCGAGGTGCGACGCCTGGTGGTCCGAGTTGACGACGACGAAGCTCAGCACCACGGCGCCGCGGGCACGCCGCCACGAGGTCGAGTGGACAAGGATCGGCTCGCCCATCAGGTTGCGCGAAAGGCGGCTGACGACCTCGACGGGATCGTCCTGCGCGTCGAGCTCGATGTACCACGGATCCGGCCCGCAGGGACCCGCGAGCTCGGGCTGGCCGGCCCTCATGCGGAGGACGAACACCTCCACCTGGACCGGCCCTTCCACCATCCAGGGCTGGACAGGCGGCGAGTTGCCGCTCAGATCGGGTGAGCCCGGGCGAGCACCTGCTCGCGCGTGACCTTCATGTTGTGCGACTCGCCGGCGTGCTTCTGGAGGGCGGGCACGATCTCGTCCGCAGACCCACGCACCTCAAACCCGCACTCGCAGCTGACCACGAGTTGCTTTCCAGCCGGCTCGTTCATTGCGGGCAGGATAGGACGATTTCAAGAAGCTGTGAAGTCACGCGGGATGATCCTGAGCGCTCGAAGTGATTCAAAGGCCGGCTTGGGATCCTGGTAAACAAGGCTGACGACGCTGTCGCTCCGGTACGGCACCGGCACGTGCACGATCTCGGCGAGGCGGAGCCCAGCCCACACGGGCTGCCACGGAACCGACACGAACCTCGGGTGCCGTCCTTGGCGGCGGGCAAGCTCCGCCAGCAGATCACGCATCGGCCAGGGTTTCGACGCCGCCGCAACCACCGGCTTCGCCGGGCTCTGACACTCGCCGTCACAGAACCGACGCAGCAGCTCCCACAAATCCTGCACGTGGATGAGGTACTGCGGATAAGCTCCTCCCCCGACCAGGGGAACGAGCCCTGCCTTCACGCTCCTGGCGAGGCTGCCGAACATCCCTCCGCCCGATGGAGGCCCGTCGGCCCAGACCAGCCCCGATCGGACGACGAGGGCGCCCGCGGCAAAGGCCGCGGCTTCGATCTGGAGCTTGGCCCGACCATAGTCGGAGCGGCATCCCTCGAACGCGCTGATCGTAGATATCACCGCGATCCGTTCGACCCCGCCTGCCATAGCAGCCGCCAACAGCTTGCGAGAACCATCGACGTTGACGCGCTGGATCTCCGCCCGCCCGACCGGCTTGAAGTCGTACGCGCAATGGACCAGGGCGGCGATATTCCTGCTGCGAAAGACGTCGGGCTGAACCTCGTCGCCCAGACGAAACGGCACGGTGTCGCCGTCGCTCGACTTCGCGGAATGAGAAAACCGCGACACGCTCGAGCCGGCTTCCTCGAAGCGACGCGCCAGCATCGAACCCACAAACCCCCGTGCGCCTGTGATCGCGATCCGCTGCATCAGGCGATCGCCTCGGTTCCGATCCGGTGAGCGTTGGCCATGACGCTCAGCGTGATGGTCGTGGCCGGCAGCGAGGGAAAGACGCTCGAGTCGACGACGTGCACGCGAGTGAATCCATGCGGCCGGCCCAGGCGGTCGACTTCGAATGGACCTGGGTTCGATCTCATCGGAAAGGTTCCGCCCGTGTGAAAGCCGCGGCCAGGCGGACCCACTCGCAGCATCCGCGACATCGCGACAGCCTTCATCGATCCACGCTCAGCCCACAGCCGCCGGCCCAGGGCGGCCAGCGCCGGCCGGGTCCGGGGATTCGGCTCGCCCTGGAGATCCAGGCTCGGTGAAGCCCCGCCGCTTCCGCGCCTCAGCGCGATCCGGATGCCGGCGGACATCTCCGAATGCAGGTAGCCCTGGATCAAGAGCAGGCGGCCCAGGACGCCGCCCCGGACCATCGGCAAAGCGCCGCGCAGCGGACCCATCATCCGCGCCAGCTCCTCCTGGTACAGCTCGTTGTACGTGTACACCTGCAGATGCGCGCCGTGCGCCCCGATCGCGGGATCGGCGACCTCGATGAACACCTGGGCCAGGGTGTGAAGCCTCTCGCGGATCGCGTCAGGCCGGCCTCGGTAGCGCAGCAAGGGCATCAGAAAATAGCAGTTGTCGAGGGCGTGGATCGGCTGGTCGTACGCCTCGAGCGAGGCGAGCATGAGGCGCGCGGTCGAGAGCACGCCGCACGCGACGAAGACCTTGTCGGCACGCTGCTGAAAGCTCTCGGCGCCGTCGAGGTTCCGCCCCCTCACCTCGACCTGCGAACCCGTCTCGACCAGCTGCTCGATCACGACTCCGGGGCGGTAGGTGAACGCAACATTGTTTCGCAGCTTCTCCACGGTGTGCGCCGAGTTGTAGATGAACTCGTACGGACATCCATAGATGCACTTGCCGCAGTGCACGCAGCCGGGCTTACCTCCCGCACCTTCAGCCTGCACCGCGAGGCGGGAAGCTCCGAACAAGACGCCATGCTCCGACAACCTCGAGGCGTTGAGCTCGAGGTCACGGAGCAAGGCCCCGGCCTGGCTGCTGGCGCCGAGATTCCCTGGATCGTCGTGGTACAGCGGGAACGTCTCCTCGAGCCGGTCATGCCGGCCGGAAAACGGCATCATCGAGAGCGCGGCGCGGTAGTGCGGCGCGAGGTCGGCTGCGGTGATGGGCCAATCGCTCATGTCCTCGGCGCGATACGGCAGGACGCTCGCGCCCCACACGTTGCTGAGCCCGCCTCGCGCAAACGACTGCTTTCCGTGTGCGCCATCCAGCGTCATCGGCTGGCCGATCGGGTCGCGATAAGCAAAATCGGAGCCGTACTCGAGCTTCACCGGGATGCCGTCACGTGTCACGTCCACGCCGTCGCGCAAGAAGGCGAGCGCTTCCGGCTCCCATGACGTCGATGGACGCGACTGGAGATCGGACACCTGGCGTCGCCGTGCGTCCTCCAGCTCGAGTCCGGCGTCGAGCATCGTGACCTTTTCGCCCGCGTCGAGCAGCGCGCTGGCGCATGCGACGCCCGCGGGTCCAGAGCCGATCACGAGAATCATTTGAGTCCGTAGAGCATGACTCTCCCTCCCCCACAGAGGGCGATCAGCTAGTCCACCCCATCGCCGCTCTGCGCGCTGGGTCGGGGTGGGGGTCGATTCCAGTCCATGCAAGACGAGCGCTCGGTCAAGAGGCGAATTTTCGTCAGGGCTTCAGGCGCCCACCACCGAGTACAAGGATCGAACCGAGGCGGTGACGCCATTACCGCGTGGCGTCACCGCATTTTGATCAGTCGCTTTCGTCTGAAACCTTCTGCATGAGGGTCGATTCCGCATAGTTCGCGACCTGCACGCCCATCTGGGTTGCGTCGTTGCACGAGAAGCGGAAGTGAAAGCCCGCGAAG
>DATBZR010000045.1:0-37626 GCA_036513095.1 Candidatus Dormiibacterota bacterium | reverse complement strand
CTGTGTCTGGGGGTGTTTTGAAGGGGCATATGTGACGGCCGGAGTGAATCCGGCCTTTAGTTCACCTTTGGGTTCTTTTTTTATTAGGCGGCTTTTACTGCGCTCACCAGTTTCGTCAGCGATTCTTTCGCATCGCCGAAGAACATCATCGTCTTGGGGTCGAACATCAGCTCGTTGTCGATGCCTGCGAACCCGGGGCGCATCGACCTCTTCATGAACACGATGTTCTTGGCCTGGTCGGCATTGAGAATCGGCATGCCGAAGATCGGGCTGCCTGGTGACGTACGCGCGGCCGGGTTGACCACATCGTTGGCGCCGACGATTAGCACGACATCGGCGTTCTTGAACTCATCGTTGATCTCGTCCATCTCCTTGAGCTGCTCGTAGGGGACATTGGCTTCCGCGAGCAGCACGTTCATGTGGCCGGGCATCCGACCCGCAACCGGGTGAATCGCATAGCTCACCTCAACCCCACGCTTCTCGAGCACCTCGGCCAGCTCGCGAACCGCGTGCTGCGCTTGCGCGACCGCCAGTCCATAGCCCGGGACGATGATCACTCGACGCGAATACGCAAGAAGCGTGCCCAGGTCCTCCGCCGATGCCGACCTCACGCTGCGCCCCTCCTGCCCAGCGACCGCGGCAGCCCCAGCTTGCACCTTGCCGAACGCCCCGAACAGCACGCTTACCAGGGAGCGGCCCATGGCGTCGCTCATCATCTTGGTCAACAGGCTTCCTGAGGCTCCGACGAGCGTGCCGGCGACGATCAGGGCGAAGTTTTTGAGCGTGAAGCCGCTCGCCGCGACAGCTAGGCCGGTGAACGCGTTGAGGAGCGAGATTACGACAGGCATGTCGGCTCCGCCGATCGGGAGCACGAACGCGACCCCGAGAACCAGCGCCAGGACCATCAGAGATATGAATGAGAACGGCACGGAGGCGACGGCCAGAACGGCGATCACGAAGCCGACGATCGCGGCCGCCAGCAAACCGTTCACCAGCTGCTGGCCGGGATAGGTGATTGGCGTTCCCGTCATCAGCTCCTGGAGCTTCGCGAAGGCGACCATGCTGCCGGCGAACGAGACCGATCCGATGACGATGCTGAACACGCTCGGAAAGGCGACAGTGAAAGAGGGGTGCTCGCCGAAGCGCAGGAGCTCAGCGACAGCCACCAGCGCAGCGGCGCCCCCGCCGACACCGTTGAAGAGCGCGACCATCTGCGGGATCGCGGTCATCTTCACGCGCCTGGCCCCGACCACTCCCACGACTCCTCCGATGGCGACCCCGATCAAGATGATCGTCACGCCGGCGGTCGTGAAATGGAGCAAGGGAAGCGTCGCCAGGAGTGCAATCACCATGCCGGCCGCTGCGGTGAAGTTGCCGTTCCGGGCACCCTTCGGCGAGCTCAGCTGCTTGAGCCCAAGGATGAAGAGCACCGCCGCGACTAGGTAGGCCACCGCGATGGCTATGGTCATTTGGACTCGGGTGTCTTCTGCGCCTGGCGGCCCTTGAACATCTCGAGCATCCGATCGGTCACCACGAATCCACCCACCACGTTGGTGGTCGCCAGGATCACAGCGACCAGTCCGATCGCGATGTTCACCGGAGAGCTAGCGCCGGCCGCAATCACAATCGCGCCAACCAGGATGATGCCGTGAATCGCGTTAGTGCCTGACATCAGCGGGGTGTGCAGGATCGTCGGAACCTTGGAGATGACCTCGATGCCGACGAAGATCGCCAGCACAAAGAACGTCAGCTCGTTAAGAAGCTCGTTGTTCATGCTTTCGGGCTGCCGCCCGAAGCGGCTTCTACGAGCTGCTTGGCCCTCTCGTTAACGATCTCGCCGTCGTGCGTGACGCACGCACCCTTGGTGATCTCATCGCCGAAATCCAGGTTGATGGCTCCATCCTTGACCAGGTGGAGAAGCAGGTTGGCGACGTTGCGGGCGTAAAGCTGGCTGGCATGCAGCGGCATCGTTGAAGGCACGTTTCTGGTGCCGATGATCGTGACCCCGCCAACGTCGACGTCCTCGCCGGCCTTGGTCAGCTCGACATTGCCACCTGTCTCTGCGGCCAGGTCAACGATGACCGAGCCGGGGCGCATCCCTTTAACCATGGCGGCAGTCACCAAGAGCGGCGCGCGCCGTCCCGGGATCGCAGCGGTGGTGATCACGACGTCAGATTTGGCGACATGCTCGCCGATCAGCTCCCTCTGCTTCGTGAGGAATTCCTCGGATTGCTCTTTGGCGTAGCCGCCCTGGCCTTCCTGGGCTTCGAGTGGAAGCTCGATGAATGTCGCTCCCAGCGACTTCACCTCATCCTTGACTGCCGGCCGCACGTCATAAGCCGATACGACGGCGCCGAGCCTTCTCGCCGTGGCGATCGCCTGCAAGCCGGCGACTCCTGCTCCCATGACGAGAACTCGGGCGGGAGCAACCGTGCCCGCCGCGGTCATCATCATCGGAAAGAACTTACCAAGACGGGCGGCCGCGATCAGGACTGCCTTGTAGCCGGCTGCCGATGCCTGCGATGACAGCGCATCCATCGATTGGGCCCGCGAGATGCGGGGAACCAGCTCGAGGCTGAATGCCGTGACGCCTTGCTTGGCAAGGGCCTTCACGACGTCGCCCTGGGTGGCCGGTTGGAGAAAGCTGATAAGAACAGCGCCTTTCTGGAGAAGGTCCACCTCGGCCGCAGATGGCGGTTGCACCTTGAGGACGACGTCTGCGTCCTTCAATAGGACTGCCGCGCCCTTGACCACCTTGACGCCAGCCTCTTTGTACGCCTCGTCTGGGACGAATGCTTCCTTGCCTGCGCCCTCCTCCACGCTCACATCCAGGCCGGCCGCGATGAGTTTGCCAGCGGTGTCGGGAACGAGCGCTACCCGTCGCTCATCCTGAGCAGTCTCCTTGGGGGTGGCGACCTTCACAGATTGAGGACTTTAGCGGAAATGGAGAGCTCCCCCTCGATCCGTGGGAGTGCCTTGTTCGTTGCAGCAGACGCGTAACATTCTTGATCCGCCACCAAGAAACGAATTGACCGAGCAAATAATCAACGACCTAACCATCCAGGCCGCGACCGTCAATGGATCCGGAAGCCAGACGGCGAACCTGGTCCTGACGCGGGCGATTTTCAAGATGGGGATCCCGGTCGCCCCCAAGAACGTGTTTCCCTCGAACATCGAGGGCTTGCCGACCTGGTACCAGCTCCGAATCACGCCCGCGGGTCACATGGCCCGAACCGACCAGGTCGACGTGCTGGTCGCTTTCAATCCGTCCACCTGGCGCGACGACCTGAAGTCTGTGCGAGCCGGCGGTGCGGTAATCCACGAAGAGGCGTTCTCGAAGGCGGACGCGCGCAGCGACGTCACCTACTACCCGGTGCCCTTCTCCAAGCTCGCCAAGTCGAAAATTCAGAGCGACACGCTGCGCAAGCAGCTGGCCAACATGATCTACGTCGGCGTGGTCGCGGGCGTGCTCGGCATTCCGATGGAAGCGCTGGAGCACGGCGTCACGCGCCAGTTCAACTCCAAGCCGAAGGCGGTGCAGGTGAACGTGGAGGCCATCAAGGTCGGCCACGACTACTGGCAGGACAACTTCGCGAAAAAGGACCCTTACCGGCTGGAGCCGATGACCGGAAAGGTTGAAGGCAAGGTGCTCGTCGACGGCAACCAGGCGGCGGCGTTGGGGGCCCTGATGGGCGGGGTCACCGTCGCCGCCTGGTATCCGATCACGCCCTCGTCGTCCGTCTGCGAGAACCTGATCGCATATTCGGAGCGGTTCCGGACGGATCCCAAGTCCGGCGAGAAGCTGATCTCGATCGTCCAGGCCGAAGACGAGCTTGCCGCGGTCGGCATGGCGATCGGAGCCGGCTGGGCGGGGGCGCGCGCGATGACCTCGACCTCGGGACCTGGCATCTCGCTGATGGCGGAGTTCGTGGGGCTCGGCTATTACGCGGAGGTGCCGGTCGTGATCTTCGACATCCAGCGCATCGGCCCTTCCACGGGACTGCCGACGCGAACGTCGCAGGCGGATGTGGCCTTCGCGTTCAACCTGTCGCACGGCGACACCAGGCACATCGTGCTGCTGCCCGGCACGGTCGAGGAGTGCTACGAGTTCGCGCGGGATGCGTTCGATTACGCGGACCGCTTTCAGACCCCGGTCTTCATGCTTTCGGACCTCGACCTCGGCATGAACCTCTGGATGACGCCGGAGTTCAAATATCCAGACAAGCCGTTCGACCGCGGCAAGGTCCTTTCGAAGGCAGACCTCGAGCGCCTCGCGGGCGAGTGGGGACGGTATCGAGACGTGGACGGCGACGGCGTGACGTACCGCACTCTTCCCGGCACGGACCACTCCGCCGCCGGCTACTTCACCCGAGGCTCCGGCCACGACGAGTTCGCGCGGTACACGGAGAGCGCGGAGGCGTACCAGCGAAACATGGACCGGCTGGCGCGCAAGCTCGAGACAGCCCGCCACTCGCTGCCCGCCCCGCTCGTCGATGAGAGCACCGGGGTCTCCACAGGCGTGATCGCGTTCGGCTCGACCCACGCTGCGGTGGTCGAGGCGCGGGAGGCGCTCGCGGCGGCCGGCCGGCCCGTCGACTACCTGCGTGTGCGAGCCCTGCCCCTCGCAGACGAGGTGGCTGCGTTCGTGTCGCGACACGAGCGCGTTTACGTCGTCGAGCAGAACCGCGACGGGCAGGTCTTTGACCTCGTCCGGCTGGCGCTGCCCTCGATGCTCGTCGATCGAGTCCGCTCCATCCGCCACTACAACGGCCAGCCGATCCCGGCCGCGGCCATCACCGAACCCCTGATGCAAACGGAGGCCGTGCCCGCATGAGCGCAACCCTGAACCACGTCGGACTGCCCCGCGACGCTTATAAAGGCGCCGCCACCACCCTTTGCGCCGGGTGCGGCCACAACTCCATCACCAACCACATGATCAAGGCGCTCTACGAGCTCGGGATCGAGCCGCACCGGCTGGCCAAGATGTCGGGTATCGGTTGCTCGTCCAAGACGCCCGCCTACTTCGTCGAGGCCGCGCACGGGTTCAACGGCGTGCACGGCCGCATGCCGTCGCTCACGACCGGCGCCCAGCTCGCCAACCGGCAGCTGATCATGCTCGGCGTGTCCGGGGACGGAGATACCGCCTCGATCGGGCTGGGCCAGTTCCTCCACATGATCCGGCGGAACGTCGACTGCACATACATCATCGAGGACAACGGAACGTACGGCCTCACCAAGGGCCAGTTCTCCGCCACGGCGGACCTCGGCTCGGTGCAGAAGAAGGGGGCCGTCAACACATTCCAGCCCATCGACCCCTGCGCGGTCGCCCTGACGCTCGGCTGCTCGTTCGTCGCCCGCTCGTTCAGCGGGGACGGCAAGCAGGTGGTTCCGCTCATCAAAGCCGCGATCGCCCACCGCGGAACGGCCATCCTGGACATCATCTCGCCGTGCGTGACGTTCAACGACCATGACGGCTCTACCAAGAGCTACAGCTGGGTCAAGGACCACGAGGAGTCGATCGCCGACGTTTCCTTCATCCCGTTTTTCGAAGAGGTGCACGTCGACTACGAGCCCGGGACGATTCGCGACGTCGAGCTCCACGACGGATCGCACATCGTCCTCAAGAAGCTGGGCGAGGATCACGACCCGACGGATCGGCACGCGGCCGTGCGAGTGATCGAGGAGGGGCGCGCCGCGGGGCACCTCGTGACCGGCTTGCTGTACGTGGACACGACTATGGACGACTTCGCCACCACCGAGCACATTCCCCAGCGCCCGCTCAGAGACCTTGGCGAAACCGAGCTGCGGCCGACGCGCGATCAGTTCGCCCAGCTCATGTCCGAGTTCGCCTGAGCCCTCACTCTGACCGACCCGCCGGCAATCGATAAGGAGCTGCTGCGGGGCACCCGCCTCGTCGCCCGCCGCGATCCGGCCATGGCGGGGCTGATCAAGGCCGCGGGAGCGATCGAGCTGCGCCCCGCTCTCGACGACAACTTTGCCGCGCTCGTCCGGTCGATCATGTACCAGCAGCTGGCGGGCGCTGCGGCGTCGACCATCCATGGGCGATTTCTGAAGCTGTTCGCGGACGGCCTCTCCCCCGCCGCAGTGCTGGCGCTGCCGGAGGGCATCATGCGGACGGCGGGAGTCAGCGGCTCGAAGGCGGCGGCGATCACGGACCTTGCCCGCAAGGTGCACGACGGAACCGTGCCGCTGGATCACGTCGGCTCCCTTTCGGACGACGAGCTCGTGGCGCACCTGGTCCAGGTGCGCGGAATCGGCCGGTGGACCGCCGAGATGTTCCTGATCTTCCAGCTGCGCCGGCTGGACGTGTGGCCGGTCGACGATTACGGAATCCGCAAGGGCTGGGCGCTCGCCCACAAGCTGAAAGACCTCCCAACCCCACGCGCTTTGCAGGCGGAAGGGGACCGGTTTCGCCCGTTTCGAACCATCGCCGCGTGGTACTGCTGGCGCGCGGTCGACACAGTGCTCCCCATCACGCGCGGCCAATAGGCCGGATTCATTCCGGCCGTCCCAGTCGTGCATGACGAACTGCGGGCGTCGCGAGGAGTGACTATTTCGATAATCCAATCCATTTCGGAGGATGAGCCATGCAATCAGTAAGTCCGATCCTGCTCGCGCTTGCGCGCAGAAGGAACCATCTGGGTTCCTTCTCATACGTTTTTAGCGCCCGTACTTGCGGCGCAGGCGCTCGATCTCCTGGTCGTTCATGGGCGGAGCGCCATACGCGTCCAGGAATTCCCGCGCATGTCCCGGCCCGAAGTTGTACTGCAGGGTCCAGACGCCGGCGGCGAGGTCCTTCCGCGGATCGCCCAACCCGGTCTGCCCGACGTCGATCAACCCGCTGAGGGCGCCGCCGGCGACCAGCACATTCGGCAGGCAGTAATCCCCGTGGATGAGGACGTTTCCGCGCTTTGCGACGCCGAACGGGCAGCCGGTCGCATCGGTCTCGTGGATGCCGTGAAGGATCTCGCCGAACATGCGGGCGACATGAGAGTGCGGCCAGGCGATGGAGCGGTGGTAGAGCGGGACGCCGGGAAGCTCGCAGGTCATGAGCCACTCGTCCCCGGCGGCGCGGAAGAACCCGACCACCTCCGGCACGGGCAGCCGGCCCTGCAGCCACTCCAGGCGGTCACGCTCTCCGGCCAGGTCCGCCGCCCGCTTCACATAAATGGCCCCCGAGTCTCCCGCCAGCCGCCACACGGTCCCGGCCCAGCTCATCCAGGCGAGCTCGCCCTGTAGCGGCGTCCCTCCCAGCGCCGCAGTCGCGGCCGCGCGCACCTTGAGCGGCAGTCGCAACGTGCTCGATGTCGACTCCATCAGGAGTCCTCTGTACCATGGCGTGGACAGTCCGTGAGAGTGAGGGGTGTGGCGGTGGATCTTCCGGAATCTCCTGATGCTTTCGCGGATGCGACGTGGAAGGACATCGCCCCCTACTACGAGGCGCTGGCGACCGTCCCGCTGGATCGTGCCAATGTCGAAGGGTGGCTGGCAGACTGGTCTCGGTTCGAGTCGCTGCTTTCGGAGGCCGGCGCCCTGGCGAGCTTCGCTTACACCTGCGACACGTCGGACCCCGCCCGCGAGGCGGCACAGCTGAGATTCGGCAGTCAGATCTCGCCAAAGGCGCGCGAGCAGCGGGTGCGGCTGCAGGAGCGCCTCGTCGCGCTCGATTACGTCAGGCCGGGCATCGAGACCATGGTTCAGCGCTTCCGCAACCAGATGCGGCTGTTCTCCCCGGCCAACGTTCCGCTTTTCGGGGAGCTTTCGAAGCTCGAGACGGAGTGGTCCAAGGTCAACGGCGCAATGACCGTCGAGTGGGACGGCGAGCCGAAGACCCCCTCACAGCTCCTCCCCTACCTCGAATCAACCGACCGCGCCGTACGTGAGCGCGCTTTCAGGCTGCGCGCCCAGCCGTACATCGAGCAGCGACCCGTGCTCGCCGGCATCTTCGACCGGATGTACGACCTGCGCCAGCAGCTCGCACGAAACGCCGGCTTCGCAAACTTCCGCGACTACGTACATCTCGAAAAGAACCGTTTCGACTACACGCCGGACGACTGCCTGCGTTTTCACGAAGCGGTCGAGTCCGCCGTGCTGCCGGCGGTGGAGCGCATCTTGCGGAGGCGGCGCGGTCACATGGGGCTCGACCCTTTGCGACCGTGGGACATAACCGCCGATCCGCGGGGCCGTTCTCCGCTGAAACCTTTCCAGGACATCGCGACGTTCATCGATCGGGCTGGGGACGTGTTCGCGCACGTCGACCCCGAGTTCCGCAGCTACTACCGCCGGATGGCCGATGCAAACCTCCTCGACCTGGACAACCGCAAGGGCAAGGCTCCGGGCGGTTACTGCCAGACGCTCGCGTTCAGGCAGATGCCGCTCATCTTCATGAACGCGGTGGGGGTCGACGACGACGTGCGCACCCTGCTGCATGAGTCGGGCCACGCGTTTCATTCCTTCGAAGCCTCCGCGCTTCCGCTGCTCTTCCAACGCCATCCGGGATCGGAGATGGCGGAAGTCGCATCGATGTCGATGGAGCTGCTGGCCATGCCGTTCATAGACACCGACAATGGCGGCTATTACAGCGAAGACGACGCCGTGCGCTCGCGCGCCGACCTGCTGGAAGGAATCGTCCTGTTCTTCCCGCACTGCGCGTCGGTTGATGCGCTCCAGCACTGGATCTACCTGAACGACGATGGTCGTGACGCGGATGCACGCGACCGCAAGTGGCTCGAGCTGCGCCGTCGCTTCGAAGGCACTTCGGTGGACTGGGACGGTGTCGAGTCGGAACGAGTCGCGCGGTGGTACCAGCAGCCACACTTCTTCGGCAGCCCGTTCTACTACATCGAATACGGGATCGCGCAGCTCGGTGCGCTCCAGGTCTGGCGCAACAGTCTTCGCGACCCGCAAGACGCGGTGCGCAACTATCGAGAGGCGCTCGCTCTCGGTGCCACCAAGCCCCTGCCCGACCTTTTCAAGGCCGCGGGCGCGAGATTGATGTTCGACAGCGAAGGGATGAAGGAGCTGATCACCGTCGTCGAAGAAGAGCTCGAAAAACTCCACGACTGAAATATGAGAGAAAACCCGGATGGTTTTCTCTCATCGCCAGGCGCTTCGCGCGTGGCTGCTCTCATTCCGGTATATCGATGACTCTTAGCTAAAAATCTGAAGCCCTGCAACGCAAGGAGACTAAGAGACAAAGTTGCGGCTGGGTTGAACCCAGCCGCCCATGCGATGCTGGCAGAAGAAGAGAGCAGCCCCGCCACGCCTCTAGTTGTTGGCGATGTCGCGCAGCGGTTGCTTTGGTCCGAAACGCGGCGCCGCGATGCCGGCGAGCGTCAACAGGCGGATCACGCGGGCGCGGTGTCCGCGATACGGGGTGAGGAGCTCCAGCATCCGCTCGTCGGTCGAGCGCACCGTCCCCTCGAGCGCGTAGCCGACCGCGTGCGGCAGGTGGTAGTCCCCGACAGGCACCGCATCGGCGTCCCCCAGCGCCACGAAGGCCACCTTGGCGGCGGTCCAAGGACCG
Organism: Candidatus Dormiibacterota bacterium; assembly: GCA_036513095.1. Classification (GTDB taxonomy): domain Bacteria; phylum Chloroflexota; class Dormibacteria; order Dormibacterales; family Dormibacteraceae; genus Palsa-870. The sequence continues at coordinate 28,079 of DATBZR010000045.1, read as the reverse complement.
ACGCCCGGAAATGCCTGGAGCCGGCGATAGGCGCTCGCGATGTCCATCGTCGTGATCTCCTCGAGCCGGCTCGCGCTCCGGGCGGCCCTGATGATCACCTCGGCGCGCCGGCGCTCGACGCCCAGGCGGTGGAAGGTCCAGTAGGGAGTCCGCGCCAGGACCTGGGCCGAGGGCGGCAGCTTGAGGCGCACGGGCCCAGGGGCGAGCTCGCCGAACGCGTCCACGAGTGCCCAGTAGCTCTTGTGCGCCTCGATCGTGGTCACCTTCTGCCCGAGCACCGCGGGCACCAGGGCCTCGAAGACGGCGTGGGTCCGGGTGAGCCGCAAACCTGGGTGGCGGCGGTGCAGGTCGGAGATGAGCGGATGCCCGGGATGGAAGCCGGTGGCGTCGTCCAGCTCGCCGCAAACGGCGGCGGCTCGGGCCGACGCCCATTCCGCCCCGGGGCCCCATGCCTCGACCTCGATCGCGGGCGCCACGAATCTCAGATGGAGGGTCGACGGGCCGTCCGGCGTCCGAGTTGCGCGCCATGCTTCATTGCGATCGACCCGCATCGATTGGCCGAGCCCGATCGGGGCCAGGGTCGAAATCATGTCGAAAGGCCGGGCGGTTTCGAATGCCGTTCGCACCTGCGGTTCCATGAGAACCACCCTACTGCCTCAACGGCACCGCCAGGACGAACGTGCTCCCGCTTCCGACATCCGACTGAACGGTGAGGTCTCCGCCATGCATGCGGGCTATCTCTTTCGACAGCCACAGGCCCAGGCCCGTGCCCTGCACGTGCTGCGTGCTCTGCACACGACCGAAGCGAGTGAAGAGGTTGGCCTGGTCCTCCGGGCTGATCCCCACGCCCTTGTCGATCACCTCGACGGTCGCCATGCCGTCGTTGCAGCGGATGCGGATGGTGATGTCTGAGCCTGCCGGCGAGTACTTCGCCGCGTTGCTCAGCAGGTTCCGGACCACCATCTGGAATCGATCCGGGTCGAGGTCGGCTTCCACGGGCTCGGCCGGCTCATCGACTTTCAGGTCGTGGCCGCGCAGCAGCATCTTCACGCCGTCGATCGCTCTGTCCGTGATCTCGACCACGTCACCGCGTTTCTTGTTGAGCTCCAGGCGTCCTTCTTCTAGACGCGCCGCCTCGAGCATCTGCTCGAGCATCCAGTTGATCTCGTCGGATTTCGAGATGAGAAGTGGTATCACCGAGTTCGCCGCCGGCGACAGCTCCCCAAGGGCGCCCGCCTCGAGCATCGTCAGGTAACCCTTGATGATGGTCATCGGTCCTCGGAGCTCGTGCGAAGCGATGTTCAAGAAGTCGCTCTTGGCCTTTTCGAGGGCCTGGATCCGTGATGTCAGCGTCACCCGGTCGAGACTGGCGGAGATGCTGATCGCGTACCGCGCCAGCCGTTCGAGCTCGTCGTCGCCGAAGGTCGGCGTCAGGCGTCCGGAGATCAGCACGATCGCGCCTGGACCCTTCTCCAGATCCAGCGGCACGATGAGCATGTGATCCTGGCGCCACGGCGCATGTCTCCCTCCGGCCTTCGATAAGAAGTCGTTGCGAGCCGCGACCTCCGCCGCCTCGGTGGGATCCATGCCTTGCGAGGCGAGGACGGACTGGTCTGAATCGATCATGCACGCGCTTTCACCGCCGAACAGGCGCTGGGCCCAGCCGAGCGCCCTCTGCGCAAGCGTCCGGCGGTCCGGGCTGTAGCGGAGCAGGTCATGAAGGGCGCTCCAAAACTGGTCCTCCTCGAGGGGCATCCGGCCGAGAATAGCTCAAACGACGATATTTCAACGACAGGAGTGTGAGCGATGAAGTGGATCACCCGAAAGAATGCCAGCGTCGATCGGATCGCCTGCCCGTGGCTCGTCAAGCGGTTCATCGACCCGGACGCTGAGTTCATCTACGTGCCGGCGGCGGAGGTGACCGCGGTCGCCGAACGCGAAGGCGCGATCCCCTACGACGTCGGTGGTGTCGAGCTGGGGCATGTCGACGGCCGCTGCAGCTTCGAGTCGATCATCCTCAAATACGGCCTGCACGACCCGGCTCTCGACCGGCTCGCTCAGATCGTCCATGGCGCCGACGTCAGCGCGGACGTCGACCAGACCCCGGAGGCGGCCGGCCTCAAAGCGGTCGCCCACGGGTTCGCCATGGTCCACGGCGAGAACGACCATCTGAAGATCGCGCTCGAAACGCCCTTATACGACGCTCTATACGCGTGGTGTCAGCACGACGTCGCCAAGGTCAGGCCGCCGGCGGCTTGAGCGCGATCCCGTTGGGATCCTCGCGAGGCGCTTCTAGGCGTGTGATCTCGAAGCCCTGAAGCCCGCGGACGCCGGATTCCACCGGGGCCGCGCCTCGGCCCTGGAGCAGGTTGATGCCGAGGTGATGGTGATACCCGTCCCAGCTCATGAAGCGCATCACACGACCGGCTTCCGCCATCAATTCCATGCCCATGGATTCATAGAAGGCCTGCGAGCTGTCCAGGTCTGAGACGTTGAGGTGCATGTGCCCCAACACGGTGCCGCCGGAGAACTTCTTCTCCGGCGCGTCGGCGATTCTCAGCAAGCGCTCGAAATCGAGGTGGTCGGTTCCGATGTCCAGACGGCCGTCGGGGTACCTCCAGGCACTTCGGGGACGGTCGGCGTAGACCTCGATGCCGTTTCCTTCCGGGTCGTCGAAGTAGAGGGCCTGGCTGACGAAGTGGTCGGCGGTGCCGGTCAAGGGCAGGCGCTCCTCCAGCGAGCGCCTCAGGAAGCCTCCCAGCTCCTCCTCGCGCGGCAGGAGGATCGCGAAGTGAAAGAGGCCTGCGGTGTGCGGCGGCCGCTCATGCCCGCCCGGCAGGGTCTTCAGGTGCAGCAGCGGCCTGCCGCCGGCACCCAGGGTGGCGGCGCCGGCGCCGTCGGTGATTCGCGTGAGCCCAAAGCGCTCGTAGAACTCGACCTCACGCTCGAGGTCCAGCACCTTGAGCTCGAGGGATCCCAGCGGCCAGTAACTCTTCACAGCGATCTCAATCTACCCAGGACTGCGGCAATTCAAAGCTATTCCAGGAAGGGCCGATCGGCAGTCAATAGCAAGTCTGTTGGTCTCTGACCTCGGGCGCGGAGCGGCCTCACGATCGGTTCAGAGCAGATGGGTGTCTACAGCCCGGTCCGGGTCAGCCCGACGGTCGGCGGCCACGTTCGATTTCTTGAAGGCCGCGTGGGCACGTCTCTGCGCGGCCAGGATGTGATCCATACTCCGCTGCTCAACAAAGGGACAGCCTTCACATTGGGCGAACGGACGGCGCTCCGCCTGACCGGGCTGCTCCCTCCGGCGGTGAAGACGCTCGAGCAGCAGGCAGCGAGGGCTTACGCCCAGTACCGCGAGCAGCCCGACGATCTTGCCCGCAACGTCTATCTCACCGCTCTGCACGACCGCAACGAGGTGCTGTTCTATCGGCTGGTCACGACCCACCTGGGCGAGATGCTCCCGATCGTCTACACGCCGACGATCGCCGAGGCCATCCAGCAGTACAGCCACGAGTACCGGCGCCCGCGCGGAGTGTTTCTTTCCATCGATCACCCCGACCAGGTCGAGGAATCGCTGGGCAGCCTGGGCGCGGGGCCGGACGACATCGACCTCATCGTGGCGACCGATGGTGAGCGCATCCTCGGTATCGGCGACTGGGGTGTCGGCGGAGTTGACATCGTGATCGGCAAGCTCGCCGTGTATACCGCCGCCGGCGGCATCCATCCCGCACGCGTGATGCCGGTTGTGCTCGACGTGGGGACCGATCGCAAGAGCCTCCTCGACGACGAGCAATACCTCGGCAACCGCCATCCTCGGGTACGCGGCGCTGCCTACGACGACTTCATCGACCACTACGTGCGCACCGCGGCGAGGCTGTTCCCCAACGCATTGCTGCACTGGGAGGATTTCGGCGCCGACAACGCGCGCCGGCTGCTCGAGCGCTACCAGACCGACTACCGCACATTCAACGACGACGTCCAGGGAACCGGCGCCATCTCGCTGGCGGCCATCACGAACGCGCTCAAGGTCACCGGGGCGCGGATGCGCGACCAGCGCGTCGTGCTGCTCGGGTGCGGCACCGCCGGGATCGGCATTGCCGACCAGCTAAGGACCGCCATGATGGCCGATGGCGCCGACCGCCTGAAGGCGACCAGCTTGTTCTGGGGCCTCGGCCGGCACGGTCTCATCACCGACGACATGGTCGCCCGACTCCGCGACTTCCAGGTCCCTTACGCGCGGCCGGCCGATGAGGTGAGGGGTTGGGCTCGTGACGATGATGGGATCGGGCTCCGCGAGGTGGTACGCCGGGTCAAACCCACGATCCTGATCGGCGTTTCCACCATCCCCGGCGCTTTCACCGAGGAGGTCGTCCGCGAGATGGCCGCGCACGTCGAGCGGCCCATCATCATGCCCCTCACCAATCCGACCTTGCTCAGCGAGGCCGTCCCGGAAGACCTGATTGCGTGGACCGGGGGCAGGGCGCTCATCGCTACGGGCAGCCCGTTCGCCCCTGTCAGGCGAGACGGGGTGCTGCACACGATCGGCCAGGCGAACAACGCCCTGGTGTTCCCCGGAATCGGGCTGGGTACGATCGTCGCCCGCGCCGAGCACGTGAGCGACGGAATGCTGGCCGCCGCCGCGGGCGCGGTCGCCGCGTTGACGGACGTTGGCGTCGAAGGCGCCAGCCTGCTTCCCGACGTCGAGCGTTTGCGCGAGGTGTCTTACGCGGTGGCGACCGCCGTCGCCACCCGGGCCGCTGCGGAAGGGATCGCGCGGGGTCCCGTCGACCGGCTCGGCGAACGAGTGCGAGCCGCGATGTGGGAGCCCGTCTACGTCCCGGTGGTCGCTGAGCCGGCCTGACCCCAGGCGCCCGCGTGACGCACGGCCCCCTTCGGGAGGGCCTTTTGGCCATAGGACGTCATCCCGATGGGGGCCAGGGTGGAGTGCGAGCTCCAGGATGAAACCTCTAACGACGATCGACGGAAACGAGGCGGCCGCCCGAGTCGCCCACCGCCTGAGCGAAGTCATCGCGATCTACCCGATCACGCCGTCGACGGCGATGGGCGAGCTCGCCGACGCCTGGTCGGCCGCGGGCCAGCCGAATCTCTGGGGCACCGTTCCAGAGGTCATGGAAATGCAGAGCGAGGCCGGAGCGGCAGGCGCCCTGCATGGAGCGCTGATGGCAGGCGCGCTGTGCACCACCTTCACCGCCTCACAGGGCTTGCTGCTCATGCTCCCCAACATGTTCAAGATCGCCGGTGAGCTGACCCCGACCGTCTTCCACGTGGCGGCACGAACTGTCGCAACCCACGCTCTTTCGATCTTCGGCGATCACAGCGACGTGATGGCGGTGCGGTCTTCAGGCTTCGCGATGCTGTCTTCGTCGTCGGTCCAGGAGGCACAGGACCTCGCGCTCATCTCGCACCGGGCCACGCTCGAATCCCGGGTTCCGTTTCTGCATTTTTTCGACGGCTTTCGCACGTCGCACGAGGTCAACAAAATCGTCCCGCTCGACGATGAGACCGTTCGCGCGATGGTGCCCGACAAGCTCGTCTCTGCGCACCGGATGCGCGCGTTGTCACCCGACCACCCGACTCTTCGCGGCTCCGCCCAGAACCCCGATGTGTTCTTCCAGGCTCGCGAAGCGGCGAACGTTTACCACGCCGCCGTACCAGCAATCGTCAGCGCCACGATGGACAAGTTCGCGCAGCTGACCGGGAGGCGCTACAGGATCTTCGACTACACCGGCCACCCTGAGGCCGACCGGGTCGTCGTCCTGATGGGCTCGGGCGTAGGCGCCGCGCAGGAAGCCGTGGATGCGCTGCTCGCGCGCGGCGAGCGCGTCGGGCTCTTGAACGTGCACCTGTTCCGGCCGTTCGACGCCGCCGCCTTCGTCGCTGCCCTTCCGCATACAGCGCGCCGGATCGCAGTGCTCGACCGCAGCAAGGAACCGGGGGCCACCGGCGAGCCTCTGTTCCAGGACGTCGTCGTCGCCCTCGCCTCCAGGCCCGAACCTCCGACCGTCATCGGCGGCAGGTACGGCCTGGCGTCCAAGGAGTTCACGCCGGCCATGGCGGCCGCCGTCTTCCAGGAGCTGACCGCCACCGCCCCGCGCCGCGAGTTCACCGTGGGGATAGTCGACGACGTGACTCACTTGAGCCTTGACGTCGACGACGCCTTCACGACCGAGCCGGCAGACGTCGCCACCGCGATCTTCTACGGCCTTGGCTCAGATGGCACCGTCGGCGCCACACGCAACACCGTGAAGATCATCGGCGAGCACACCGACCTGTTCGCCCAGGGCTACTTCGTGCTCGACTCGAAGAAGTCCGGGTCGGTGACCACGTCGCACCTTCGGTTCGGGCCGAGGCCGATCCAGTCCACCTACCTGGTACAGCGGGCGGGATTCATCGCCTGCCACCAGTTCGGCTTCCTGGACAAGGTTGATGTGCTCGGCCGCGCCGCGGACGGCGCGACGTTCCTGCTCAACAGCCCGTTCGGTCCGGACGAGGTCTGGGCTCGGATCCCGGTTGAGGTCCAGCGCCAGGTCATGGACAAGCACCTGCGGTTCTACGTGATCGACGCCACCAGGGTCGCGCGCGACGCGGGCCTGCCCGGCCGCGTCAACACGGTGCTGCAGGCCTGCTACTTCGCCCTCGCAGGCGTCCTGCCGCAGGACCAGGCGATCACCGCCATCAAGGCCGCCATCGAGCGCACCTATTCGAAACGCGGGTCGGCGATCCTCGACCGAAACTACGCCGCGGTCGATCTCGCCCTGGCCGAGCTCCACGAGGTCGCCGTTCCAGCCGCGGTGAACGGCTCCGTGCATCTGCGCCCGGTGGTTCCCGCGGAAGCGCCGCCGTTCGTGCAGCGCGTCACGGCCGAGATGCTCGCCGGACGTGGAGATTTCCTTCCGGTGTCAGCCCTCCCTGTCGATGGCGCCTTCCCGCTGGGCACGTCCAGATGGGAGCGCCGCGACATCGCTGAGGAGCTCCCGCAATGGGACCCGACGATCTGTATCGACTGCGCGAAGTGCACGCTGGTGTGCCCGCACGCCGCGATCAGGATGAAGGTCTTCTCGCCGGACCTGCTGGCCGGCGCGCCTGCCGGCTTCCTCTCCAAGGAATGGAAGTCCAAGGAACAGCCGGGGATGGTCATGGCGATCCAGATCGCACCTGACGACTGCAACGGATGCGGCACCTGCGCCGACTACTGCCCAGCACACAGCAAGCAGGCCGCCAAGCACAAGTCGATCGACATGGCCGCCAAAGACGGCCGCATCGAGATGGAGCGCGCCAACTGGGAATTCTTCAAGTCGCTTCCAGAATTCGATCGCACCCAGGTGAAGGTGGCGACGATCAAGGGATCGCAGATGCTCCAGCCCCTGTTCGAGTTCTCCGGCGCATGCAAGGGCTGCGGCGAGACGCCATACCTGAAGCTGCTGACCCAGATGTACGGCGACCGCATCATGGTCGCCAACGCCACCGGTTGCTCGTCGATCTTCGGGGGCAACCTGCCGACGACGCCGTGGGCCACCAACGGCGATGGCCGGGGTCCGGCCTGGGCCAACTCGCTGTTCGAGGACAACGCCGAGTTCGGGCTCGGGATGCGCCTGGCGCTGGACAACTTCGCGGCGACCGCGAAGCGGCTGCTTGGCGAGCTGGAGCCCGAGATCGGCGCCGGCCTGGTGGCTGCCATCGCCGCGGCTGACCAGTCCTCCGAGGCGGGCATCGCGGCGCAGCGGCAGCGCGTGGAAGTGCTGCGCGCGAAGCTGGGCGGGATCTCCAGCCCGACTGCGGCCCGCCTGGCCGAGCTGGCCGATCACCTTGTGCGCAAGAGCGTATGGATAGTCGGCGGCGACGGGTGGGCGTACGACATCGGCTTTGGCGGGCTGGACCATGTGCTTGCGTCCGGCCGCGACGTCAAGATCCTCGTCCTCGACACCGAGGTCTACTCGAACACCGGGGGGCAGGCGTCGAAGTCGACGCCGCGCGGGGCGATCGCCAAGTTCGCAGCCGCGGGCAAGCGGACCGGCAAGAAGGACCTTGGCCTGATCGCAAGCGCTTATGGAAATGTGTACGTTGCGCAGATCGCGCTCGGCGCCGACAACGCCCAGGCGGTGAAGGCCTTCGCCGAGGCGGAGAGCCACACAGGACCCTCGCTGATCATCGCCTACGCGACGTGCATCGCCCACGGCATCGATATGGCCACCGGCATGTCGCACATGAAGGAGGCCGTCGACAGCGGCTACTGGCCCTTGTACCGATTCGACCCACGCAGCGAGATCGAGGGCAAGCACCCGCTGGCGCTGGACTCCAAGGCGCCGACGATACCGCTCCGCGAGTTCGCCGCCAAGGAAGGCCGCTACACGCTGCTCGCCCGCTCGAAGCCCGAGCTGGCAGCGCGCCTGATGACGATCGCGCAGGCGGACGTCGACGAGCGCCGGCGGCTTTACGAGCAGATGGCGGGAGTCGAGCGGCACGCGCCGGACGACACCATCATCAGCAACGGACACGCCGACGCTCTGGCCAAGGAGCTGGAGGAGGAGATGCCATGAGCGCAGACCTGCGGACCACGTACATGGGCATCGAGCTCGCCAACCCGCTGGTGGCGGCGGCGTCGCCGCTCACCGGGACGATCGACGGCCTGCTCGCCCTTCAGGACGCGGGCGCGTCCGCGGTCGTCCTGCAGTCGCTGTTCGAAGAGCAGATCAAGCACCACGAGCTGCAGGTCGACACCATCCTCGAATCGTTCACCGAGAGCTTCAGCGAAGCCCGGGACTTCTTCCCGGCTCTCGACAGTTACAACACCGGCCCCGAGTCATACGTGCGGCTTGTCGAGCAGGCAAAGAGCGTCCTGGAGATACCTGTGATCGCCAGCCTGAACGGCATCTCGCGCGGCGGCTGGACGCGCTACGCGCATCTGATCGAGGAGGCGGGCGCCGACGCGCTGGAGCTGAACATCTACTTCGTCTCCACCGACCCAAGAGTCGCCGCAGCCGAGGCCGAGGCACGGTACACCGACCTGGTGGCCGAGATCTCCGCCTCGATCTCGATCCCCCTCGCCGTCAAGATCGGACCGTACTTCTCGTCGCTCGCCAACGTGGCGATGAGGCTGACCGCGGCGGGCGCCCATGGGCTCGTTCTTTTCAACCGGTTCCTCTACCCCGACATCTCTCTGCACCGCATGAAGGTCGTCCCCACGCTGCACCTGAGCTCATCCGAAGAGTCCTTGATGCCCTTGCGGTGGATCGCCATCCTGAGCGGCCAGCTCAAGGTCTCGCTCGCCGCCAGCAGCGGCATTCAGTCCGCCAACGACGTCGTCAAGCTTCTCCTCGCCGGCGCGGACGTGACGATGATGGCATCCGCTTTGCTGCGGCGCGGCCCCAAGCACATGAGCCAGGTCATCGCCGGCCTCGGCGCCTGGCTCGACGAACACGAGTACACCTCGGTGAGACAGATGAAGGGCAGCATGAGCCAGGCGGCTTCGCCCGAGCCAGGCGCCTTCGAGCGGGCGAACTACATGCGCACGCTGGTCGACTTCACGGTGGCTTCGCCGGACCCGCGCCATTTCTACGCGCGGCGAGACCCGATCCCGTGGGACTAGGGGTGGCGGGGAATTGAGCGCAACCACCGCCGCGATCGACGTTGAGGAGCTCTACCGAGCGACCGCCAGAGAGGCTTCTATCGTCGAGGTTCCCGCCATGCACTTCCTGATGGTGGACGGGACCGCGAACCCCAACGAACCTGGCGCGTTCCAGGACGCCATCCAGGCTCTTTACAGCCTGTCGTATGGCGCGAAGTTCATGCTCAAGAAGGAGGGGATCGAGTTCAAGGTCTCTCCGCTCGAAGGCCTGTGGGGATCGGCCGGCGGGTTGAATCCGAACCAGAAGGCGGACTGGAAGTGGACGGCGATGATCAGGCAGCCGCTGGAGGTGACCGCTCCGGTGCTCGAGAAGGTCAGAGCCGAAGCCCTGCAGAAGAAGGGTCTACCCGCTCTGGCCAGGGTGAGGCTCGAGGAGTTCAGCGAGGGCCTGGCGGCGCAAATCATGCACATCGGCCCCTACAGCGCCGAGGCGCCGACGATTGCCAGGCTGCACGAGTTCATCGAGAAGCAGGGCTGTCGCCGGGTCGGAAAGCATCACGAGATCTACTTGGGCGACCCGCGCCGGTCGGCTCCGGAGCGCCTCAAGACGTTGATCCGCCAACCTGTCGAGCGTGGCTGAAACGATCCACAGCGCCGAAGCTCGATCGGCGCGAGGTCGGTGGCCTTTCGATCAGGTTGCGCTGGCGCTCCACCGAGCGCGCTACGCGATCCTGGCATCGGCGGGCACTTACCTGGTGTCCGTGATGGTCGGAATCACCCTGGCATCGGCCGGCGTTCCGTTCGCCGTCGACCAGCGCGACAGCATCGTCGGCTCCGCCCAGGGAGGCTCAATCATCAACGCCTACAACCGGGGGGACCGACTGGAGGCCGGGTTGCTCGATTTCGGGGCGAACCTGCTTGGCTCAGGCGTCACGTCGGTGGCTGGATTCAGCATCATCGGACCGTTCCCGATCGCCGCCTACCGCGGTTGGGTTGGCGGGATCGTTTCCATCGACGCCAATCATGTCAGCCGGCTGACCAGGCCCGGCGATGCAACCTACTACGTCGTAACGATGATTCTCCAGCTGACAGGTTTCATCCTGGCCATGGCGGCAGGTCTGCACGTGGGCGTCGCGGCCTGGCGCGCTCGGGACGACAAGAGCTTGCGATCCATCGCCGGAATTCGGATCCCTGTGTGGTGTTTGCGAGATGCAGGCTGGCTGTACGTCCTGGTAGTCCCGATCCTGTTGATCGGTTCCTTATGGGAATTCTTGACCTGACGCAAGGTCGGTCGAGGTATGGCTGGGGAGGAAATTTCGAACCTTCAACCTTCTGATCCAGAGCAACACGTGATATCGACAACGGCCCTTTCGAATTAAGCCGCCGCGTCTGATAAGTGAATTACGCGGCGGCCCCGCATCTGAGCCCAGGGTGCGAATTTGGCGCAAATCCAGCGCGTAGCGCACCTAGGAAGGCTTTAAGTCCAAGTCCTTGGGCCAGCCGAACTGCGTTGCCGCGCAACATGCTGCAGCTCGAGCTAAGCCCCCTCTTGTACCTCGATGAGCTCATCGGCCACCAAACCGTGGGCTTCACGATGCACTGCGTTGGCGGCTTCCTTGTTGGGAGCCTCGACCAAACAGAAGGCCTTGCCAGAGGCCTCATCGAACCAGTACTTGTGGTACGTAACGCCGTGCTTTTTCTGAACCTTCACGTCTTGTTCGTGCGCGCCCTTGATCGCCTCAGCTGTAAGGCCGTCGATCTTGTGATGGATATCCATGTACAGCGGCATCCCAAACCTCCTTCACGAGTCCAACTGAACGCCAATACCTTAGCGGCAACAGCGCCGCTCCGGAATCAACCGTTTGGTTGATATTCATGCCAGGAGGCCTAATGGCGAGCCTTTTCAGGTGGTGGCTGGGGAGGAAGGATTCGAACCTTCAACCTTCTGATCCAGAGTCAGCTGCGCTACCGTTGCGCCACTCCCCAAGGTTGCCGCCGCGTGGCTCCATTGTTCCAGCTATCGCGTGGCGGATGGAGGCGTCATGCGGCCGGTGCGCCGGGCACAAATTGTTGCTGATTTTGTTACGGCGCCGTTGGGACCATCCTGACGTCGACCCTCTGAGGCCCCGCGGTATTTACCCCCCGTGGGGCTTCTTCTTTGTCCCGGAACCAGGCCCTGGACGGCTCTATTCGCGGGTGATGACGACGTCGGGCTTCTTGGCCGAACCTTCCGACCGCACGGTCATCCGGATCGAAAGGGCCTCGCGGGTGCCCATCAGCCGGTCGAACAGCTGGTCCATCAGCGTCTTCGCGCGGTGCAGATTGATCGCCCAGCCGACACCGAAAACCCGGTCGCTGAAGAGGTGTTCGGACGATGGGTTCCAGTAGGCATCCCGGATCCGCTGCCAGGTCGGAGGTCGGAAATCATAGGGAACAATGCCGAACACCCGCCCTTCCCAGGTGCGCTCGGGCTCAGCCTTGGAGAGCTCGGTGGCGACCGCCGCCACGACCAGGCCAAATGCGGCAAAACGCACCAGACGCCGGACCCGTCGCAAACTACGCATACTTCAGTGAAGCGTAGTACCAAAGTAACCTTGCACGCTTTGAATCCGTTGTTGCACCGGGGGTAGATGGCCACAAGGCTTCAGTCCACGACACGTTGGCTGCGGTGGCTAACGCCTGGTCTCCAGATCAAGCGTTGGCTCCTGCTTCTCATGGCGTCCGAGCTCGTGCTCGTGCTCGGTGTCGCCTACGCACTGAAGGAGATCTACCAGACCGCCAAGCTGCCGGCGGAGTTCTACTACATCACCCTGCAGTTCCTGCCCTACTGGGCGCGCGCGGTGATCTTTGGCGGCCTCGGTGTCGGCCTGCTGCTTTTCAGCTACCTGAAGCTCACACAATCCGTGCTCGGTCCATTCCTGCCGGGCAACAGCACCAGCAGCATCGTCGAGATCATCCACGCGTTTCGCCTGCGGGGCCGAGGTCCTCGGATCGTCGCCATCGGTGGAGGGACGGGCTTGAGCTCGCTGCTCCGCGGGCTGAAGACGTACACGTCCAACCTGTCGGTGATCGTCACCGTCGCGGACGACGGAGGCTCCTCCGGGCGGCTGCGCGACGAGTACAGGATCCTACCCCCGGGCGACTTTCGCCAGTGCCTCATCGCGCTGGCCGACGCCGAGCCCTTGATGAAGCAGCTCTTCGACCACCGCTTCAAGGAAGGCTCGCTGGACGGCCATTCGTTTGGGAACCTTTTCATCATGGCGATGGCCGACGTGACCGGGAACTTCGAGCACGCCCTGCGCGAGTCGGGCAAGGTTCTCGCGGTCAAGGGAACCATCCTGCCGTCGACCCTGCAGGACGTCACGCTGGTTGCGTCCATCAACGGCGGCATGGTTGCCGGCGAATCGAAGATCCCGATGCAGCACGCTCCGATCAGCCATGTCTTTCTCAAGCCCGACGGCGCTCAGATCAACCCCGAGGCCGCTCAAGCCATCCTCAACGCCGAGCTGATCATCGTCGGCCCTGGCTCGCTGTACACATCGATCATGCCCAACCTCCTCGTCGAAGGCATGGTCGAGGCCATCAAAGCGTCTCCCGCGCTGAAGGTCTACATCTGCAACCTGGCGGCACAGAGCGGCGAGACCGACGGTTACGGGGTCGACGACTACCTGCGAGTGATCCAGGAGCACGTCGGCGCCAACCTTTTCGATTTCGTGCTCGTCAACTCAAACCTTGCTCACACTCCAACAGGCGGGCAGTCACAGGTCGTCTTCAAGACTGCCGACTCCAACAGCCACCCTGAGGTTCGCTTCATCGCCGCGGATGTGGTCAACGCGAAGCTGCCCTCCCATCACGATCCCGACAAGCTCGCGCGCACGATCATGCGGAAGGTCTGGCAGGCCTAGGCGCGGCAGTAGTCGTGCGGCGGCGCCGCCACCTGCTGAACGCTTCGACGATGATCGCGGCGGCAGCCACGTAGACGAATCCGGCAAGCGCGTCGACGACGTAGTGCTCGCCGAGGTACACGATCGCCACGGACACGGCTAGCGTCCAAATCACGAGTCCTACCGCTAGGGCCCGATACCTCGACCAGGCGTAAACGGCGGCTAGCGCCGGAAATGCCGCATGGAGCGAGGGGAAGGCGGCGAACTGGTTTGGATTGAAGGCGTGGTAGATGACGACCACAGTGTTTCCCCACAACCTGTCTACCGTCTGTTGGTTGATCTTGACGACATCGTGCAGCTGGTACCAAGGCGGCGCGCTCGGCCAAAACAGATATGTCACGAAGGCAAGGAAACACATGAGAAGCAGAGCTGCGATGAAGTGCCAGTAATGCTCCCGGCTGTTCACCCAGAAGATGAACCCGACCACGATCGGCAAGACGAAATGCATGAAGTACAGGACCATCGCAACCAGGTCCTGTGGACCGATCACTCCAGGGCGGTAGAAGGCGTGCTGCAGAACTAGGGTCGGAATCGCGCCTCCGAAGAGCCACCGCTCCAATCCCGAAAGATCGTGTGGCGCAAGCCGCGCGGCAAAACCCCTCATCGCCTCGTACGCGAAAAACAGCAAGAGGAAGGGCGTCCAGTCCGCGATGAACGTACGGCCGCGCCCCATCGCGATGGCGATGACCAGGAGGGCAAGGGCTACCCACTCGGGCTCGATCGAGATGCCAAGCCACAGCATTCCACCGAAAATCACGGCGAGGTAGACGACGCTCCCGACCAGGAGGAGGCGAGGCCGGCGCCGGCGCGGGGCCCCTACCTCAGCGGGTGCGGACAACAGCCACCGCTGCGATCTCAACCGTCACCGAGAAAGGGAGCGAGTTCGCGCCCAGGGCAAGCCGAGTGTGGCGGCCGGCCTCGCCAAACACATCCACGAGGAGGTCGGAGGCGCCGTTCAGGACCTTCGGCTGATCTCCAAAGCCCTCCGCAGACAGCACGAAACCGAACAGCTGAGTCACCTGCTCGACGTTCTCGAGGCCGGCAGCCGCCTCGATCTGAGCCAGCACATTGAGCCCGCAGATGCGCGCCCTTGCGTGCGCCTCCTCGACAGACACCTCGTCGGGGCACCGACCCGTGAGGCGCTTGCCGTCCGCGATGGAGACCTGGCCCGCCACATAGAGCAGCGCCCGGCCGTCGCCGATCGGCACGAGTCGCGTGGGCAGGTAAGAGGCAGCTGCCGCGGGGGCCGCCGGCAGCTCGAGTCCAAGCTCGCGCAGGCGGTCGTTGGGCGTGCTCAACTCGAGCGGAGTCTAGAGAATCATCCGCGGCGGCCGCGCGAATGGGCGACCGCGGCGAGCAGAACGACGATCAGCGCAGCAAGGCCGAGGGCGACGTAAGGGGCCTGCGACGACGTGAGGAGATCGAGCACCGTGGAGCTGGTCGACGAGCTGGCAGGACCCCGTGTCCCGCTCGCGACCGGCGCCGGCGAACCGAGAGGTCCTTGCGGCGTTCCGCCGGTGTCGTGGTAGGCCCACAGGGCCGCCACGTGGTCGGAAGGTCGGAAGGTGGCCACGTACAGGGTGGGCGACTCGTCGTTCGAGACGCCAAGTGCTGTGATCGATCGCATCGGAGGCACGAGCGAGGTGAACGACAGGCCGGCGTCATTCGTCCTCCAGAGCCCGCCCGTACCTGAGCCGCCTCCGTCGCTTGCCACGTAGAAGCGATCGAAGTGGTCCGTTACAAAATCGATCTCCGTGTAGTCGGTTGAAGGCAGCTGGTTACCGCCGCTCAGCGGCGTGAACGAGGCCCCGTTGTCGCTCGATGAGAACAGGCCGGCATTCGTGCCCGCGATCAACGGCCTCGTGTCACCGACGGGCGGAAGGGGCCCGGCCGCGAGCTTGACGACGTACGTGCCGCTGATGGCGGGGTTCAAAGGCGCCCAGGTCGCGCCGCCGTCGGCGCTCTGAAAGACCGGCAGAGTTCCGGCGGCGAGCGGCCCGTCGGATGCCGCGAACATTCGAATCGGTACGTGGACCGCAGCGATGGCGAGAGCGTCGATGCTCATGTCCGCGAGACCTGATTCGGACCAGGAGCTTCCGTCATCGCTGATGAAGACGCCCTTATCCGTGGCGGCCGCCACCACGGTGAGTGAAAAGCTGAACGCTCGCACGGACCGACCGTCGAGCCCGCTCGCCACCGACCACGTCGCACCCCCGTCCCGGCTCAGGAGGGCGCCGCCGCCCCGAGTGCCCGCAAGGACCAGCCCCGGCTTGAGCTGGCTGAAGGCGATCGTGGTGGCCACCGCTTTGCCGCTGTGCACCGACGCCCACGTCGCGCCGGCATCAGTG
Source organism: Candidatus Dormiibacterota bacterium (assembly GCA_036513095.1). Taxonomy (GTDB): domain Bacteria; phylum Chloroflexota; class Dormibacteria; order Dormibacterales; family Dormibacteraceae; genus Palsa-870. The sequence goes on along the minus strand of DATBZR010000045.1, from coordinate 12,195 downwards.
CTTCTCAGGAGCGAGCCTTCGGAGTTGCCTGCGATCAGAGCCTGGTTGTTCCCCGGGTCGACCGCCAGCGCGAGGATCGCGGAACGTCCCTGGTGAGGCAGCGGCTTCAGGGGCATCCAGGTCGAGGGTGCGAACGACTGAGCGGAGACCCCGATCGCGGCGAACGTGACCACCCACAGCGCCACCAGCGCGGCGGCGACCTGGGGGGCCCATGCTGCTCGCGCTTGCGCGCCAAGACGTAGGCCAGGAAACGTCACGAGCCTGCCGATTATCACCCAAGCCGGGTTCCGGGGGGAGCCCTCGAGCTCTCCGTTTGCCTACAATCCCAGCGTGCTGGCTCGAGCGGCGGCCGCACTGGATCGCGCCGCATTCAAACCGGCTTCCCTGCCGAACGACCTGATCATCGGAATCGCGCTCGCTCCGCCGGTGATCGCGGGATTGATCATCTTCAAGGTTCCGGCCCTGGAGATACTTGCGGTCGCCTTCGCGTTGGGAGCGGCCGGACAGATCGCGGCGTACGTGATGCTGCACGAGCACGCCCCCCACACGCAGGCAAGCCCGCTCATCGCGGCGATGATCGGAGTCGCGCTGGTGGGCGCCGGCGCACCCCTCACCTCATCGGTGGAAATTGCGGCGCTCGCAGTGGTCCTCGAGCTTCTCCGAGCCCGATTCGCCCCCGCGATCCGCGCGCAGGCCGGCCTGCTCGCCGTCGCCGGTGTCGCGCTGATCGCGCGAGGCGCACCTTTCACGTATATCAATCCCGCCAGCGGCAAGTCATTCGGCGACCCGATCAGTGTCTGGTACCACTTCTTCAGCCCCACCTCCGCCCCGATCGACCCCATCCGCCTTTACGTCGGCAACGTGCCGGGGCCGATCTTCGCGACATCGTTGCTGGCCGTCGCCATCGGAGCCGCCTGGTTTGCATACGCCCGCCGCGTGAGCCTGGTCGTCCTGATCACGTTCTTGCTGGGCGCTCTGCTTTCGATCTATTCATTCCACTGGGACTATCTCTTCCAGCTGGACAGCGCGCCGATGTGGTTCGTCGCGGCCTTTGTGCTTTCCGACAGACGCCTCCTCCCCGATTCGTGGGCGATCCGACCCGTGATCGGTTTCGCCGCCGGCGTCCTATCGGTCGGTTTGCGCCGAAGCGGCCACGGCGTCGAGGCCTCTTACTACGTGGTTGCGGGCGTCCAGGCCGTGACCGCTGCTTTCGTGCTTGTGTTCTGGGCGGGATCGCTGACGTCGGAACGCTTGAAGCGGAATCGCCGCTTGCGCCAGCGCGAGGCTCACCTCCGCGTCGTCAAGAGCGCCTAGGGCGCTAACGCACCCTTCTTCGCGGCCCGGCGCACCAGGTGATGGCGCGCGAGCCGGAACGCGTGAACCCGCGACCAGGACAGCTCTCGCAGCTGGTGGCTCACGTTGAGGGGATCAGTCGAACAGCGGGCGGCCGCGAGTCACGAGCTGGTCGCGGCGGGGCCCGGTGCCGACCAGCTCGATCGGTACGCCGATCAGCTCGCCGATTCGCTCGATGTACTGTCGGCACCGCTCCGGCAGGTCGTCCCAGGAGCGGGCGCCGCCGATGTCCGTCCCCCAGCCGGCCATCTCCTCGTAAACCGGTTTGCAGTGCTTGTAGTGGGAGATGTTGGCGATCGGGTGGTCGTACCGCTTGCCTCGGAACTCATAGCCGGTGCAGATCTTCAAGAGGGGCTGGTCGTCGAGGATGTCGAGGCGCATCAGGGCGGCGACGCCGACGCCATTCACCCGCGCCGAATAGCGGGCGACCGCCGAGTCGAACCACCCGATCCGCCGCGGCCGGCCCGTCACGGTACCGAACTCGTGGCCTCGCTCGCGGATCTGGTCCCCCACCTCGTCGAGCATCTCTGACGGGAACGGGCCGTACCCGACTCGCGACGTGTATGCCTTGAAGACTCCGATCGTCAGATCCACCTTGGTGGGCGGGATTCCGCTTCCTGTGAGGGCGCCGCCGGCGGTCGGGTTGGAGCTCGTCACGTAGGGGTAGGTGCCGAAGTCGAGGTCTAGCATCGTGGCCTGCGCGCCCTCGAGGAGGATATTGGCCTTGCGGTCGAGCGCGTCCTGGATCAGTGGGAACGTGTCCTTGATGTAGGGGTCGAGCTGCTTGGCGTAGCCCATGTACTCGTCGACCATGCTCGACCAGTCATAGGCCTCGTGTTCGTACAGCTTGGTGAGGATCGGGTTCTTCACCTGGTCGACGACGTAGGCGAGCTTCTTGCGCATGAAGGCTTCCTTCTGCAGGTCGCCGATGCGGAAGCCGATGCGCCGGACCTTGTCCGCGTACGCGGGACCAATGCCCCGCCAGGTGGTGCCGAGCCGGTCGTCGCCTCGCGCCTCCTCCTCGAGCTGGTCGAACAGAGGGTGGTAGCGCATCACCATGTGAGCGCGCTCGCTGACGATCAGGTTTTTCGGCTCGATGCCGCGTTCCCGCAGCTGCGAGATCTCGCGCAGAAGCACGATCGGGTCGACGACCACGCCGTTGCCGATGACGCAGATGCAATCCGGGTACAGGATGCCTGACGGCATCAGCTGGAACTTGAACTCGCCGTGCTCCGTGATCACGGTGTGGCCGGCGTTGTTGCCTCCCTGGGAGCGAATGACCATGTCCGCCTTCGCAGCGAGGAAGTCGATGACCTTCCCCTTTCCTTCGTCGCCCCACTGGCCGCCGACGAGGATGATGACCACGGTTTACTCGGTTCCTGGTTCGGGCCGGCGCGTCTCCAGGTTGTAGAAGCGAGTGTGGTCGCGGCGAAACTTGAGCTCGATCATGCCGGTCGGGCCATTGCGGTGCTTGGCGACGTGGAGCTCGGCGATGCCGGGTCGTTCGTCTGACTTGTAGTACTCGGGCCTGAAAAGAAACATGACGACGTCCGAGTCCTGCTCGATCGAACCCGACTCGCGAAGGTCGCTGAGAATCGGGCGTTTGTCGGGACGCTGTTCTGGGGCCCGGCTGAGCTGCGAGATGGCGATCACCGGGATGCGCAGCTCACGCGCCAATCCCTTGAGGGAGCGCGAGATCGACGACACCTCCTGGACCCGGTTGTCGTCGCCTCGGGCGCGACCGTGCATCAGCTGCAGGTAGTCGATCAGGATCATGTCGATGCCGTGCCGCATCTTGGCCTGGCGGGCCTTTAGCTGAAGGCTGAGCTCGTCCATCACCGGCGTGTCGTCGATGAAAATCTTCGCTTCGCCCAACGGGCCGAGAGCGTTCGACACCCGGTCGAACTCAGCCTCCGTCAGAAGACCGCGATGCATGCGCTGAGCGTCGATCTGCGCCTGCTCGGTCAGCAAGCGTTCGGTGAGCTGTTCCTTGGACATCTCGAGGCTGAAGATGGCAACCGACTTGTTGGCCTCGAGCGCCGAGTACAGCGCAATGTTGAGGGCCAAACTGGTTTTGCCCATCGCTGGTCTCCCCGCCACGATGATCAGGTCCGAGTCCTTGAACCCTCCCGTCATCCGGTCGAGGTCGTGGAAGCCCGTGGGGATGCCGACGATCCCCTGCCCGCTCTCCATCTGCAGCGAGATCCGCTCCATCGCCGGGCCGAGCAGGTCGTACAGCCGCATCAGCTCGCGCTGGTCGCGGTCGTCGGCAACTCCGAACACGAGTGACTGCGCCTGGTTGATCGCCTCCTCGGCCTCGACCGAGTCGTCATATCCGAACCCGGCGATGTTCGAGCCCGCCGAGATCAGCCGCCGCTTGTACGCCTTCTCCTTGACGATCCGGCCGTAGTACTCGATGTTCGCGGCGGTCGGCACCGCGCCCTGCATTGATGCGAGCTGCGCGCGGCCGCCCACGCGGTCGAGCAGCCCCATGGTCTGCAGCTGCGCCGCCAGGGTGACGTTGTCGATCGGCTCACCGGCGGCGAAGAGGTCGAGCGCCGCCCTGTAGATCTGGCCGTTGTTCTCCCGGTAGAAGTCTTCGGGGTGGAGGAACTGAAGCACCTTGGCGACCGAGAGCGGGTCGAGCAGAACCGACCCGATGACCGACATCTCGGCGTCGAGGTCGTGAGGTGGCACCCTCCCCTGGACGAGAGGAACCGTGGTCGCCACTATCAGTGGACCGCGGTGGTCGGGTGGGCCGCAGCTCGGGGCAGGCGACCGCTAGGTCGCCGGTCAGGGCGCCGAGACGAAGGAAGGGGTGGCCCTAGGAGGAGCGCATCCGTCGATGCGTGACGACGAAGGGCCGGGCCCCCTGACGTACGTATCGGCGTCCTGAGCCCCGAGATGCGGTCTGCTCGGCCGCCGCGGTCCACCAAAGCCCTATCGGTCCTGGGTGACGATCACGTTCACGTGGGCGGCCACGTCGCGGTGCAGCTTGAGCGAGACCTCGTGCTCGCCCAGCGTCCTGATGGGCTCCTTCATGTCGATCTTGTGGCGGTCGATCTCCACCCGATGCTGCGCCTTGAGCGCGGCCGCAATGTCCTGGTTCGTGATCGAGCCGAACGCCTTGTCCTCGGCGCCAACCTTCAACCGCACCACGACGGTCTTGTTGTCGATCTCGTCGGCCAGCGTCTGCGCCTCGACGCGGTCCTTGGTTTCGCGCTTGACAGCGGCGTCCTTCAATCGCTTGGCCTCGGTTTCGACGCCTTTACCCGCCGGCACCGCAAGCTTCCGGCGCAGGAGGAAGTTGCGTCCATAGCCGTCAGCGACATCTTTCACGTCGCCTGCGTGGCCGACGTTCTCCACGTCCTTGGTCAGCATCACCTTCAATTCCGTAGCCCCTCCGATACCGATTGATATTCATCCTTGCGCCTCATGCGGGAGCGGACCCGGTTCACGAAACGCCCCGCGCCGTAGCGCGCCGCGCCGACCGTGTCACGCACATCTCGATCGAAAACGCTCTGATTGGCCTCGATCGCGGCCTCGAGCTCCTTGCGAACATCTTCTGGGCACGCCGCCACAAACGTCTCGACGGCGAGAATGCCCAGGGCGAGCATGTCCAGCTCTCCGAGGACTGGGATCCACGCGGGGAAGTCGATCGGGCTCACGATCAAGCCGAGGGCAGCCAGGAGCGCCGCTTTTGGAGCGGCCGGGACGCGCTCGTCCCGCAAAAGGCAATAGGCAAGCTTGCCGTGTCTCGGCACATCGATCAATACCTGTTTGGCGCGCGAAAAGACACTCGGCATGGGGGCCGCCAAAGCCTACAGCTTTTTGGTCCCACAGGAAAGCAACTTAACTTAGCCTGTCACGGTGACGGTGGCCACCCGCCCGACCGAGCGGATGCCCGACACGTTCGGCAACCTCCGGCACACAGCGTTGAGCGCCTTCTGGTTCGGGAGCAACTTTCTCTGGATCCCCCTGACCACCGTGCTAATCCAGAGCCAGGTCGATGCCGTCGTGCCGAAGGGCTCTCAGAACGGCGCGATCGGGTTCGCAATTGGCATCGGCGGCTTTCTCGCCATGACGGTGCCCCCGTTGGTGGGCGCCTGGTCTGATCGTTTGAACACGCGCTTCGGACGGCGCCGGCCGATCATGGTCGCCGGCACCCTGCTGACGCTTCCCGGCCTGGTTCTGCTGATGACCGCCGGCAACTACCCTCAGATCGTCGTCGGGTACGCCATCGTGCAGTTCTTCTTCAATGCCGCAGGCGCGGCGTACGCCGGGATCATCCCCGACGTCGTTCCCGCCCAGCAGTTCGGCAAAGCCAGCGGCTTCCTCGCGACGATGACCCAGCTCGGAATCGGCGGCGGCCTGGGCGTCACGTCGCTGATGGGCTCCGCACGGACGATCTATCTGGTCTTCATCGCCGTGATCCTGCTCACCCTGATCCCGACGATCTGGGCGGCGCGCAACGAGGGGCTGGCCCCCATCGCTCCGCACCCTAGGCGCACGATCGGAGAGGCGATCAGCGAATTCCTGCGACCACTGCACGAAGGTGATTTCGCCTGGGTCGTCTTCACTCGGCTCATGATCTCGGCCGGCATCACGGCGGTCCTCTACAACCTCCACAACTTTTTTCGAGACGTCGTACTACCATCTGGGACCAACCCCGACGCGTTCACCTCCAACTGGCTGCTGGTGGTCGTGGTGACGGCACTGCCGTTCGGCTTTTTCGGTGGACTGCTCTCGGACCGATGGCACCGGCGCAAGGCTTTCGTCTATTTATCCGGGGGAGCCCAGGCGTTCGTCGCCATCGTCTTCATCGCGTTCTACCCCACCGCCATCCCGCTCGTGTTTGCGCTCGGCGTCGCGTACGGCGTCGGATACGGCCTGTACTTCGCTGTCGACTGGGCGCTTGCCTGCGACACGCTGCCCGACAAGAGCCAGTCTGCTAAGGACATGGGCCTCTTCCATATCGCGCTCACGATGCCCCAGGCGATCATCCCGTTCTTCGGCGGCCCACTGATCGACTACCTCAATGGGCCTCACGGGAATGGCGGCTACCGGATCGTCTTCTCGAGCGCGGTCGTGTTCTTGTTCGTCGGGACGGTGCTGGTGAGCCGGATCAAGTCGGTTCGCTGACGCCGTATCGCGACCAGGCTCGCGACCCAGATGCTCGCGATCCCAACCACCCCGAACTCGGCCATCAGGCGAAGGACGAGCAGGTTCGAGTAGCCGTTGACCAGAAGGGTCTGGAACCAGTTGTGTCCAGGCCCGATGAGGAGCCATCCGGCCGCCACCAGCCCAAGCACCGTCCAGTCTCTCCGGCGAGCCCCCCACTCGACGAGCACGAGCATCGGCAGCAGCAGCAGCACCAGGTGCGTGCCCCACGAGTAGCTCGCAACAAGCGGACCCACCGCCGTGGCGGCCGCCGCTTCCAACGCCCGCCCGGTCCAGTCTGCTCGCGGGCGCCGGAGCACCCAGAAGGTGACGGCCAGCGCGGCGATGGCGATCGCGAATGTGATGATGCGCGCAGGCAGCGGAGCGCCTCGCGTCGGGCCCAGGAAAGTGGTCGGATCGAAAAGGCGCGCGATCGTTCCACCCGGTGAGTGGTTCTCGAAGAAGCCAGTGCCCTGGCTGATCGCGGGCAGAACTTTGAGGAGGTACTCCAGCAGGTACTGCGGGGCGGCGAGCACCGAGATGGCCAGGCCGGCCGCAACGGCGGCGCCAAGCATCGACCAGCGCCTTGCCCACAGGAGGAGAAGGCCCATCGGCGCCTGGATCAGCTTCAGAGCGACCGCCAATCCGAGCGCCGCGCCTCCCCACCAGCGATTGGCGATCCAGCCGAGGAGCCAGATTCCCGACAGGGCGAGCAGGACCAGGTTGATCTGGCCCTCGACGATGTTGCCGTTCACCGGTTCAAACGCGATCGCCACGAGCACCAGGAGCGCACGCATCTGCCAGTCGACCACGCGCAGAGCACTCAGCATGCAAAAGAGAAAGATCACGAGCGATGCGTTGAGGAACAAGACTGTGCCGGCAGCGACCAGGTGGCTGTCGAGGCCTACGAGCGGTTGGAGCAGCCACGCCACCGGCGGCGGCGTGACGTACTGCGGGCCCGTCGGCTCGAGGCAGCCGAGCGTCTGACAGAGGTCGTACGGATCGCGACCCGCGACCAGTTGAGCAGCGGCGCGCAGATAGCTCTCTTTGAAGTCACCGAGGTACCCGCCCAACGCAATCGGCACGACGATGCTCTGCCAGATGTAGAGGAGAAGGATCGGTATGCCTGCAACGGCCAGGAGCAGCCATCGAAACCGGCGATTTTCGATGGGTGAGGGCCGGGTCACGCTGGGATTGTCTTAGATGTGCCCACCCGCTGGACAGTAAACGAGGCGGCGCCTGCAGCGGACACCGCCTCGACCGGATGCCACCGGGTGACACGCTGCTGGTTTCTGCGCCGCTTTACGGCCGTTGCCTACTTGTGGAGGCCGACCTTTGCGTGGGCTGTCGGTGGACCCGGACGTCCGAACTGGCTCCAAGTTGCGACGGAGAGATGGCGTTGTCAAGGGGTTTGTTTTCCCCGGATGACCCCGCTGGCGCACAATCAGCGCAAGGAGGGTCGAGATGCCTGAGATGAGCTACGTGCACGGCGCCAGCGATGTTCCGCTGCTGGGCGAGACCATTTTTCAAAACCTGAGGCGGACCGCATCGCGGTTTGGAGATAACGAAGCGCTCGTCGCGGCTCTCCAGGACCGTCGCTCCACGTATCGCGAGCTGGTGGACGAATGCGAGGTCGTGGCGCGCGGTCTCATGGCGCGAGGCGTCAAGAAGGGCGATCGAGTCGGGATATGGTCTCCCAACCGATACGAATGGGTCGTCGTCCAGTACGCGACCGCCGCGATGGGCGCGATCCTCGTCAACATCAATCCGGCATACCGGACGTCCGAGCTCGAGTACGCGCTAAACCAGTCCGAGGTCAGCTTCCTGATCCTCGCGGCCGCCTTCCGCCAGGCCGATTACAAAGGCATGCTGGCCGAGGTCAAAGGCAGGTGCCCCACCGTCCGCGAGGCGCTCGTGATCGAAGAGGGATGGGACGCACTGAAGCGGGACGCCGCGATGGTGAGCGAGGCGAGGCTGCACGAGGTTGAGGCCTCGCTGCAGTTCGACGACGCCATCAACATCCAGTACACATCCGGCACCACGGGCTTTCCCAAGGGCGCGACGCTGACCCATCACAACATCCTCAACAACGGCTTCTTCATCGGCGAGACGCTCAAATACAGCGAGCGCGACCGCGTCTGCATTCCCGTGCCCTTCTATCACTGCTTCGGCATGGTGCTCGGCAACCTCGCCTGCACGACGCACGGCGCGACCATGGTCGTGCCGGCCGAGGGGTTCGACCCGGTGATCACGATGGACACCGTGCAGAAGGAACGCTGCACCTCGCTGTACGGCGTGCCGACGATGTTCATCGCAGAGCTGGAGCACCCGCGTTTCAAAGAGTTCGACTTCAGCACCTTGCGAACCGGCATCATGGCCGGTTCACCCTGCCCGGTCGAGGTGATGAAGAAGGTGCAGACGGTGATGCACATCCCGGAGATGACGATCGCCTACGGGATGACCGAGACGTCTCCGGTCTCGACTCAGTGCGCCACGGACGATCCTCTTGAAAAGCGCGTGGCCACGGTCGGGCGCGTCCATCCACACGTCGAGATCAAGATCGTCGATCCCGAAAGCGGCGCGGTGGTTCCACGCGGCGCCACCGGCGAAATGTGCAGCCGGGGCTACATGGTGATGCTCGGCTACTGGAACAACGAGGCGGCAACGCACCAGGCCATCGATGCCGCGCGCTGGATGCACACCGGCGACCTGGCGACCATGGATGACGAGGGCTACGTCAACATCGTCGGCCGGATCAAGGACATGATCATCCGGGGCGGCGAAAACATCTACCCGCGCGAGGTCGAGGAATTCCTTTACCGCCATCCCGATGTCGCCGACGTGCAGGTGATCGGCATTCCATCCGAGAAGTACGGCGAGGAGGTCATGGCGTGGGTGAAGCCCCGCGACGGCGCCACGGCCACGGGCGAAGAGCTTGCCGCCTGGTGCAAGGGCAAGATCGCCACTTACAAGATTCCCCGGCACTGGAAGTTCGTCGACTCGTTTCCGATGACCGTCACAGGCAAGGTTCAGAAATTCAAGATGCGAGAGGTCGCGGTGGAGGAGCTGGGCCTGGAGAAAGCCGCTGGGGTTAGAACGGCCTGATCACCGCGTCGAAAGTAGGCCGGATTCACTCCGGCCGGCCCCCAAGCGCGGCAACTGTCGCCGAGCGTCGCAAGGAGTAACTACTAGATCAATCCGATCCCGGGGAAGGTGAGCAGGCGCGTTGGCGAAGCCAACCCGCCGATGAGCGGAAACCGCTAGGTTTCCGCTCATATTTTTACTGGAGCGATTCGTAGGGAACGGCCGCGGCGAACGGTTCGTACAGGAGCAGCACCTTCTCGATCGGCAGGACGTCACGCATGAAGATGCCTCCCGCCGCCACACCGGCGAATCCCACTATTCCCAGCCCGTCATGCGGCGCAGCCTGCTCGGCGCTGTCCTGCATCGCGCGGAACGCGTGCGTCCGTCCCGCCTGGTTGGCGGTTGCGATGACCTCCTTCCAGGCGGCGGCGTAGTTCGCGGCGGGGCTCAGGGTGGCCGGCCCGGCGCCGACGGCGCCGAGGGCGCCGGTGGGAGTGGGAGCGACCGGCTTGGGCGGCAGCTCGCTCAAAGCCTTGGCCACCGCCGCGATCTCGGCTTCCGGCGGCCCGGTGAGCGTGGGCAGCACACGCAGGAAGGCGGCGATCTGGCGATCGACGGGCGGCGCCGCTTGGGAACCGGGACCGGGCAGGATCGTCGCGAAAGGCCGGTAGGCCATGTCGAACTGCGCCGGCTCCATCTGTTCTCGGACCAGAATCGCGAGGGCTACGATCTGGGCCGACTCGAGCGCCGCGGACGCGGCGGAAGCGTCAGGGATCGCCTTGTTGATGGCGAGCTGAGTTTGCGAGACCCGAAAGCCACTGGTGAATGCGTTGACCATGGCCTGGTCGGCTCCGGCCAGCAGGCCTTCCAGCACCTGCTCGAGCGCAGCCGTTGAAGCCCGCTGGCGAGAGACGATCCGGGCAGTTGCGATCCACTCCCACTGGGAGGCGCCCAGCGACTTGCTGGCGGCGACCAGGAACTGTCCCGCGTCCGAAGCGCTCAGCGGACCGCGACCTGCTCGGGAAGCAGGCCCTTGGCCCGCAACTTTTCGATGGGGTGGTAGGCGTCGACGATGCGCATCGTGCCGGAAGCTGAGCGGAGGACCATGGACTGCGTGTAGGCGTAAACGTCTTCGTAGCGCACACCCTTCAACAGCTCGCCGGACGTGATGCCCGTGGCCGCGAAGAAGATGTCGTTGCCCGAGCAGAGGTCGTCCAGGCAAAGCACCTTGCCTGGCTTGTGCCCTTCCTTGATCGCCATCTCCTTTTCCTTGTCGTCGCGGAAATGGAGCTTCGCCTGCATGTCGCCTCCGATCGTCTTGATCGCGCACGCCGCAAGCACGCCCTCGGTGGCGCCGCCTGAGCCCATCATGCAATGGACCCCAGACCTGGTCTCGAACGCGGCTTCGAGCGCGGCGGCAACGTCTCCTGCGGTGATGAGCTTGATCCGCGCTCCCACGTCGCGGATCTCCGCAATCACTTCATTGTTCCGGTCGCGCTCGAGAACTACAACCGTCAGCTCCTGCACTGGGAGGCCCTCGGCTTTCGCGATCCGCCGCAGGTTCCACTCGACCGGCATCTCGAGGTCGATCACTCCGCGCGCCCTTCGGCCGACCACGAGCTTCTGCATGTAGTGCGCGTGCGTGGTGAACATCGTCCCCCGCTCAGCGAGAGCAACGACCGAGATGGCGCCCGGAAGACCTGAGGCGGTCAGGCTCGTACCCTCGATCGGGTCGACCGCGACATCCACCTCCGGCTCGAGACCGTTGCCGATCGGCTCGCCGAAGTAAAGCATCGGCGCCTCGTCCTTCTCACCCTCGCCGATCACCACGGTGCCCTTCATGTCGACCGAAGCCAGGGCGTTGCGGATCGCCTCCACGGCACGAGCGTCGGCGGCTTCCTTGTTTCCCCTGCCCTGTAGCGGCGCGGCCGCGAGCGCGCCGGCCTCAGTGACCCGCAACAGCTCGAGCGCCAGGTTGCGGTTGATCTTGGGCTCTTCGATCATCGGGTTAGCAGCGTATACGAAGCCGCTCGACGTTCTTCGTTAAACGACGCTGCGGCGGCGGATCGGCAGCTTGTCCGTTTCGACCCACAGGTCGCTCTTGCGCGCCAGCCGCCTCTCCCCGTCCCTGTCGATGTAGACGCACGTTCGCTCGAGCACGGCGGTGATCCGCACCGTGACGCCGTCCAGGGTGGCATCGAATGCATCGATCAGCACCTCGTCCTCATCGAGCTCGACCTGGCTGAGGAGGTGCGGGCCGGCCGGCCGCCGTTTGGTCGAGAGCTCGAGCGGCGCTCGGGGCACAGGCGGGCCGGGCTTGATGGTCAGGCGGGACTTGGCCGGCCCTGGCGGCAAGAGCGCCGGTCGGGGCGGGTTGGCGGCGCTCGGTGGCGTTGCAGGCGCGGGCTTTGGCGATGGAGATCGCTCCTCCCCTCTGGCCGGCGCCCGTCGGGCAGCGGCCACCTGCCCACGGCGTCGGGAGGCCAGCGCGCGCTTGGCCGCCGGCCGCCTGGGCGTGGGGCCGGACCGTTTGACGCTTCGCGCCTTGATCCTGGACGGCCGCTTCGAGGGTCGGTTAGAAGAACTCACCCCAGAACT
>DATBZR010000044.1:0-4845 GCA_036513095.1 Candidatus Dormiibacterota bacterium | reverse complement strand
GCGCGTCCGGCGCACGCCATCGAAGGCGTACAGGGCGCCGGCCACCGCCGACGCGGTTGGGACCAGGCACACCTCACCGACGCCCTTGGCTCCGTAGGGTCCCTCGGGCGAGGGCTCCTCGATGAAGATGCACTCAACCGGCGGCATGCCAGACGGCGGGATGATCCCCAGCGACTTCAGCGTCGTGGTCCTGGGGAAGCCGTCCTCGACGACGAATTCCTCGGTCAGCGCGTGACCCAGGCCCATGTGCACGCCGCCCTCGATCTGACCCTCCAGCAGCGTGGGGTTGATGACCTTGCCCACGTCGTGCGCCGCGATGACCTTGGCGAGGCGGCCGTCGTCGTCCAGCACCGCCACCTGCGTGGCCCAGGCATAGGCGAAGTGCATCACCGGCTCCGCAACGCTCAGGTCGCCCAGGGAAGTCGTCCAGTCGACCTTGAACTCGCCGTAAAACTCGTGCCCGGCGAGGGACGCGATCGGAGCCCCGTTCAGCTCCTGGCGCAGCTTTGCCGCGGCGTCGATGATCGCGCGTCCCCCGAGCATCGTGGAGCGCGAGGCGGTCGTCTGGCCGGTGTCCAGCTCGTGCTCCGTGTCGACGCGGACCCGCACCTGGTCGGCCGGGAGCCCGAGCTCCTCGCAGGCGATCTGCCCGAGCGCGGTGTCGCACCCCTGCCCCATCTCGGTCCAGGAGTGGTACAGGGTCACCGTGCCGTCGGCCTCGGGCCGCAGGATGGCTCGTCCGTACTCGGTGAGACCGTTGCCAACCCCTGCGTTCTTGACGCCGCAGGCGATACCCGCGTACCGCGCGCTCCGATAGGCATCCCGGACGGCGAGGAGGGTCTTCTTCAGGCCGACGCCGGGCCCCAGCTTCTGTCCCGCGCCAAACCGGTCACCGACGTCGAGGGCGTTGCGCCAGCGGATTTCCCATCCGTCGATTCCGACGCGCTCGGCCAGACGGTCGAGCATCCCTTCGATGGCGAAATTCGATTGGTTGGCCCCGAACCCACGCATCGCCCCGCACGGCGGGTTGTTCGTGTAGACGGCGCGCGCCTCGATGTCGACGTGCGGGACCTTGTACGCGCCGCAGGCGTGGCCAGCGGCGCGCTCGAGCACCTTGTCGCCGACGCTCGCGTACGCGCCGGTGTCTCCGACCATGCGCGCCCGGACCGCGACGAGGTGCCCGGCCTCGTCGCACCCAACCGTGTACTCCATGACGATCGGGTGTCGCTTCACGTGGAAGCGCAGGCTCTCCTTACGGCTGAGGGTGATGCGCACCGGGCGCCCCGTGGTCCGTGCGAGCAGCGACGCGTGGCCCTGGACATTCAGGTCCTCCTTCGCGCCGAACGCCCCGCCGCAGGCGACCATCATCACCCGGATCCGATCCTCCGGTTCGCCGAGGATCGAGGCGATCTGCCGCCGGTCGTCCCAGATGCCCTGCCCCTGCGAGTACACATACAGGGTGCCGTCTTCCTGGGGCACGGCAAGCGAGGACTCCGGCTCCAGGAACGCGTGCTCGATGAACTGGGTGCGAAACGTCTCGGTCGCCACGTGCGCTGCCGAGGCGAGCGCACGGTCAACGTCGCCACGCTTCACCTTTGACACCGAGAGCACGTTCCCGTTCGGATGCAGTGCCGGAGCACCGGCCTCCAGCGCCTCGAACGGATCGGTCACGGGCGGGAGCACCTCGTAGTCGATCTCGACGAGTTTCGCGGCCTCTCGCGCCGCATATCGCGTCTCGGCGGCCACGACTGCCAGCACGTCGCCCACGTAGCTGGTGGTCTCGCCCTCGGCGACGAACTGACGCCAATCCCTCGTGATCAGTCCCTGGGTGCGCTCCCCGGGGACGTCGCGCGCGGTCACCACCGCGACGACGGCAGGGTAGGCGAGTGCCTTCGAGACGTCGACGCGCACGACCCGCGCTCGGGGGTGGTCGGAGAACCGCACGGCGCCATGGAGCATGCCCGGTGCGGTCAGGTCGTTGACGTAAGGTTTGTCCCCAAGCGCCAGCTCTCGGCCGCGGAGACGGGCGGTGCGGGATCCCACCCGACCACTGGTGTCGATGGGGGGGATGGGCTCGCCTCGCCGCGCCGCCGCCGCGAGGCCCACGGCGTCGATCACCTTGACGTAGCCGGTGCAGCGGCAGAGGTTCCCGGCGAGCGCGTGCGCGATCTCTCCGCGCGATGGGTCGGGGTTGCGGCCCAGCAGGGCCTCCGCCTTCATCACGATTCCCGGCGAGCAGAACCCGCACTGCGACGCGCCCGAGGCGACGAAGGCGTCGGCCCACCGCTCGCGGTCAGCCGCGGGGAGACCCTCCTGGGTGAGGACGCTCCGCCCGGCCACCCGCGTGGCGAGCTGGGAGCAGGACACGACCGCCCTGCCGTCCATCAACACGGTGCACGCGCCGCAGGAACCCTCCGGAGCGCAGCCATCCTTGACCGACGTGATCCCGCACGCTTCCCGCAGCAGCTCGAGCATGGGCATGTCAGGCCGGATGTCGACACCGACCGGCGTCCCATTCAGCGTGAAGTCAACGTGCACCAGGCCGCCGTTCGGCTGCTGCTCGATCTGTGGCATGACCGTCACCCCGTCCTTCCGCGCAAGCGCCGCCTCAGGCTAGCGACAAATGGCGCCGCATGCTTCAGTGGCCCGCCGGAGTGAACCTCATCGATCCAGCGTTCTTCCTGGCCGCGTGCTCACTGGACGAATCTCGTACCCGTCTCGCCGCGCAGCCCGCGTTCGATGTTCTCCGGGCTCGTGATCAGCGCTTCCTTGCCGCCGCCTTCGAGGTACCAGATGATTGCCTGGACCTTGGGCCCCATCGAGCCCTTGAGGAAGTGGCCCTGCGCCAGATAGTCCTTGGCCTGCGCGAGCGTCAGCGTGTCCAGCAACTGTTGATCTGGCTTGCCGAAATTCAACGCCACCTTGTCGACCTGTGTCGTGATCAGGAAGAGGTCAGCGCCCAGGTCCCGCGCGAGGGTCGATGCGGCGTAGTCCTTGTCGATGACCGCTTCGATACCCACGAGCTGGCCATCCTGCTCGATGACGGGTATCCCGCCGCCACCGGATGCGATCACGGTGAACCCGGCCTGGATGAGCGCCACGATTGCGTCGAACTCCACGATCTTCAGCGGGAGGGGCGACGGCACGACGCGCCGCCATCCGCGCCCCGCGTCCTCCACGACGCTCCACCCATCGTCTTGCTCGTGGGCACGGGCCGTGGGCTGGTCCATGAATGAGCCGATCGGTTTGCTCGGGCTCTTGAATGCGGGGTCGTCCTTGTCCACCAGTGTCTGCGTGATGATGGTGGCGGCGTGTTTCTCGATGCCCCGCTGGCTGAACTCGTTCCGCAGCGCGCGCTGGAACATGTACCCAATCGCGCCCTGCGTATCCGCCCCGCAGTAATCGAGCGGCACCGGATGCAGTTCCTCTCGCGACAGTTCCGAGCGGCGCAGGATGTACCCGACCTGCGGGCCGTTCCCATGCGTCAACAGCACATCCCAGCCCTGTTCGATCATGCCCGCCACGTGTTTGCTCGATTCAACGGCGGCGGCGTACTGATCGTAGACCGACTGATGCTCCGCGTCCTTGATGAGAGAGTTGCCGCCGACGGCGACAACCGCGATCTTGCCCATGGCGTCCTTCGATTCAGTGGTCTCGGCGAACGACAACGCTCGACCAGTGAGCGGTCACACCGCACTCACCGCATCGTGAGCGCCATCACCGCCTTCTGGGCGTGGAGTCGGTTCTCCGCCTCGTCGTAGACGACCGAGTGCGGGCCGTCGATGACGGCATCCGCGACCTCGATCCCACGGTCGGCCGGGAGCGGGTGCATGTAGATCGCGTCCTCGGCGGCCATCCCGATCCGCCGCTCGTCGGTGATCCAGTCCGTGTACTTCTTCGCGATCTCGGCGCCCTCGGTCTCGTCCTTCGCGGTGAGCAGCGCGCCCCAGCTCTTGGCGTAGACGACGTCCGCGCCGCGCATCCCGGCGTCGAAGTCGTCCATGAGCTCGAACGACCCGCCCGACCGCCGGGCGTTCTCCGCCGCCTGCGCGACGATGTCGGCCGGGAGCTTGAACTCCGGCGGGTGGACAAGCCGGACGTGCATCCCGTAGCGGGTTGTGAGGAGCGAGAGGTCAACGGGAACGCTGATCGGCTTCTGGTAGCTGGCCGCGTACGCCCAGCTGATCGCGATCGTGCGTCCTCGCGGATTGCCCTTCTTCTCGTGGATGGTCAGCAGGTCGGCGAGCGACTGGTGTGGGTGGAACAGGTCGCACTGCATGTTGAGGACGGGCACGCGGCTGGCCGCAGCCACGTCCCGGATGTACTGGTTCCCGACGCCCCAGTCGACGTTCCGGATGGCGATCCCGTCGTTGTAGCGGCCCAGGATCTCGCCGATCTCCTTCGCGTGTCGCCGTGCGAGATCTGGGTGGTGCGGCTCTCGATGAACTGGGCGTGGCCGCCCAGCTGGGCCATGCCCGCCTCGAACGAGGCGCGCGTCCGGGTGGAGGAGAAGAAGAAGAGCATCGCCAGGACGCGATCCCGCAGGAGCGGGTGCGGGATCCCGAGTGCCCGCTCGCGCTTCAGCTGGAGGGCGACCTCGAGGACGGTGTCGATCTCCTCCTTCGTCCATTCCTGGAGGCTGATCAGGTCGCGGCCGCGAAGGTCCGTCTGCATGGCCGCCTACTCCGCCGCGCCGAGGATCAGGCTGAGGAGCGACATCTTGAGCGCGACGCCGTTGAAGGCCTCTGCCCAGTAGCGCTGGTGGCGCGTCGCGTCGACGTCCGGCAGGAGCTCGTCCATGCGCGGCAGGGAGTGGAGGATGATCGAGCTGCGCTTGCCCTTGTC
>DATBZR010000043.1:0-51587 GCA_036513095.1 Candidatus Dormiibacterota bacterium | reverse complement strand
CCTTCGGGTTGTCGTAGCGGATGCGCACGCTGGTCTTGACCCCGGGTCCGACCATCAACCCGGCGCTGGTCGAAGCCTCGAGACGCTACCTCAAGTGCGAACCCGTGATGGTCGGGCCCGGGGTCAAGACCAGCGTGCGGATCCGCTACGACAATCCGAAGGACGTCGGTGCCGACCGGATCGCGAACGCCTTGGCTGCGTACACGAAGTACGGCGGCCCGGCCGTCGTGATCGACTTCGGCACAGCGGTCACTTACGACGCCATCAGCGCCGACGGCGAATACCTGGGCGGTGCGATTGCTCCGGGCGTCGAGATCTCGCTCGAGGCGCTTGTCTCCCACACGGCCATGCTCCGTCGGGTCGAGCCGGTAGCGCCCGATTCCGTGATCGGCCGCAATACCGTCGCATCCATCCAGTCGGGCCTTGTCTGGGGCTTCGTGGCCCAGGTGGAAGGTATGGTCCAGCGCATGGTCACTGAGCTCGGCGGGTCGGCCAAGGTCATAGCGACCGGCGGCCAGGCTGCGCTCGTGGCCGGCCTGACCAGCGTGATCGAGACCACCGACCCGCTTTTGACTCTCGAGGGTTTACGTCTTATATACGCCCAAAACTCGGACGGCGATGCAAGACATTGATGCAAGACATTGATGTTGGATATTAGGGCCCGATGAAGACGGCTCCGGTGTTCCACGTCTACCTGCTGGGCAACCTCGAGCAGCCCGGGCTGACCAACTTGCTGGCCGAGCTCGGCCTGGAGGCCAAACCGCTCGGCGACCCGGTTGAGGTGACGGAGCCCGCGCTGATCCTGGTCGGTCCAGGCCAGGAGGTGCCGGCGGGCTACCACGACATTGCATTCACTCCGCCGGTGGACGCCTCTGCATCCGTCTTGCGCGAGCTGCTTCGGGTGGCGATGGAGAACGTCGTGCTCAAGCGCCAGGTCGAGCAGCTCGACGCGCAGGCCGCGCGAAGCCACCGGCAGTTTCGCGAGCTGAACCGGATCGGCATTGCTCTGTCCGCGGAGAAGGACATCGAACGGCTGCAGGCTTTCATCCTCACGTCGATGCGCCAGCTCACGCACGCCGACGGCGCGAGCCTATGGTTGAAGGCCGACGACGAAAGCGGCCCGAAGCTCTTCCTCGCCTCCAGCCAGAACCACTCGATCGACAAGAGCACCTACTCAGCGTTCACGGTGCCGGTGGACGAGAAGTCTGTCGTCGGCTATACGGTCTCTGTCGGAGAGAGCCAGAGGTACGAGGACGCGTACAACCCGCCACCCGGCAAGCCGGTCGGCGGCAAGAGCTTCGACGCCCAGTTCGGGTACCGGACCAAATCGATGCTCACAGTCCCCATGCGCAACTACAACAACGAAGTCGTGGGCGCCGTCCAGCTGATCAACGCGAAGCGGAGGTTGGAGACGCGGCTCACGCCCGAGAACGTGGACGAGGAGGTCGTCAGCTTTCACCCCGACGACGACGAGATGATCGAGTCGATCGCGAGCCAGGCCGCAGTCGCTCTCGACAACAAGACCCTTCTCAAGGACATCGAGGATCTGTTCGACCAATTCGTGACGGCAAGCGTCTATGCGATCGAGCAGAGAGACCCGAGCACTGCCGGCCACTCGGGCAGGGTCGAAGCCCTCACCACGAAGCTGGCCGACGAGATCACGAGGATCGAGGCAGGCAAGTACCGCAACGTCATTTTCAGCAAAGACCAGCTCAAGGAGCTGCGTTACGCGTGCCTGCTGCACGACTTCGGGAAGATTGGCGTGCGAGAGGACATCCTGGTCAAGGAAAAGAAGCTGTTTCGCTTCCAGTTAGACCTGATCCAATGGCGGTTCGACTCGGTCGAGCGTTGGGCCCAGCTCAGGGCAGAGTTGGAGGCCAAACGGGGGGACGGTGTCGACGCCGCAAAGGTCGCTGAGATCGAGCGGCGCCTCGAGGCGGAGCTGGACCAGTACCGCATGTGGTTCGAGGCCATCGTCATGGCCAATGAACCGAGCGTCCTGCCCGAGGACAAGGCATCGACGCTGTCGGACATGAAAGGTCACGACTTCCCCGACGTGTCGGGCCGGGTGCACCCCCTGATCGCCCCGCAGGAATTCCATTTCCTGAGCATCCAGAAGGGCACGTTGACGAACGAGGAGCGAAAAGAGATTGAATCGCATGTTGCCAAGAGCCACGATTTCCTGAGCAAGATCCAGTGGACGAAACTTTCGCCACTGATGGGGAACATTCCGGAGTTCGCGTGGGGGCACCACGAGAAGCTCGACGGTTCGGGATACCCGCGCGGCCTGAGAGGGAATGAGATCCCAACTCAGACACGCATGATGACTATCTCGGACATCTACGACGCGCTCACCGCGCGGGACCGGCCCTACAAGCCAGCCGTACCCACGTCAGCCGCGCTCGACATCCTGAACGCGGAGGCCGGCCGGGGCCAGCTCGATCCCGACCTTCTGGAAGTGTTCATCGCCAAGCGCGTCTACGACGTGACGGCGTCCAGTTGAGGATCAAGTTCTGGGGCACGCGAGGCACGAGGCCGACGCCCGGTCGCAAGACGCTTCGTTACGGCGGCAACACCACCTGCGTCGAGGTGAGGGACAAAGAGAACAACCTGCTGATCATCGATTCGGGCTCTGGCATCGCCGAGCTTGGAAACGGATTCAGCGTGAACGAACCGCTCCAGGCGCACCTGCTCATCACGCACACGCACCTGGACCACATACAGGGATTTCCGTTCTTCCTCCCGGCGTTCGTGCCGGGCACGCACCTGACGATCGTCGGGCCGGCCGGCTCGGCGAAATCGCTCCAGGCCGCCTTTGCCGACCAGATGGACCCGGCCTATTTCCCGATTCGCTTGAGCCACATGCCGGCGGAGATGGAGTTCATCGAGCGGAACCCGGGAGAGACCTTCGAGGTCGGCGCCCTGCGGATCACGCCTCACCTCCTGATGCACCCGATCCCGACGTTTGGTTACCGGATCGACGAGGGATCGTCGCGGTTCTGCTTCGCGACGGACAACGAGATCGCGATGTTCGCGAACCAGGAGAACGGCACGTTGAAGGACCTGGCGAACTGGTGCCGGGACGCGGACCTGCTCGTCCACGACGCGCAGTACAGCACCGAGGAGTACAAGACCCATGCTGGCTTCGGGCACTCGACATACGAGGAGGCGCTGTCCCTGGCCGAGCAGGCGGGCGCCAAAGAGCTCGCGTTCTTCCATCACGACCCGGTTCATTCGGACTCGGACGTCGACGCGCTGATCGAGGAGTCGCTGGGCAACTACCGCCACTCGGGGGGAGCCGACATCAACGCGTTCCCGGCGGCGGAAGAACAGGAAGTAGCTCTGTAACCCTTAACCTTTTCCGATCGTGACGGAAGAGCTGGAACCTGACCTGCCCGCTGTCATGCGTGACAGGCGCGAGAAGCTGGAGCGATTGCGCGCGGCGGGGATCGACCCGTATTCGCGCGGATTCCGGCCGACCCAGACGAGCCAGGCGGCCAAGGGGCTGCTTGGCGAAAACGAGCGGACCGAGCCCGTTGCGTTGGCCGGACGGCTGATGGTCAAGCGGCTCCAGGGCGGCGTGGTGTTCGCGGACCTGCAGGACGGCGAAGGCCGGATCCAGCTGATGGCGAGCCGCGACAAGGTGGGCGAGGAGGAGTTCGACCGTTTCGCGGATCTCGATCCAGGCGATATCATCGGCGCCACCGGGCCGATCTTCAAGACGCGCCGTGGAGAGATCACACTCGAGGTCCAGTCCTTCCAGCTGCTGACGAAGTCGCTGCGGCCGCTGCCCGAGAAATGGCACGGACTGAAGGACGTGGAGATCCGCTACCGGCAGCGCTACGTCGACCTGATCGCCAACCCGGCCGTGCGTGAGGTTTTCAGGGCGCGGACCAGGATCATCACGGCCATGCGCGGGCTGCTCGACGAGCGCAACTTCCTCGACGTCGATACCCCGGTGCTACAGGAGGTGCCGGGCGGAGGCCACGCGCGGCCTTTCGTGACCCATCACAACTCGCTCGACCGAGACCTCTTTCTGCGGATCGCGCTCGAGCTTCATCTAAAGAGGTTGCTGGTCGGCGGCTTTGAGCGCGTATATGAGATCGGTCGCGTATTTCGGAACGAGGGCCTCTCGCCGCGGCACAACCCGGAGTTCACCCTGCTTGAGTGCTACCAGGCATATGCGGACTATGACGACGTGATGAGGCTCGTCGAAGACCTGATGGTGGTCTCGGCGATGGCTGCCGGCCGGCCGCTCGAGACGAGCTACCAGGGCGAGGCCGTCAACCTCACCCCGCCATTCCGGCGCGAGCGGATGGCGGACCTGGTGCTGGAGCACACGGGCCGGCACGCAGTGGGGCAGGAGCTCAACGATCTGTTCGAGGAGCATGTCGAGCCGCGACTGCGGCAGCCCACGTTCGTGATCGACTACCCGGTCGAGATCTCGCCGCTCGCCCGGCCGCGCGATGACGACCCGCGCTTCGTGGAACGGTTCGAGCTGATCATCCTGGGCCGCGAGTACGCGAACGCATTCACCGAGCTCACCGACCCGATCGACCAGCGCGCGCGCTTCGAGGCGCAGGCGGCGCGCCGTGCGGCCGGTGACATCGAAGCTCACCCGATGGACGAGGATTTTCTGCGAGCCGTCGAGTACGGGTTGCCTCCGTGCGGAGGTCTCGGCGTGGGCATCGATCGCCTCGTCATGCTCCTCACAGACCAGCCGTCGGTGAGGGACGTGATCCTGTTCCCGGTCATGAAGGCGGAAACGTAATGCTCCCCCTGGAGCTCATCCGCCGCGACCCGGAGCGGGTGCGGCGGGCCGCGCAGCTCAAGGGTGAGCCGGCGCCGGTCGATGAGATCCTCAAGCTCGATGAGGTCTGGCGTGGACACCTGTACAAGGCCGAGACGATCAAGGCGGAGCAGAACCGGCTGTCCAAAGAGTTCGCCAAGACGCGTGACGAGAGCTTGAAAGACAAGCTTCGCCAGATGTCCGACGAGGCCAAGGCCGCGCTCGAGATGGCGGACTCGGTGAAGCAGCAGCTGGACCTCCTGCTTCTGGAGGTGCCGAATCTCTTCCACGAATCGGTCCCGGTCGGAGAGACGGAAAAGGACAACGTGGTCGCGAGGGAGTGGGGGGACAAGCCCGAGTTCGATTTCGTGCCCCGGACCCATTACGACCTCGGCGAGACGCTCGGGATCATGGATTTCGAGCGCGCGGCTCGAGTGGCCGGATCACGCTTTGCCTTTCTCCTCGGCGACGGCGCGCGCCTGGAGCGGGCCCTGGTGCAGTTCATGCTCGACGTTCATACGCGCGAGCACGGCTATACCGAGGTGTGGGCGCCGATGCTCGTCAACAGCGCCTCGATGGTCGGAACCGCGAACCTGCCGAAGTTCGCGGACATGGCGTTCAAGGTCGAAGACAGAGACCTGTGGCTCATTCCGACAGCCGAGGTGCCCGTCACGAATTTTCACCGCGACGAGATTCTCGACGGCGATCGGCTGCCGATGAAATACGTCGCTTACGCACCCTCCTGGCGCACCGAGGCCGGGGCGGCGGGCTCGGACACGCGCGGGTTCATCCGCATGCACCAGTTCTCCAAGGTCGAGCTGGTCAAGGTGACGACCGCGGAGACGTCGATGGAAGAGTTCGAGAAGCTCGTCGCCGACGCCGAGGACATCCTGCGGCGGTTGGGCCTGCAGTACCACGTGCTGTCCATGTGCACGGGCGACATGGGCTTCGCGCAGTACAAGAAGTACGACCTGGAGGCATGGGCGCCGGGGCTTGGGCGGCACCTGGAGGTGTCGTCGTGCTCGGTGTTCAACGATTTCCAGGCGATGCGCGCCAACATCCGTTACCGCCCGGCCAAGGGGGCGTCACCCAAGTTCGCCCACACGATCAACGGCAGCGGGCTCGCGCTTCCGCGCACGATCGACGCCATCATGGAGACCTACCAGCGGTCCGACGGCCTGATCGCGGTGCCCGAGGTGCTGAAGCCCTACATGGGCGGGATCGAGCTGATCGGCGCGCGTTAGTTCCTAGAATCCATTTGCCTCGCGGAGGGGTGGCCGAGTCCGGTTGATGGCGACAGTCTTGAAAACTGTTATAGGTGCAAGCCTATCCAGGGTTCAAATCCCTGCCCCTCCGCCAATTCCGTGCCCGACAGCCAACGGGAACGAGCGGCTCCCCTGCGGCATCGCCGGTGCCTTTTGACGACTACTGACTGAGCTTGACCAGCTTGGCACGCGGGCCCTTCGGGCTCGCCTCAATCTCGAACGTGACCTTCTCACCACCGTTGAGCGAGTCGAAGTTGTCGACTGCGTCGCGATGGAAGAAGTACTCCTTCCCGTCCTCGGCGGCTATGAAGCCGAAGCCGCGGTCGGAAACGAGCTTCTTAATGGTTCCGTTAGTCATGGCTGACTCCTCTTCTCGAACTTCGCCGGAACAATTCACGGATCTTTTCGAGGTAGACGCGGTCGGCCACCGCAAGCGGGCATCCCATGTGGGATGACTACAAGCAGTTTTGCCCCCGGCTGGACGGAGTCAAACATCACAACCGGATATCGAGCGTGAACTCCGTCGGACGTTTGGCGCCCCACAGCCGCATCCCCCTCTTGCAGAGGGTCTATGCTCCCGTGTAGTCGCCCGCTCCAGCCCGCAAGAACTTTTGACTTGAGTGGCGGCCATTGCCGAGCGGCCCTCTTGTCGGCCGGGCACCACAGCCATTTAGACAGATCGTTGCCGAGCGTTTCGCAGCCGACCCCTCCACCGTAGTGTCCCTAACGACTGACGTTTCAGGATCGGGCATGCGCCCTCATTTGTGATTATCGATAGTTAGAACAGCCAGGCCCGGAGCTCTGGCCATCTGGAGGAACGACCATCGCGAACGAACCCGTCCGCCGCCGGCTGTGACAAAGGGCGCTTTCGCGATCAGAGGGCTCACCGTCGGTCCAAAGATCCCCCTCGTTGCCGGGACGGCGATCAAGACCGGGAGGAGGCGCGGCAGCAAGACCCCGGAGAGTCCGGAGCGCAAGTTCGAGGACGAGCTGATTGCCGTCGCCGAGCAGCTCATCGTCAAGGGCAAAGAGCAGGGCTACGTCACGCCCGACGAGATCCTCCAGGGCCTCCCCGAGATCGACGCCGAGCCGGACCAGATCTTCCGTATCTTCGCGGCCTTCAAAGAGATGGGGATCGAGGTCAGCAACGGCGAGAAGGATTTCGGAGAGGTCGAGCAGATCGACGACGAGATGGTCCTCGACATCGAGATGATGGATTCAGCCGCCCTCGACGACCCGGTGCGGATGTACCTCAAGGAGATCGGGCGCGTCAACTTGCTTACTGCCAAGGACGAAGTCGAGCTCGCGCAGGCGATTGAGGCCAAGCCTCTGCACGACGCCATGAAGGCGCTGAACGTGACCGAGGAGGTCGACGGCCGGCAGCGTTCGGCCGACGAGATGCTCCCTGAGATCATCGAGCGGCTCGCCACCGTCAAGCGCAAGGGTCAGCAGGCGCACATCGCGCAGGAGCTGTTCGGCCTCGCCGACCTGGCGAAGCTGCAAAACCTGCTCGACGCGGCAGCCGCCGAGCGCAGGCGCCGGGCCAACGGCGCGGCGCGTCCGCGTGTCCGCGCCGAGGCGCTGGAGTCTTATCGCATCGCGCGTTACCGCCTGACCGAGCGCTACGAGCGCGCTTACGAGGCCAAGCAGCGGCTGACCGAGGCCAACTTGCGGCTTGTGGTTTCGATCGCCAAGAAGTACATCGGCCGCGGCCTCAGCTTCCTTGACCTCATCCAGGAAGGCAACATGGGCCTGATCCGCGGGGTCGAGAAGTTCGACTACCACAAGGGCTTCAAGTTCTCCACCTATGCCACCTGGTGGATCCGGCAGGCCGTCACCCGCGCCCTCGCCGACCAGGCGCGAACGATTCGCGTCCCGGTCCACATGATCGAGGTCATCAACAAGCTGGTGCGGGTGTCGCGTCGCCTGTTCCAGGAGCTGGGGCGCGAGCCGAGCGACGAGGAGATCGGCGAGGAGATGGGGGTCAGGCCGGAGAAGGTGCGCGAGATCGTCAAGGTCGCGCAGACCCCAATCTCGCTGGAGACCCCGATCGGTGAGGAGAATGACTCGCACCTCGGCGACTTCGTCGAGGACCGCGAGGCTGTCTCGCCTTCCGAGGCAGCTTCGCTCACGATGCTCCACGCCGAGGTGGAGGACGTGCTGGACTCCCTCACGCCCCGCGAGCGGCGCGTGCTCCAGCTCCGTTTTGGGCTCATCGACGGCCACCAGCGCACGCTGGAGGAGGTCGGAAAGCGCTTTGGGGTGACCAGGGAGCGGATCCGCCAGATCGAGGCCAAAGCCCTGCGCAAGCTCCGCCACCCCTCGCGCGCGAAGCAACTTCGCGACTACTTCGAGTAGCCCGGCCTGCGGAGCGGCGCTAGACGCGGCATGTAGGTCCTCAGTCGAGAATCATCCAGTAGCATTCGGGGATTGACGTGCGTAGGGATCCCGGCCCCTCCGCCAAATTCGTATTTCGAGTTTGCAAGCCTTGGGGGGGGGCCTACTATCCCCAGGGCCAGATGGCCCTCAGCGCCATGGACAGTCGCCTCTGCTCGTTCCTGTTCATGGACCGGACACTCCGTTTAGGGATGAACAAGCACGACAAGGTCATTCGAGCGGTACACCAGGGGGGCGACCGCCTACTGATGACGGTACGCGGGCATGAGCTGTACTCAGACCAACCCGTTGAGGATGGGGGCGAAGACACTGCCGCCACCCCAACAGAGATATTTCTTGCCGGCCTCGCCGGCTGCGTTGCTTTCTATGCCGAAAGGTTCCTGCGGCGGAATGGATTAGCGACCGATGGGCTGGCCGTTACGTGCGACTACGCATGGGCCGAGAACCCGCACAGAGTCGGCGAGGTCAACCTCGCAATCGAAGCTCCAACCTTGAGTGCGGAGAAGCGCGAGGCATTCACTCGTGTGGTCGAGCACTGCACCCTGCACCACACCCTGCAGCGGCCGCCACAAGTGAACCTCAAAGTTCTCGCACCGGAGGCAGTCAGCTCACCTTAGGTCCAGGTGATTGGCCTTGCTTTTGGCGGCCTGGACAGGATGAATCGGGCCGCTCAGTCCTCAGTTGCGATCTCGTAGGCGTACCAGGTCGTGCGTTGCGCGCCCGGAAGGGAAGCGTAGAGTCGTTGCGCCTTCAGGTTGTCTGGACTCGTGTACCACTCGAGGTGCGCCGCCCCGCGGCGGTGGGCCTCTTCAGTTGCGCTTTGGATGAGCGCCCGTCCGACGCCTGCACCGCGGACGTCGTCTCGTACAAACAGATCGTTCATCAGAACAGAGTCCGCCGCCTTCGTGGAGCTGAAGAACCAGTAGAGGGTGGCGAACCCCGCCAAGCCTTCGGCCACCCAGGCGCCGAGGAGGAGCCCGACCTCGCTAGGGTGAATGAATCGAGAGAAGAAGGCCCGGTTGCGGTCGAGATCTGGCTCGGCACCATAGAACCTCTGATAACCGGCGATTAGTGGAAGGAGCTCCTCCAGTTCGCGTTGTTTGATCGGACGGACGTCGACGCGGGTCATCGTGAGATCCGGTTGAGCGCCTGCTTCATCTGCGAGCCAAGCATGCGGGCCCCCGCAACCGAGAGACCAACCCCGATGAGCCGGCCCTTCCAGCCTTTCCCGTTGCGAGTGACGGTGACCTCGATCGTCGAGCCTCCGCCGGCGGCGGAAGTGAGTCGATAGTCCCAGCGACTGCCTGGGCCCCAGGTGTTGGACTCGAGGGTTTCGATCGCCACCGTGCCCGAGGCGACGTCCCAGGTGTATCGCTCACGTTCCCAGACGCCACCGGCCACCGAGCTTCCTTCCGTGACGTCGGCCCAACCAGGTCCCTGATCGTGCACCTTGAAATGGGCGGTGTCGACGTTTGGCCAGACCTCAGCCCGGCCTGGTCCGAAGTCTGTCAATGCGGCCATCACGGCCTTGGGCGCCAGTGTCGAGTGAAGCTTGAAGTTGACGATTGCCATGCTGGAATACTTTGAACGCTTCCCGGCATAACAACACGCAGCAATGATTTTGGTCACCGGCGCCACCGGGCTGAACGGATCCGAGCTTGTGCGCCGGCTGTCGGCGAAGGGGATCCCGTCGCGGGCGCTGACTCGAAACCTCGCGAAGGCGCAATCCCTGGCGTCGCTGCCTCACGTCGAGGTCGTCGAAGGCGATATGGCGAATCCCGACTCGCTCAAAGCCGCGCTTCGAGGAGTCGACCGCGCGATGCTCATCTCCTCCTCGGACCCCGCGATGCTCGACGTTCAGTCGAGCTTCATCGACGCCGCGCGGAAGGCAGGCGTCAAGCACGTGGTCAAGCTGTCGGGGATCATTCCCGAGCTCGACTCGCCCTTTCGTTTCGCGCGGATGCACGCCGAGGTCGAGAGACGTCTCGAGGCGTCAGGCGTCGCGTTCACCCACCTGCGGGCCGGCGAGTTCATGCCGTCCTACTTCCGCCAGGTTCCCTCGATCGTCGCGAGGGGCATCCTGGCGCTGCCGATGGCTGACGCCAGGATCGCCTCCATCGACATCGGCGACGTCGCCGAGGTTGCGATCGCCGTCCTGACCACGGACGGGCATGAGGGCAAGATTTATCCCCTCACCGGCCCTGAAGCCTTGAGCATGGCCGAGGTGGCGGAGAAGCTGTCCGCCGCCACAGGGAAGCCCATCCGTTACGTCGACGTTCCGCCTGAGGACGCCCGGCAAGCGCGACTGGCGGCGGGCCTGCCGCCTTTCCTTGCGGAAGGCCTGGACGAGCTTTTTGCCGAGCGGCGGAAGGGCAAGGAGTCGAGGGTCTGGCCGACGATCGAAGAGGTCTTCGGGTGGCGGCCGACCACCTTCGACGAGTTCGCGCGGCGGAACGCGGCCATCTTTCGCGGCGAGCAGCCTGCCCCGAAGGTCTAGCTCTAGCCTCCCGACAGCTTGAGCACCAGGCCCAGGGCATAGGTCGCGCCGCCCACGATCACTCCGGCCAGCGTCATCTCCAGGCCTGCCGACCACCACTTACGCAGCGTGAACAGGGATTTGGCGGCGCCCACGAGGAAGTGGGCGATGAGGGAGACAATCGCGGCCACTAGAACGGCTGTGGTGCCGCGTAAGAAGAAGAAGGGGATCACCGGCACCATCGCGCCAAGAAACGTGCTGATGCCGGCGGCCAGCGCGGACTGAACCGGGTTGCCGCCCGCCTCTGTGCCGCCGAGCTCCTCGGTCGCGAGCACCTTGAGCATTGCGTCCGGGTTCTCGGACAGCTTCGCAGCAAGCTGGTCGGCGAACGCCGCGTCGAGCCCCTTCAGCTGGTAGAAGAGCGACAGCTCCTCTTTCTCCTCTTCCGGATGCTCTTCGATCTCGCGGCGCTCCTGCGCGACGTTGGCGGCGACGACCTCCGACTCGGATCGCGATGCGAGAAACGCGCCGGTGGCCATCGAGAGCGCCGACGCGACGGCGCCCGACAGACCTGCCGTCAGCACGAAGCTCGATCCGCCGGTTGCGCCTGAGACGCCGGCGACGATGCCGAAGACGGCCGCCAGCCCATCGTTGGCGCCGTAGATCGCGCCGGAGATCCAGCCCGACCCCGTCCGGTGCCAGGTCTCCCGGCCGAGGATTCGATTCAACTTGCCCTCGGCGCCGGACGCGGGCGGTTCGCCGCCCTCGTGCGCCGCCTGGATCGCGTCCAGCGTCCTGGAGTGGCCCATCTCCTCGACTCGGATGGAAGTGAGCACTGCGTCCGTATCAGGGTCGCCGGTGGATCGCTTGTAGCGGTCGGTGATCTCGACCTGCTCGTTGGACTCCATGTGAGCGAGCATCCGCGTCACCGGGGCGAGGCGCGCCTGCAGGCGCAACCAGCGAGGGATGCTGACGGTGGACGGATCGGGGATCGGCTGCCCCAGCTCGCGCAAGCGCTTCTCGATCCGCTCGCGATGGCGCGCCTCACCGTCGGCGATCTCGCGGATGACCTGCGCGCGTCGCGGCTCGCGCATGCGCTGCGCAAGGATCGTGTAGACCGCTTGAGCTTCGACCTCTCCGCGCCACGCCTGCAGCAGCCGGGCCACCGCTTCGTCGGATCGGACAGTCGAGCTCACACGTCAGCCTTTCGCCGACACCACCAGCACCGGCAGCCTGGAGTGGAGGACGAGTTCGTGGCTGGTGCTTCCCAGGAGCAACTCTGCCACCCCGCCTCGACCGCGCCTGCCGACCACGATGACGTCGGCCTTCTCGCGCTGGGCGACAGCAGCGATCACGGTTGCCGCCCTCCCATCCTCGATCACAGCGCGATAGCGGACGCCGGCGACCTTGAGCGGCCTGCACCACTTTTCTTCGAACTCCGACTTCATTCCGTCACGCCACTCCTGGTCGAGAACGAATGGGAGCTCCTCCGGCTCAGGAAAGTAGGCGGGGATGTCGACTGCGTAGATGGCGATCACCTGGGAGCCCATTCCTTTCGCGAGCCGGATCGCCCACCTGATCGCGGCCGCCGACGAGTCCGAGCCGTCCACCCCGACCGCGATTCGCCCGATGCCGTTCTTGCTTGCTGCCATTCTGCGACTCCTTTAGGGCGAATCAGCCGCCCAGGTGTGACACCACCTTGCCCACGCGCGAATCTTCGAGCTTCACGTTCAGGCCCGACAGATGAGTGCCAACCCACTCGCCGCTCTTCTGGATGACCTTCTCCAGCGTCTCCTCGTCCTGACACGCCGTCATCGAGACCAGCTCGTTTTCGTCCGTGGCGACCACGTGGTAGCTGAGGAATCCCGGCTCGTTGCGCAGATGATCGGCCCATCCGTCGTCGACGATGCTGATGACCTCGTCCCGCTGGGCGGGATCGACCCGATATCTCCTGATGCTCATGAACATTCGCTCTCCTCCTCGTGTGCCGGCCGATCGTCAGAAACACAGGAAGTCTGCGCCATGTTCGAAACGCGCTGCCTCAGAACAACCTCGACGCCTGGAAGGCGGCGAGCTCAATCGCTGTCGTCAGGAAGGTCGACCGCGATGAGGTGCGAGGTGTCCTGTGGCGCCGTGGTGAAGGACTCGGCCTCCTGCTCGTATCGCTGGTCGGTGCGCGTGAGGCGCTCCGAGTGCTGCCTCAGGTGCTCCTCCCACGAGGGCACGATGTAGAGCTCGACGAACTGGTGCGGCGCCTCGCCATCCCGGAACAGGCCCCAGTTGGTCGCTCCGGTGCGCAGGCGCGATAGGCGGACGCGAGCCATCGCACGCAGGAAGGCTGCTTCCTTGTCGGTCTCCACGGTGTAGACGGTGTTGACGACGACGGGCCCGTCATCCGGGTCGGCTTCCACGGCCAGGCTGGGCTGCCGCCAGTATTCGACGGTGCTGCGGTCCATTCCCGCGGTGTCATAGATCGGCCAGACCCGCGTCGTCGCGACCCCGGCCAGCATCGCCGCAGCCGCGATCAGAAACGTTGGAACGATTCCCAGTGGCTCGGCGATGAGTCCCCACATCAGGGCGCCGAATCCCTGCGCTCCGAAGAGGACCATCTGGTAAACGGAAAGGCCCCGGCCTCGTACCCACGTGGGAAGGAAGAGCTGAAGCTCTGCGTTGATCGTCGACAGAACCGCGATCCAGGCCACACCCGCCGGCAGAAGGGCAACCAGGATCACCGCCGGGCTGCCGATGAGGACGACGGCCGCGAGCACGGCTGCGTACACGATTCCGCTCGCGGCCAGCAAGGCGTTGATCGAAAACCTGGCGCGGATGCGGGGCAGGATCAGCGCGCCGGCGATGGCGCCCGCTCCCAGCACGCCGAGCAGCAGTCCGTATCCATCCGCTCCGAGAGCCAGGCGCTCGGTCGCCACCAGGGGGAGCAGCGTCCAGAGCGCGCTGGCCGGCACCAGGAACAGCGCCGAACGCCAGAGGATGCGGCGAACCACCGGCGCGTAGCGAATGTACCTCCCGCCTGCGCGCAGGGCCGAGATGAACCCTTCGGCAAACTTCGGTGCGGCGGCCGGCGGTGGGCGCCAGGCCACCAGCACCAGCAGGAAAAGCAGGTACATCGCCGCGTTGAGAACGAAGACGGCGCCGACGCCGGCCCGGGCGATCACCACGCCGGCGATCGCGGGCCCGGCGGCCCGGGCCAGGTTGATGCTGATCGAGGACAGAGCGGAAGCCGAGTGCAGCTGAGAGCGTGGTACCAGTTCGGGGACGAGGGCCTGATAGGCCGGCACCGTGAGCACCGACCCAGAGCCGATCAGGAACGTGAACGTCAGAAGCAGGGCGGGAGGCATCTGGCCGAAGATCGTCAGCGCGGCGAGCACCACTCCCGCCACGAAAAGGAAGGCCTGGACCGCCATCATCAACCGGCGGCGGTCGAGCGTGTCGGCGAGCACGCCGCCGACGATGCCGAACAGCATGTCGGGCAGGTAGTCGGCGGTCTGCACGAGCGCGACCAGGATCGAAGCGTGCGGCTGGTTCACGAGCAGCCATTGGGCGCCGACCGTTTGCATCCAGGTGGCGACGTTGCTGACAAGTACGGCGAGCCAGAGGGCGCGAAAGACCCCGATGCGCAGGGGTGCCCAGGTCGAAGCGGCGCTGGTCGAGGCGCTCATGAGATTGGCGGCACTGAGCTTAAGCCCCGACGGTTCGGGGACCACCCGGGCCACGGGTCGGCGACAAATTACCGGGGGCCCAACCTACAACATGAATCTGGTGGTGTGAAACCTGCTGTCGAGTTGCAGGCCGTATCTAGTGCGCTACGAAGTTTCCGGGATCACATGCCCTGGAATGGGCCGGGTCGCACACCCGGTCCCCCGGCCGGCCGCTGGACTCCGGGCCCGAAGTGACCTCGCCCCGGCGCCTGCAGCTGCGCTTGCCGCGGCACCGTGGTGGCTGTGCGATAGGCCACTACAGCCGTGCCCGTGCTCAAGGCGGCGCCGGCAACCAGAAGAGCTAGTGCCACGATGCCCAGCGTTCGCTGCCTCACGTCTTCGGAGCTTCCTTCAGGAGGTCTCGTGCTTTCTGGAAGTCTTCGGCCGTGATCTCTCCGCTTGCAAAGCGGCGCGAGAGAATGTCGAGCGGTGACTCAGGCGTGGCCACCGCGGCTGTGGGGTATCCCGGGCGCCACGAGCTGGAGCCGGCCATCGCCCTCACGACCCACACGACGAGAAGCACGAAGCCCGCCAGGAGCAGCAGTCCGCCAAATGTACCGAGGAGGCCGAACGGGAAGAAGCCGAAAGGCTCCATGAAGCGGTGCGTCATCGGGACGATCATCCAGCTCGCGCCTTGGAAACATCTGAAATCCGGCTGTGAGTTTGCGGCTCGCCATGCCGCCCGTCTACGCGGCGACTAGGATCCGCGTCCTCCTCGTTACCTGGCCGCGAACCAGGGCGTTGGCGTCACATGACCACATCCGCTCGAGTTGCTCTCGTTTCGGTCGCCGGCGCAGCGCTCGTGGCCCTCGTGGTCTCCGTCGGAGTCCTGGCGGCAGGCCGGCCTCCCGTGTTCATCACGTCACCGGCTGCTTCATCGACGACCACCTCGATCGAAACGGGTGTCTTCACCACCGGTGACGGCAGCGTGTCGAAGAGGCCGGACACCGCGTTTCTTTACGCGGGCGTGGAGTCGCAGCAGTCCACCGCGTCAGGCGCCCAGAGCGACCTGGCCGGCAAAGCGGCCAAGCTCATCGCCCGCGTCAAAGCCCTCGGCGTCGCTGACAAGGACCTCAACACCGCGGGCTACTCGGTGGGTCCCGTGTACACGCCCAACGGTCAGACCGTCAGCGGTTATCGAGCCTCGGAGCAGCTGCAGATCACCTGGCACAGCGTGGACACCGTCGGTAAGGCACTCGACGGCATAGTCCAGGAAGGCGGGGCGACGAACGTTGGCGTGAGCTTCGGGCTGGCCGACCCGAAAGCCGCCCAGGCTGACGCACGTAACCTCGCGATCGCGGACGCCCGCTCCCGGGCACAGGCGATGGCCGCGGCGGCCGGCGTCAGGCTCGGACCGGTGATCCGGGTCAGCGACCTGACCTCGTCGGGCGTACCGTCGACGCGATTCGATGTGGGCGCCGCCGCCCCTGCGGCGACCCAGGTGCCGGTCGGGGAGCTCGACGTGTCAGTCACCGTGGAGGTGGACTTCGCCATCGCGTAGAGAGTCGTTAGGTCGAGCTCAATCCTCCGCGCAGTGGACCAATCTTGCCGCCATTGACTTATCGTCGCGTTGATGATCAAGGTCTACCCAGATCGGCGATGGCCCGCTTTCCTTCGGGTGCTGGCGGACACGGTGACTGTTGGCTGGACGATCGTGTGGGCTTATCTCGGCTTCCTGATCTACCAGACGATCATGGGCCTGGAGGCGATCGCCAATGGGATCACCAGCACCGGGGCGACCTTCAACGGGTGGATCGCCTCGTTCCGGCAAGCCGTGCCGGGCGGCATCCCGCTGCTCACGCAGTTCCTGTTGAACACCGCCGACGCGTTGAAGAAGTACTCGGGGGATCCGCTGGTTTCGGCTGGACAGAACATTCACCAGGCGATCCTTCAGACGGCGATCGTGCTTGCCCTGCTGGTCGCGGTGCCTCCGATCCTGCTGGTGCTGTTGCCTTATGCCGGGTGGCGCTGGCGCGACATGCGGGAAACGGGGGCGGCGCTGGCGTTTGTGAGGATCGCTTCGATGACGGGTCGGGCGGAGCAGGCACGGGCCGTGTTGGCCTACCGCGCGGTTTCGACTTTGAGCTTCCGCCAGCTCATGTCCGCGAGCGCGGACCCGGTGGGGGATATAGCTGAGCGGAGGTACGACCGGCTGGCGGACGCGATGATCAAGCGGGCCGGGCTTGACCCGACCCGGCTGGCGCCGCACGACTTGCCGGAGCTGCCGCCACATCGAGGTCGGTGAGGTTCTCTGCTTGCCCTCGCTATCGTTGACGGCATGTGTCGAAGCATCAAGACGTTGCGCCAGGCTGACGTAGTCGCGACCGACGAGGAGATCCGAGCCGCCGCGCGCCAGTTCGTGCGGAAGGTGAGCGGGTTCCGGGAGCCTTCGAGCCGCCATCAGAAAGCGTTCGAGGGGGCGGTCGACGAGATCGCGCTGTCGTCGCAGCGACTGCTGGAGAGCATTTCGAGGGAGCTGGCCGCGCGCGTTTCTTAACAGCCTGGGTTGACCGCCTCCGTACGCTGAGGTCGGTTGGCCGGCGGGGGAGGGGACGGTCAAGAAGTAGGGAGGGCCCGATAGAGGTATGCCCGCCTAGAGCTGGCACCCTCGGCAGAAGTTCAGCGGCTCCCGATTGGACCCTAGCTGACTGATCCGGTGGCCGCATCGCGGGCACGTCTTCCCGCCCTTCACGTGCACGTTCATGAACGACCGGTCCTGCTTGGACTCGTCGTAGTTGGGGTTCGCGAGGATGGCCTCGATCGCGCGCTTCAGAACGACCGGGATCGCCTCGTACAGCGCCTCTTCCTCGGGCGGCTTGAGCGAAGCCCGCCGGCGGAGCGGCAGAAGGCGAGCCTCGAAGAGGATCTCGTCGGAGTAGGCGTTGCCGATTCCGGCCAGGAACTCCTGGTTCCGCAGAAGGTCCTTGAGCTCATCCCGGAACCGCCTGAGACGCTTGCGGAAAGCATCCAGGCCCATCTCCGGCACTGAGTCCGCCTCCGGCCCGAGCGCCGACCATCCCGGCACCTCCCGGTCGCAGTCGCTCACCCAGTAGATGCGCCCCATGTCGCGAAAGTCGAGGTAGCGAAGCTCCTGACGGCCCTCGATCCGGATGGTGAAAACCTCGGTCGCGGGCACCGGCGCGTCCCCGCCCACGATCTGGAACCGGCCGCCCAGCATGGGGTTGATGACCAGCCAACGGGGCGATCCGCCGCCACCCAGCTCGGTGCCAAAGACGAGGTGTTTTCCGCGCTGGATAAGTGAGACCATGCGACGAGCGGGGAGCTCGTTCGCGAAATGCTCGACGGGGTACCGAAGCATATGGGCCTTCTTGGGGTTGACGGTCGCCGCGGTGATCAGCTTGTTCACCAGGCGCGGAGCAAGCCGGATCCGGAGCGCCTCCAGCTCGGGTAGCTCGGGCATGCCGCCACGATACGGGGTGGCGGTTTGGCGATCCAAATCGGGGGGTAGGTTTCAATCATGAAATTTGACAAATTCACCGAGAAAGCCCAGGAGGCGATTCAAGGTGCAGCGGAGCTGGCGCGCGACCACGGCCAGCAGGCGGTGGAACCGGACCATCTTCTAATAGCGCTCGTTCGCGAGGAAGAGGGGGTCGCGCGCACCCTGCTCGAGAGGGCCGGAGCCTCCGTACAGGCCCTCGAGCCTGCGCTGGTATCCGCCGTCGAGCGTTTTCCGAAGGTCAGCGGCGGCGGACAGCCGTACCTGGGCCCCGCTATGGACAAGGTGCTCGAACAGGCGGAACAGGAAGCGGAGCGGCTCAAGGACGAATACATCTCGACCGAGCACCTGCTCCTCGCCCTCACCGACACCAGAGCCCTCAAGGACGCCGGCGCGACCCACGATGCCCTGTTGAACGCGCTGCGCCAGATCCGCGGCAACCAGCGCGTTACGGACCAGAACCCGGAATCGAAGTATCAGGTCCTGGAGAAGTACGGCCGCGACCTCACAAAGCTGGCTGCGAACGGCAAGCTTGACCCGGTCATCGGCCGCGACGAGGAGATCCGCCGCGTGATCCAGGTGCTATCGCGCCGCACCAAGAACAACCCTGTGCTCATCGGAGAGCCCGGCGTCGGCAAGACGGCCATCGCCGAGGGCCTCGCCCAGCGCATCGCGCAAGGCGACATTCCGGAAGGACTGAAAGGAAAGCGCGTCGTCGCTCTCGACCTTGGCGCGCTGGTCGCGGGCACGAAGTTCCGCGGTGAGTTCGAGGACCGGCTCAAGGCCGTGCTCAAGGAGATCGAAGGCTCGAACGGGCAGGTCATCCTGTTCATCGACGAGCTGCACACGCTGGTCGGCGCGGGCGCTGCGGAAGGCGCCATCGACGCCGCCAACCTGCTCAAGCCGGCGCTGGCCCGAGGCGAGCTGCGCGCCATCGGCGCCACCACGCTCGACGAGTACCGCAAGCACATAGAGAAGGACGCCGCGCTCGAGCGCCGGTTCCAGCCGGTGATGGTCGGCGAACCGACGGTCGAAGACACGATCAGCATCCTGCGCGGGCTCCGCGAGCGCTACGAGGTGCACCACGGCGTGCGGATCAAGGACTCCGCGATCGTCGCCGCGGCGGTGCTGTCGCACCGGTACATCACCGACCGCTTCCTGCCCGACAAAGCGATCGACCTGATCGACGAGGCCGCCGCACGGTTGCGGACGGAGATCGATTCGCTGCCCGCCGAGCTCGACGAGCTGGAGCGGCAGATCCGCCAGCTCGAGATCGAGCGGCAGGCGCTGAAGAAGGAGACCGACAAGGCTTCCAAAGAGAGGCTGGCAGCGCTCGAGCGCCAGCTCGCGGGGCTCTCAGAGCAGCGCACCTCTCTGCGCTCGCGCTGGGAGCAGGAGAAAGAGGCCATCGGCCGCATCCGCTCGCTGAAGGCAAAGCTCGAAGAGGTCCGCGCCGAGGCCGATCGCGCCGAGCGCGCCGCCGACTTCGCCAAGGCCGCCGAGCTGCGCTACGGCAAGGCCGTCGAGCTGGAAAAGCAGATCGCGGAGGCGAACGCGAAGCTCGGCCAGCTGCAGGGCGGACACGCGCTGCTGAAGGAGGAGGTCACCGAAGATGACATCGCGGAGATCGTCAGTCGCTGGACGCGGATCCCGGTCGCGAGGCTGCTGGAAGGCGAGGTGGCGAAGCTGATCGAGATGGAGCAGCGGCTCCATGATCGTGTCATCGGCCAGGACGAGGCTGTTACGGCGGTGGCCAACGCCGTCCGCCGGTCGCGCTCCGGACTTTCCGATCCGAACCGCCCTGTGGGCTCGTTCATCTTTCTCGGACCGACAGGCGTCGGCAAGACCGAGCTTGCGCGCGCACTCGCCGAGTTTCTCTTCGATGACGAGCAGGCCTTGATCCGGCTCGACATGTCCGAATACCAGGAGAAGCACTCCGTGGCTCGCCTGCTGGGTGCTCCGCCCGGCTATGTCGGATACGACGAAGGGGGCCAGTTGACGGAGGCTGTGCGCCGGCGGCCCTACTCGGTGGTGCTGTTCGACGAGATCGAGAAGGCGCACCCGGACGTCTTCAACGTCCTGCTGCAGATCCTCGATGACGGGCGCCTTACCGACGGCCAGGGACGCACGGTCGACTTTCGCAACACGGTCTTGATCATGACGTCGAACCTGGGCAGCTCTGTGATCCAGGAGAGAGCTGGGCAGGACTTCGAACGAATGCGTGACGGCGTGGTCGCTGTGCTGCGGGAGCAATTCAGGCCGGAATTCCTGAACCGGATCGACGAGATCATTGTGTTCAAACCGCTGACGGAGGACCAGCTGACCGCGATCGTCGACATCCAGCTGCGCCGCCTCGAGCGCCGGCTGCAGGACCGAAGGGTGATCCTGGTGGTCGCGGATGCCGCCCGCAAGCTGCTGGCGCAGCGGGGCTGGGACCCCGTCTATGGGGCGCGGCCGCTGAAGCGCGCGATTCAGAGGATGGTCCAGGACCCACTGGCGATGATGCTGCTCGAGGGCAAGTTCACCGAGGGCGACACGGTCACCGTCGACGTCGAGGGCGGCGAGCTGACCTTCACCAAGGCCACCTCCGCCTCGCCTGCGGCCGCCGCCACGGGATAAGGGGTTAGCGGCAGACCGTCCCGGCGGCCGGGAGCGAGAGGTCGATCAGGTAAACGTCGATCAGCTGCTTGGCGCACGCACTCTTGTCATATGACACGTGGCCGTCGCCGTCGCGTGTGAGAAGAACTGAGCCTGCGATCTGCTGGTTCGCGGCCTGCGCCCACGCATAGGGAGTGGCCGGGTCGCCGGTCCCGCCCACGAGCAGGATCGGAGGCGCCCCATCCGCGGTGAGAGGGCCGACTGTGCCCGAGGGTTTGACCGGCCAGTAAGCGCAGACGAGGTTCGAGTACTGGAAGGCGGGTCCGAATAGGGGGGATGCCGCCGCGAACTTGGGACCGAGCGCGTCGTAGGCGGCGACATCGGTCGGGACAGGCCGGTCGTCGCAGTTCACCGCGACGTTGGCGTCGGTCTGGTTGTCGTAGGTCCCGTCGGCATTGCGGCCGAGATACAGGTCAGAGAAACGGAGCAGAAGGGTGCCGTTGCCGCCGTCGGCCTGCGTCAGTGCCTGGTCGAGGTAGGTCCATGTGCTCGGGTCGTAGAGCGGCGTCAGCACCCCGATTACGGCAAGCGCGCGAGTGAGCGAGCGGTTGCCGACGGGAAGAGGGGTCGCATCCAGCCGGGTCATCAGGTTCATCAGCTTGGTCCCGGGATCGCCAGAGTGCGCGTACCCACAAGGCGTCGAGGCGGCCTTGCGTGCCCGGCAGTCGCTGAGGAACGCTTGCAGGTTCTGCTCGAAGCCTACGAGCTGCGCGTAAAGGAGATCGTTCGGTGAGAGCGTGGGATCGATCACGCCATCGAGTGCGAGGGCGCGCACGTGGGTGGGAAACAGGTGGGCGTAGTTCTCGCCGAGAAACGTGCCGTACGAGAATCCGAGATAGGTGAGCTTCTGGTCGCCAAGCGCCGCGCGGATCACGTCCATGTCCCTGGCCGCGCTGATGGTGTCGACGAACGGCAGGACCCGCGGGCTCATCTGTTTGCATCCACTGGCGAAGTTCTGATCAGCCTGGATCCCTGCCTGCTTCTCCTGTGGATCGTCGAGCACAGGATCGAGCGCGTTGAACGCGTCCTCCTGAGGCCCCTCGAGGCAGCGCACGGGAGCGCTCTGGCCGATTCCACGCGGATCGAAGCCGATCAGATCGAACCGCGTGTTGAGGTTGGTCATCGCTCCGACTTCGCCCCGGAGGAACTGGATGCCCGATGCGCCGGGACCCCCTGGGTTTGTCAGCACAGAGCCGATGCGATGAGCGGTGTCGGTGGCGGGCTTCTTGCTCACCGCGATGCCGATCGTGCCCGCGTCAGGATGCGCATAGTCCAGCGGGGCCTGCACGGTCGCGCACTGGAAGCCACCGCCGCAGTCGGTCCACGTGAGGTTCGTCGGCGAAGGGGTTGGGCTGCTTTTCGCGATCGGATTCGTCCGGGTGCAAGCGGCAGCGAAGAACGTGACGAGCACCAGGACCATTGCGACGCGACTCGTCACGAGACGAGTCTACCGGGTGCCGATTCGCCTCCGGGAATCTGTGGGTTTGCTGGGATCGCATGCCGATGCGACGCGGCCTCGACTCTCGTCGCGGTTAGTCGGGCCTGGCGATCGGTGGTTACTCAGGAGTGTTCCAGCACGAACCGGTGCTCCAGGCTTGGAGGCACGCCGCAGAAGACACGGTGGCGCACACCGCAAACGACAGAGCCGGGTTCGAACGCGAGCCCGGCTCCGCTCATAGTTCCGACGAGCCGTCAGGTGGCTGTTCCGATCCGCGGAACCGAGTGGCCCTCCACTGCGTGCCGCACGGTCGCGAGTGCCCACAGCATGGTGGTTACCAGCATCAGCGCGACCAGGTACTGGACTGACCCCGTGATCAGCCCGCCCACGATCGCAATCGCGAGTGCCCCCATCACCACCACCATCGTCGCCAGGCCGAACGGATCCGTGCGATAGAACCTGTCACGTGGTGAGCCCAGGATGCACGCGCCTAAACCGGCCACGCCAAGAGCGACGATGCCCTCGCGCACGCCTCCTAGGAGGGGCCAGCTCCACCCCTGCGTCACTGACAGCGCAATCGCCAGACCGACCACCAGAATTACAGTCGACAACGCGTCCCTTCGATCGAGTTTCATGGGTCTATACCTCCGGCTCAGGCTAGGCTCGCCCGCGCTCCCGCGTGAAGTGCCATGGGTCCCCCGAGGGTCGGGACTGCCATCCTTTTTTTGCGCCTGAACCCGCGCCGTTCAGAAAGGCCGTTTAGACCGCCTTGGTCACGGACGCGTGGCCTCCGGGCCACGCAACCGTGTGCCGACCAGCGATCATCCGTCTGATTGATGCCGACGAAGGCCCAAATTCAAGGCTTCGTCTGCTTGCGAGAGTGCTCTACGTCGTAGGCGATGGCCTTGGTGGCCTCTTTGACCCTACCCACCTTCTGGCGGGCCTTGCCTTTGAGTTGAAGTCCCTTGTCGCCGGTTACCTTGCCCTTGATCTCTTCCGTCTTGCCTCGCACCTTGTCTTTCATTTCCAGTCTCCTTCGCGTTCGCGGTGAGTAACGACCAAATAGGGTGGGCGTGAGCAGTTCAAGCTGTGGGCCGATGCGTTTCAGAGCCTTGATCAGGTAGCGGCTCCAGCGACAGCAACGCGCGGATCAGGCGCAATCGCGTTCGCGGTCGCCACACCTGCCACCGCAGTGCGCAACGAAGGGCGATTTCCGATCCTGCGGTCTTGACTCCCCGAATGCCGCCTGAGCTTCGCATCTACACATGACCTCCCGCTGCCGACAATCCTGCGGTCTGCAAGCGACTTTCGTCGAGTGCCAATGGTCCCACTGTGGGTGAGCACAAGGACCTGCGGGCAGCAGGACTGTAGGCACTCTCACCCCGTTGTTTGCGCGGGTTAACTTGGCCATGGCCCCGGATCGCTGTCGGTGACGGTGAGCGTCGCGAATCGCGCCCAGGCTCGAGGGGACAACTCCAAAGGAGGTGCTGAGATGATCCACATGTTGCTTGTGATCGCTGCCGTTCTTTTCGTGCTGTGGCTGGTGTTCCACGCCACTGGCGCCCTGGTCAACTTGATCTGGCTGGCAATCATCGTGCTGGTCGTGATCTGGCTGATCGGTCTCGTCCGCGGGCGCTCCACGACGTCCTGACCGCCTCAACTTGAACGACGGGGCGCCCGGCGACGCCCCGTCGCTCACGGGCTCGCCCCTCAACCGTGACGGGGCAATGCCGCCATCGAGGTGCCCACGGTCCCTACGCCGGTCGCCTGATTTGATTGAGAGAGCGGGAAGGGCGAGATTCGAACTCGCGAGGGAGCTTTACACCCCCTACCCGCTTAGCAGGCGGGTGCTTTCGGCCACTCAGCCACCTCCCCGGGGCGTCACGATCGTCGTTCGATTCTAATCTGACCCAGCCGCTCTCCATACTTAGTGCCCGATGGAGGCTCCAGGAGGACCAGGCGCGCCGCCGATGTGGGGTCCCGGCCGCAAAATGGCGTTCGGAGCGGCGCCGGGTCCGAGAAGCAAGCTCTGGTACACACTCGCGGACGGGTCGCTGAGCGAGGTCTTCTTTCCATTACTGGACCGCGTCGCGCTTCACGAGCTGCGCTTCTTCGCGTCAGCTGGAGGCGCGCCGCCGGTCGATGACGCCGCCGACGGACAGCACCGCATCACGTGGCTAAGCCCTGGCGTGCCGGCGTTCACCGTGGACAGCACGCATCACGAATACCGCCTGACGAAGGAGTACTTCTCCGATCCAGAGGAGAACGCGCTTCTGATCGCCGCCACGTTCACCCCCGAGCTTCCAGATGTGCGCCTCTACATGCAGGCCACTGCACACTGGCAGCCGGGGACTGAGGGCAACTTTGGCCAGGTGCTCGACACACATCCGCCTGCGTTGCTCATGCGCCAGCAGGACGTCTGGATCTGCATCGTCGGGCCGTTCAGTAGGGCCACCGCGGGCTACTACCGGACTTCGGACCTGCAGATCGATCTCTCCGACGGCGACGGTTACCTGACCAACATCTACGACCGGGCCGGCCCGGGCAACGTCTCGGTCGGAGCTGAGATCGGAATTCGCGCAGGCTCGTTTCAGATCGCGATAGGTTTCGCCCACACGCGCGCGGATGCGGAGGAGGTCGCCCGCGCGGCGCTGTCACGTGGGGCGAGCAACATCCGCCAGGCCTTCGAACGCGCGTGGCGCGCGCAGCTTGACATGCCCCAGGCGCTGGCCAAGGTGAGCGGCGATGAAGGAATGCTCGCCCGTGCATCGCTGACCGTGTTGCGCTGTCTCGAAGACAAGTCGCACGCGGGCGCTTTCATCGCGTCGCCGAGCGCCCCGTGGGGCGAGACCAACCACGACGGTAATCACGTCTATCACCTCGTGTGGCCGCGCGACCTGTGCCGGATCGCAACCGCACTGCTCGACGCGGGCGACAGCGCCGCCGCGCTGCGCGCCTTCCGCCACCTGCAGACGCGCCAGCGTCCCGACGGCGGCTGGTATCAGAACTGGTTTCTCGATGGGACGCCGCACTGGACCTCGACCGAGCTCGACCAGGTGGCCCTTCCCATTCTTCTCGCGTGGCGATTGGGCGTGGCCAACTGTCTCGACCACGACCCGTACCCGGTCATGGTTCGGCCCGCGGCGCAATTCATCATCCGCGAAGGACCGCTGACCCAGCTGGATCGCTGGGAAGACCTCGGCGGGCTTTCTCCTTCAACGCTCGCCACCTGCATCGCCGCCCTCATCGTGTCGGCCGAATTCGCGCACGAAGCAGGCGAGCATGTGGCCGCGAGTCATCTTCGGGCGGTCGCCGATTACTGGAACGATCGCGTCGAGACGTGGTGTTCGACGGCAGCCGGCCAGTACGTTCGACTCGCGGGCGACCCCGACCATCGCCCGACCGAGGGTGCCATCGCGCCCGAATTTCTCGAGCTCGTCCGCTACGGGCTTCGGCGGCCGAAGGACGAGCGGATTCTCCGCAGCCTGCAGGGAGTGGATACGACACTGAAAGTCAGCCTTCCGGCGGGCCCGAGCTGGCGCCGCTACGTCGGAGACCGGTACGGCGAATACGAGGACGGATCGCCCTGGGATGGAAGCGGCCGCGGCCGGTCGTGGCCTGTCCTCACCGGTGAACGCGCGCGCCACTTCTTCTCTATGGGACTGCCGGCTGCCGAGCTGATCCGCACGCTCGAGGGCTTCGCCGGCGAGGGATTGATGCTCCCCGAACAGGTTTGGGATCAACCAGACATCCCCGCTCGCGGCCTCCAGCTCGGCCGCCCCAACGGCTCGGCGACCCCGCTCGGCTGGGCGCATGCCGAATATCTCGAGTTGCTGGTCACGATCGCGCTCGCCGGATTCCCCGACATCGTGATGCCCGCCCGTCGGCGCTACACCGAAGGTTCATCGCTGGAGCCCGCCTTCGTCTGGTCCCACAAGCACCAGATCACGCGCATCCTGGCGGGCCGGCGCCTACGCGTGCAGCTGCCTCGACCCGGTGCGCTGCACTACTCGTTCGACGGGTGGCAGACCTTTGAAGAGGTCGAAGCCACCGACACGACGCTCGGGGTGTGGGTCGCCGAGATTCCATGCAACCGACTTGCGCCCGGGTCAGAGTTCTCCTGGACCGCGCACTACATGACCGGCT
This sequence comes from Candidatus Dormiibacterota bacterium, assembly GCA_036513095.1. GTDB lineage: Bacteria > Chloroflexota > Dormibacteria > Dormibacterales > Dormibacteraceae > Palsa-870. The sequence goes on along the minus strand of DATBZR010000043.1, from coordinate 25,245 downwards.
GGGAAGGAAAGAACTTCACTCTGACGGTCGACTGAAGCGACGAGCTACCTCTCTTCGGGTGGGTCCAGGTCGTCCAGCCGGAGCTCGGTCCCGGCGTCTTCGTCGAACTGGCTGTGCAGCTCGCCGCAGTCCGCGCAGCGGTAGTACTCGCCCACGAACCCCTTGTGCCATACCGCGTAGCTGACGATGCCGGGCTCCTCGACGAGGATCTCCTGCTCGAGCCGGTAGATCACCTGCTCCCAGCCGCCGGTCTCGATGTCGTCGTCGAGCACCACGAGGCAGTAGGGATGCGGCTCGCCCCAGACCATCGTCACCTCGCCGCGCCGCTCGTCGTCCGAGTTGACGATCGACCAAGCCTCCGCGGCCTGCGCGCGCGTGCTGCGCACCAGGCGCAGGTGGGCCCAGAACCGCTCCGCCGATTCGCGCTCGGCCTTGTCATGCTCGGCCTGCGCCTCCTGGAACGCGCTCCACATGCGCAGCAGGTGATTGCGGAAGCGGTGGTAGGTGGACAGCAACTTGGGCTGCTGCTTCGGCGATCCGATGAGCTGCTCGAACGCGTGCTCGAAGGCGGACTCCACCCGCTCCTGGCGGTCTGCCACATCCGGCGCCCACCCCTCGTCCTCGGAGAGCCGCATGCTCTCGTTGAGCACGATCTCGAAGTCCAGCCAGTCGTCGCCGAACTCGGGCACGAACACGCTCTCGACGAGGTCGGCCAGGCGGTGCTCCTCGAGCAGCGCCGGGGTCACCTTGCCGCGCGCGTCTGGCCAGCCCTTCCAGCCCATCACGTTGTGGATCCAGTAGTCGAACACGGTGACCGCGTACTGCAGGGCGGCGGGAGAGGTCCAGATGCCGGTCGGCCAGGTGCGCTTGCCGGTCCGCACCTTGTTGTAGAGGGCGATGACCTGCTCTTCGTCTAGATATTCGGTTTCCACGGCCTCCAACTATAGGAATAACCGCAACACCACCCTGGGTATATTGACTTGCACGATGTCTGCCTCCAAGCCCCTTACGCCCGATCAAGTCGCACGCTACGCCCGCCACCTGATCCTGCCCGAGGTGGGGGGAGCCGGCCAGCGCAAGCTGCTGGCCTCCAGCGTGCTCCTGCTCGGCGCCGGGGGCCTCGGTTCGCCCGCCTCCATGTACCTGGCCGCGGCCGGGGTGGGAAAGATCGGCATCGTCGACTTCGACGTGGTCGACGCCTCGAACCTCCAGCGCCAGCTGCTTCACGGACATGACGACATCGGCCGCCCCAAGGTCGAGTCGGCGGCCGAAACTCTGCGCGATCTGAACCCGGATGTCGAGGTGGTCCCGATCAACGAGCACCTCAACTCCGAGACCGCGATGCGAATCTTCGCTCCGTACGACGTGATCGTCGACGGCACCGACAACTTCCCCACTCGCTACCTGGCCAACGACGCGGCCCATTTCCTGGCCAAGCCTCTCGTGCACGGAAGCATCTTCCGGTTCGAGGGCCGGCTGGCGCTGTTCGACTCGGCCAAGGGCACGGGCTGCTACCGCTGCCTGTTCCCGGAGCCACCGCCGCCGGGATCCGTGCAGAGCTGCGCCGAGGCGGGCGTGTTCGGGGTCCTTCCCGGAATCATCGGCAGCATGATGGCCTTCGAGACGATCAAGTACTTGCTCGACATCGGCAAGCCGATGATTGGCCGCTACCTCCTCTTCGAGGGCGAGGACATGTCCTTCCGCGAGCTGAAGCTGCGCCAGAACAAGGCCTGCCCGCTGTGCGGCGAGAACCCCACGATTCACTCGCTCATCGATTACGAGGCCTGGTGTGGCACCCCGGCGATGGAGCCTTCGGAAGCCCGGGCGTCATAGAGGGGGATTAGCTAGTCTGGTCGCTGGATGATGATCCAGCTCGACCGTCACGACGCCACCCGACTCGATCGTGCTCGCGCCATCGTGCGTGACCTCGGGTCGGTGCTCATCGCTTATTCGGGTGGAGTCGACTCGACGCTTCTGCTCAAGCTGGCCCTCGATGAGCTCGGCGATCGCGCCGTCGCGGTGCTCGCAAGCTCCCCCGCCTATCCGGAGTCGGAGCAGAAAGAGGCGCGCGACCTGGCCGGCTCCCTCGGCGCGCGGCTGGTGGAGGTCTCGACCAGCGAGGTCGAGCTCGAGGCTTACGCGCGCAACAACCCGGACCGCTGCTTTCACTGCAAGGAGGAGCTGTTCGACACGCTCGAACCCGTGCAGCGACAGTTGGGGCTCGCAAGTCTGGCCTACGGCGCGACAGCGGACGATGCCGGCGACCACCGTCCCGGCCACGGTTCGGCCATCCGCCGCGGCGTCCGCTTCCCGCTCCTCGAGGCGGGCCTTGGGAAACCCGAGATCCGCGCGGCCGCCCGGAAGCTTGGCCTGTCCAACTGGAACAAACCGTCATTCGCGTGCCTGTCGTCACGCATACCGCATGGCACGCAGGTCACAGTGCAGGCGCTGCGCCAGATCGAGGCCGCGGAGGACGCGCTGAAGGGGCTCGGCTTCAAGCAGGTCCGCGTGCGGCACCATGGCGACGTGGCGCGGATCGAGGTCGACGGCGCCGAGATCGGCCGGCTCGTCGCGGAGCGAGACCGCGTAGTCGATGCGGTGCGAAAGGCGGGATACAAGTTCGTGTCCGCAGACCTCGAGGGCTATGCAACGGGCAGCCTGAACCGGACCTGGCAGCAAGCACCCAACAAGTAACGGGCGCGAGTCGTGGCTGAGCGCGGCGTCGTGTTGAGTCTCGACGAAGGCACCACCGGCGCGACCGCCGTGGTGGTCGGGCTCGACGGCGAGGTGCGCGCGAAGGGCTACCGCGAAATCGCGCAGCATTATCCGCAGCCTGGCTGGGTCGAACACGATCCTCTGGAGATCTGGTCGGCGGTTCAGCTCAGCGCGAAAGAGGCGCTGCAGGCCGCGGATGTGGCGGCCGCCGACGTGAGGGCCGTCGGCATCACCAACCAGCGCGAAACCCTGGTCGTCTGGGATCGCCGGACTCTCGAGCCCCTCGCACCCGCGATCGTGTGGCAGGACCGCCGCACCGCCGCGGTCTGCGATGAGCTCCGCGCGGCGGGCCACGAGCAGCGGGTGCGCGAGGTCACGGGCCTGGTGATCGATCCCTACTTCACGGCCACCAAGCTCGCCTGGGCGCTCGAGCACGTCGACGGCGCGGCGAACGCTGTGGTGGGCACCGTCGACAGCTGGCTGGTGGCGCGCCTTTCCGCCGGGCGTGACCACGTGACCGACGCGTCGAACGCGTCGCGCACGCTCCTGTTCGACATCGGTCAGGGCGCCTGGAGCCAGGAGATGGCGGATCTCTTCGGCGTCTCGCTGGCGAACCTTCCGCGCGTAGTCGATTCGTCGGGCGAGATCTCGATGACCGACCCCGCCGTCTTCGGTGGGGTCGCGGCGCCGATCACGGGGATCGCCGGCGACCAGCAGGCGGCTCTTTTCGGGCAGGCCTGCACGACCCCCGGCATGGCGAAGAACACCTATGGCACCGGGTCTTTCGTGCTCACGCAAACGGGTCCCGCTCGGGTCGCCTCGTCGTCCGGCATGCTCACCACGGTGGCGTGGCGCCGGGCCGGACGGCTGAGCTACGCGCTCGAGGGCGCCATCTTCATCACCGGGGCGGCGCTCCAGTGGCTGCGCGACGGCCTGGGCATCATCGGCAGCGCCGCCGAGGCCGGGCCGATCGCGTCGTCGGTGCCGGACAGCGGCGGCGTGTTCATGGTGCCTGCGTTCGTCGGGTTGGGCGCCCCGCATTGGGACCCGTACGCGCGGGGCACGATCGTGGGGCTCACCAGGGGCAGCGGTCGCGTTCAGCTGGTGCGGGCGGCCGTCGAATCCATGGCGTATCAGACGCGCGACGTGGTGGAGGCGATGCAGATCGACCTGGGCTCTCCGCTGCGAGAGCTGCGCGTAGACGGCGGCGCGGCCGTGATGGACGTGCTCTGCCAGTTCCAGGCGGACCTGCTCGGCATCCCGGTAAGGCGGCCGCGCCACACGGAGACCACGGCGCTGGGCGCCGCGTTCCTCGCCGGCCTCGGGGCCGGAGTCTGGACGGACGCGGACCTGGCGGGCCTCTGGAAGCTCGATCGTGAGTTCGAGCCGGCGATGTCCCGCGACCAGGCCGGGAGCCTCCAGTCGCGGTGGCGCGAAGCCGTGAAGAGAAGTCGAGGATGGTCGAGACCCGATAATCAATAGGCGTTGAGCACCGAAGCCCCATCCGGGCCAGTCCGCCACCAGAACCTCCATGCGCATCACATGTGGCGGCAGCAGCGCTTTTTTGCCGGCTTCCTGGTCGCGGTCGGCGTCGTGATGACGGGCATCCTCATCTACCAGCGCCAGCTCATACATGCCGGCAACCTCGCCAACCTGATCTGGATTCTCTACATTCCGAGCGGACTCCTGCTGGGTGGCGCGTTTCTCTACTACCGGTACCGCAGCCACATCGTCGTCCAGGACGACGGGGTCAAGGTGTCGACCCTCAGGTCCCACATCCTGCTCGACTACGACTCCATCAAATCGGTGAAAGCGCAGCCGCTGCGCACGCATTTCCAGGATCGCCGCAGCCGGATGATCGCGCCGGTGATGAAGCAGTACGTGGACAAACCGGCCCTGTTCATCAGGATCCGCGGCGACGAAAGCGAGCTGGCGGCGATCAAGAAGACCCTCGGGTCTCGCCTCATGAACGAGGACACGATCGCCATCCCGGTCCCTGACGCCGACGCGGCCGCCTGGGAGATCAGCTCGCGCCTGCCTTTCCACCTGGGTCAGAACCAGGGAGGCGGCAAGCGCAAAAAACGGCGGCGGTGAATGGGCCCTCCGCCGACGAGCTAGAGGAGACACAACCAGCGCAGGTCGAGCGCGAGACGACGTATTTCGATCGCTGGGACCTGGTCGCGGTGCTGGCGCTGACCGCGGTCGCGTTCGTTCTTCGCTTCTACAGCCCGATCATGCCCGACTTCTTTCTCCATCCGTTCCAGGGCCCCGCGATCACGAACTGCGTTTCGAACACCCCGATCGACGCGAAGGGCGACCCGGGCACAATCTGCGGCCTCGCGTACCCATTCAACCGCGGCTACGCCGATAACCAGGGGCTCCTCTCACCGCCGAACGGTCAGGTCTTCGACGAGATCTATTTCCCGGTCGACGCCTACAACGACGTGAAGGGAATCGAGCTCTGCACGCCGAAAACGTCCAACTGCCAGTTCAACTACTTCGACCCCGAACCCCCGCTGGCAAAGCTTTTCATCGCCTCCGGCGAATGGGGTTATGGGTGGTACCGCGCACATTTTCAGGGCGCTTCAGGCGATTACATCGACCTTGGGTTCAACACCTTCGGCTGGCGCATCGCCGCCTGCATCTTCGGAACGCTTTGCATCCCGATGATGTACCTGCTGGCCCGGCGGCTCTGGCCCAACCGGTTGTTCGCAATCGCAGCCGCGACGCTCGCGTGCTTCGACGGGATGTTCTTCATCCAGTCACGGATCGGCATGATCGACATCTTCCCGATCTTCTTCATCCTCCTCTCGTACTTCCTGTACCTCGTGCACATCCGCAGCCGCACGCCACGCGGCTCGCTGGTCTCGCTCGTGGCGCTGGGCGTCGTGCTCGGAATCGGCATCGCCTCGAAATGGATCGTGCTCGCCGCCTTCGCGAGCATCGTCTTCTTGATGGTCGTCAGGGCGATCCGGCGCAACGTCGACGTCAACATCGGGCCGTCCCGAAATCCGATCTGGTCGTGGGGAAGAGGCGACGGACCGGTGATCCCTCGGGGCGTGAACTGGGGCGTATACATCGGGGTCGCTGCCGTCGCGCTGGTGGCGATCCCGGTCGCGATCTATGTCGTGTCGTGGTACCCGTTCTTCGCGCGGGGCCAGTTCCACAACCTGGCCGACCTGATCGCGTACCAGCAGCAGTCGTATATCTACCACGCGACTCTCAAAGCGACTCACCCGTACGGGTCGCCGTGGTGGTCGTGGCCGTTCCTAGCGCGGCCCGTGCTGTATTACGCGGAGTACACCAACCTCGGCATCGACCACTGGACCGGGCAGCAGCTGGTCTCGCGAATGGCAGATCTCGGCAACCCATGGATCTGGTGGACGAGCCTGCCCTGCGTGGCGTCGCTGCCGTACTTCATCATCCGGCACCGCAGCTTCCCCGCCACCGTGATCCTGCTCGGGTTCATCACGCAGTGGCTGCCGTGGTCTCTGATCAGCCGCGTGATCTTTATGTACCACATGTTCGGCGGACTCATCTTCATGGTTCTCGCCGTTGCGTTCGTGCTGACGCAGATCGCAGAACAGCTGCGCCCGCCAGGCCGGATGCTGGTGGTCGGCAGCTTCCTGGGCCTCGCCGTGGTTTTCTTCTTTTACTTCTATCCGATCTGGACTGGACTCCCGATCTCGGGCCCCGCGTCCTTCAGCGGGCCACAGACTCCTCCGTGGGGCCCGAAGACCTGGCTGGTCAACTGCCGCAACGACCTACCCCCCAGCCAGCCTCAGCTGTTCTGTTGGAACTAGCGCCGGCAGCTTTCCTTGCTGCTTGCGTGGCGGCCGGGTACGGCCTCACGTATCAAGTCGGCATCGGTCTGCTGCTCGAGGAGCGGATCGCTTTCGGGGCCGTGCTGGGCGCGATGGCCGTCAGCGCGTTGAGCTTTCTGCTGTCCCTCGCGGTGAGGGACGTGACGGTGGTGACGGTCTTGGCCGCGCTCGCTGTGTCGGCTCTCGCCGGTGTGGCGTCGATCGCCCTGCATCTGAAGCAATTTCGAGCCGACCTCGCGGACGCGCGGGTTCGATGGGTGGTCTCGCCGCGCTCGCCAGGACATCCGTGGCCGTTTTTGGCGGTCGCGCTCGTCTGCGGCGCATGGACGGTGCATTTTCTGCACCAGGCCTATGTGTACACGCCAAGCGGCCTCTACGCGGGCTACGTGAACATCTGGGGTGACTGGGCGGCGCATCTCAGCTTCGCGGGATCCTTCGCGTACGGGCACAACTTCCCGCCCGAATATCCGATCGACCCCGGCCACCACCTCGGCTACCCGTTCATGATCGATTTCCTGGCGGCCAACCTCGTTCCGTTGGGCAGCCGCCTGACCTCGTCCCTGGTGCTGACGAGCGGCCTTCTCGGCCTTGCCTTTCCCGCCGTGCTCTACCTGGCAGCCCAGAGATTCGTGGGCGGGCGCGCCGCGCCCGTGCTCGCCGTCAGCGTGTTCCTGCTCAGCGGCGGCCTCGGCTTCGTTTACGTGCTGGGCGACCTCCAGCATTTCGGGCCGGCGGCTCTACTTCACCTGCCGCGCGAGTACACGCTCAATCGCGACCTCAACTTCCAGTGGCTCAACCCGGTGCTCGCCTACCTGGTGCCGCAGCGTTCGACCCTCTTCGGCTTCAGCCTCGCGCTGATCGCGCTGGTGATCCTGTGGGTGGCCGCACGCAGCCGCGCAGGATGGCAGCCATACCTGTTCGCGGGAATCGTTGCCGGGCTGATGCCCATCTTCCATGTGCATGCCTACGGCACAGTCGTGGCGCTCGCGCTGTTCTGGATGATCTTCAGCCTGCGGATCCAGTGGCTCGGCTTCTTTGTGCCGGCGCTGGTGATCGGGGTCCCGATTCTCGTCTGGATGTGGCCGCCCGCCAACACGAGCGTGTGCGGCGCCAACCCGAGCCTGCATGGTTACTGCTTCGAGGTCGGTTGGTTGTCGTCCCTCGACTTGCAGCACGATTCGCCGATCTGGTTCGGGCGCGACTGGATCTGGTTCTGGATCAAGAACACCTCGGTGTTCATCCCGCTGCTGATCGCGGCACACCTGCTGCGGAACTGGATTCCGACCGCATTTCCCAACTGGTTGGCGCCCATGTGGTTGTGGTTCCTCGTCCCCAACGTCATCGTGCTGCAGCCCTGGGACTGGGACAACACGAAGTTCTTCGTCTTCTGGGCGCTGCTCGGCAGCATCCTGGTGGGAGGCTTGCTCGCGCACATGTTCAAGCGAGGTCCTGGCTCGGCGATCGTCGCGTCAGCGCTGCTTGTTCTGCTCGGGCTTTCGGGCGCCCTCGACCTTGTCCGCGCCTCAGACTTCAGCGTCAGCTCTGTGCAGTTCACAGATACGGGAGGGCTCCGGGTCGCTGACTGGGTGCGCACGCATACCAGCCCGACCGCGTTGTTCGTCGTGGCGGACGAGCACAACAGTCCGATCCCGACGCTGGCCGGCAGGCGTGTGCTGATCGGCTATCCCGGGTGGTTGTGGACCTATGGGATGCCGGATTACATGCAGAAAGGCGACGCTGAAACGCGGATTCTCAAGGGCGATCCGGCGGCGATGGACCTCGTGCGTCGATACGGCGTGGACTACGTGATGATCGGCCCGCAGGAGATTCCACGCGGCGCGAGCCGCGCTTACTGGGACCAGCACGGCATGCTGGTCTACGACAGCGGGGAGTACGCGGTCTACAAGATCGTGACCTAGGGCGCGGGGAGGCTGATCGGCGGCCGTTCGGGTTCGGCTGCTCGCGGCGTCGGCGGGTTGGTGGTTGTCTCGATCACCACTTCGAGGTGACGCGCAATTCGCTTCATCTCTCGGTCGCCGCGATCCAGGCGGTTCACGATCTGTAAGAGGATCTCGTCCTGGTGCATGAGGTGGTTCATCAGCGCCTTGAGCTCCTCTTCGGCTTTGACGTCGAGCTCGTAGTCGTGCTGCGCGCGAATGCGCTCGCGATCCGCGAATCGGTTGAGCGCCATCAAAACGACCGAGACCCAGATCGCGGCCTCGAGACTGAGGATGAAGTTGAGGAACAGGAATGGATAACGGTCCCAGGGATGGATCAGGTTGAAGGCGTTCAGACCGACCCAGACGAGCATGATGGCGGTCTGGGCGAGCACGAATATCCAGCTCCCTACCAGGCGGGCGAAGTCGGCGGCGACGCGATCTGCGAAGGTGAGCTTGCGCTCGACCTCGCGGTTCAGGTCTCGGACGGGCGGGTGGTCGTGCTGGTGCTTGATCAGGTCCCGCGCGATGTCTTCGATTTCTCGGCCGATCGACATGGATCCTTCCTTTGGGGCTGCTGCGATGAGTGCCGCGGCTTAGTCCGAATGCATAGCTTGGCTCAAAGGACCCCTTTCTGGCTACGGAAAGTAAGCTTCGGCCGGTCTGCGCTCAGCGGTAGTCGTGTGATTTCTGCGGCGGCCGGGGGACGCCCTGGAGGGCTTCGATGTGGCTCGCCAGCACCGAGTAAACGCCGTCGTTGCGCTGCATCACGCCGTCGATGACCAGGATCGGCTGGCGGTTGGCGACCTGGCGGTAGCGTTCGTAGACATCTGGTTTGATGGTCACATTGACCTGGCCGAACTCGTCCTCGAGCGTGAAGAAGCGAATCTTCTTGGCGGTCGATGGAGCCTGCCGGGTGATGACCAGGCCTGCGACTCTCACCTTCCGGTGGTTGGGGATGGAGGCGAGCTGGTTGCTCTCGAGCGCTCCCATTCTCTGCAGGCGCTCGCGGCAGAAGTGGATGAGGTGGTGGCCGGTCGATAGGTCGGAGATGCGGTACTCGAGCTGGTTGGCGTCGAAGTCGTCGATCGCGGGGAGGGAGGGCGCGGTTCCGTTGAGGCGCAGCTCGGATTGCTGCTCGATGCCTTTGCGCAGGCCCTGCCCATGCCACCTTTCCTGCCAGCTCCAGAGCAGCTCGCGACGGGATGGCGGCCCGAGCGCGTCGAAGGCGCCGACCATGACGAGGTTGCGCACCGCGCGCGGGCCGACGGGTGCGCCACGAAGCCGGTGGAGAAAATCGTCGAAGGAGGTGTAGGGGCGATGAGCGCGTTCATCGACGATCGCCTTGCGTCCGTCCTCGCCGAGGTCGCGGACGTAGTTGAAGCCGACGCGCATGGCGTGAGTCATGGTCTTAACAGGCGGGGTTGACGCGCTGGGTACGCTGAAGTCGGTTGGCCGGCGGGGGAGGACCGGTCCGGTGGAGGAGGGAGGGCCCTCGGATAGGTAGGGCTTTGGCGGGAAACGCGCCGGTGGGCCCAAACGAGCGGAATTCCGCGCTTGATAGAGAACGGGTGGCGCCAGACGTGCGGAATCAGCCGAATCCGAATCCGAGTGTGACTCTATCCAGGGGGCTATCGGGCCGGGTGGCAGAGCCTCAGGGAGACACCGAATGTCGGAGCGGTTGACGTCGACCGGAAGGACGGTCACCCCGTGGCGCTTCAGGTCTTCGACCAGCACGCTCGGGTGGTAGAAGCCCATCGGCTGGTTGTTGAGCAGGCCGCAGCCGAACTCGACCGGGTGATTGAGCTTGAGCCACGCGGTCTCATAGGAGGTGCGCGCGAAAGCGGCCGCATGCGAGCGGCAGAATCCGTACACCGCAAAACCCTGCACGGCCGCGAAGAGCTGGTCAGCCACCTCGCGAGGCACGCCGTTGGCCAGGCACCCGTCGATGAAGTCACCCTCGAGCGACGACATCTCGACGTGGTTGAGATGCCGGGTCATCGCGCGCCGGAAGCCGTCCGCCTGGCTCGGCCTCATGCCGGCGACGTGCATCGCGATCTCGATGATCTGCTCCTGGTAGAGGATCACGCCCAGCGTGTCCTTCAGGATCGGTTCGAGCAGCGGGTGCGCGTACGTGACCGTCTCGCGACCCTGCTTGCGGCGGATGTAGGGGTGGACGGCGTTGCCCTGGATCGGGCCCGGGCGGATGATCGCCACCTCGACCACCAGGTCGTTGAACGTTTGCGGGCGTGTGCGGGGAAGCGTCTGCATCTGCGCGCGCGACTCGATCTGGAAGACCCCGATGGTGTCGGCCTCGCCACACATCTCGAAAACCTTCGGATCGTTGAGCGGCAGCTGATCGAGGTCAGGGCGAACGCCGGTCGCGTCCTTGATCAGCTCGAGGCACTCCGCCACCACCGAAAGCGTGCGCAGGCCGAGCATGTCCATCTTGATCAGGCCCAGGTCCTCGACGTCGTCCTTGTTGAACTGGACGACGCGGCGTCCCGCCATGGTCGCGGGCTCGACCGGCGCGATCTCGACGAGCGGCTCTCCGGTGACCAGCATCCCCCCGTTGTGTATCGACAGGTGACGGGGAAACTCGATCACCTCACGGCACAGCTCGAGGAACTGCTGCCAGCTCTGAGGCCGCATCTCTGGTGGCGGCACCGCGTCCAGCATCGAGTCGGCCACGTCCTCCGTGAACCATCGGTCGACGCCCTTTGCCAGCCGGTCGAGCAGCTCGGCCGAGAAGCCGAGCGCCTTGCCCACCTGGCGGATGGCCATCCGCGGCTGGAAGGTGACGACGTTGCACACCATCCCCGTCCGCTCCCACCCGTACTTGTCGTAGATGTACTGAATCACCTGCTCGCGATGCTCGGTCGAGAAGTCGATGTCGATGTCCGGCGTGCTCGTCATCTCCTCGTGCAGGAATCGCTCGAAAAGCAGGTTGTGCTCGATCGGATCGACCCGCGTGATTCCGAGCACATAGGCGACGATCGAGTCGGCGGCCGAGCCGCGGCCCTGCCCCGGGACGCCATGCTCACGCGCGAACCTCATCAGGTCCCAGTTGATGAGGAAGAACTCGGCGAGCCCGGTCTTCTCGATCACCTCCAGCTCGCGCTGCAGGCGCCGCGTCACCTCGACAGTGATAGGACGGTAGCGCTCGCGGACGCCCTCGAAGCAGAGCTTGTAGAGAAATGAGAACGGGGTTTCGCCGGCAGGCACCGGGTAGCCCGGGAAGCGCACCTTCCGGAAATCGAGGTCCACGTCGCATTCCTGCGCGATGTCCCACGACGTTGTGAGCGCCTCGGCATGTCCCTTGAAGAGCGGCCGCATCTCCGCTCCACCCTTGAGGTGGTGCTCCGAGTTGGGGAAAAGGTGCGGGCGAGCCGACTCGAGGGTGGCGCGATGGCGGATCGCCACCAGCACGTCATGCAGCCGCCGGCGCTCGGGGAGGTGGTAGTGCACCTCGTTGGTCGCCACGACCGTGGCGCCGCACCGTTTCGCCATCGCCGCGCGGCCCTCGAGCACCCACTCGTCCTCAGGGCACAGGTGATGGTGCAGCTCGCTGAAGACGTTCTCCTTGCCCAGCGCCTCTTGCAGATCGCGCAGCCGCCGCTCGTCGTCGGTCGCGCTGAGATAGAAGAGGTTTCCCCGATGCTCGGCGACCTTCGCGATGCTTGCGCGCGCCTCCCCTTTGGGCTGGTCGGCATGCGCGAAGCTCAGCAGCCGGCACAGGTTCGAGTACCCGCTGAGGTTGCGGGCGATCATGACGACCTCCTCGCCATCGACCTCCAGCGCTGTGCCGATGATCGGCCTCACCCCGAGCTTGCGGCAGGCCTGGAGAAACTTCACCGCGCCGTAGACCCCGCCGCGGTCGGTGATCGCGAGCGCCGGCATCTCGAGCTCGGCCGCACGGGCGGCCAGCTCGAAGGGATGCGACCCGCCATCCAGGAACGAGTAGTTGGAGTGGCAGTGCAGCTCGACATAAGGGCTCACGCTGGTCCGGCTACCGGGCGTAGCCAGGCGACCAAGATTGGGGATTGCCAACTTTTCGTTGGGCGCGATACGGTAGTCGACGGCCCCGAAGGAAACGTGCGAGGGATCTGGCACCAGCCGCAAGGCAGGCGCCGGAGCCAGCGAAGCGAGCCGGCGGGGTCATTTCTTTTTCTGCTGGGCCTAGTCATAGACCCGCTCCACGAACCATTCGTCTCGCGATAGGTCGTGGTACAGCTCGCACAGCAGGTTGCTGTTGAGCAGCGCCTTCCAGTACTCACGGACCACCGGTTGCTTCCACCACTCGGTCTCGACCTTCCACCGTGCGATCGGATCGATCGACCCGCTGAAAGCGCCGGTGATGAATGCCGGCGTGCCGTCGCCGGCCAGCGTGACCTCGACTGCGGCGGGAGGCGAGAGGAGGCGCGTCACGCGAAGCGCTGCGAGGGGAGTGGGGAGGAGAGCAGCGCCGGGCGTGGCTTGTGCACCACGTTTTCACCCCACCGTTCCAGCAATCGCTCGAGGGCGGCGGTCACCTCCTCGCTGTTTCCATCGCCGCCCGCCCAAAGGCGCAACTGCCGCCGGCCGGCGCCTTCGAGCACGGGCAGCTCGATCCACAGCTCGGTGATCGGAGCACGTGGCTGCCATTCCTTGATCCAGGAGCCGATGAGGCCGAACAGCTCGGCCGCGCTGCTCAGCGGATGTCGCACGACACTCTCGCGCTGCTCCGTGTCTGATGTAAATGCGCCCTGCGCGCGCCCGGCTGTAAATGCGCCCTGCGCGCGCCCGGCGGTAAGTGCGCCCTGCGCGCGCCCGGCGGACTCGAACTTCAGCCGCACACGCACGTGCTTCGCGCCCGCGCCTCGCAAGCCCAGCTCTTCCGCGAGGTCGCCGCACAGCGCGCGACCGACGAACAGCAAAGCCTCGCGGTCTTCGACCGCCTCTTCGAACTGTCGATGCGCGCTTGTGAAGAGAGGAGGGAACCATGGCGCGAGCTCGTCCGGCTCGAGACCTCGCGCGAGCAAGACCGCGTGCCGCCCGTCGCGGCCGAGCTGGCTCTCCAGCTCGCGCGGCCCGATCGCCGCCACGGCGCCAAGCGTGCGAAGGCCCAGGAGATCCAGGCGCTCGAGCTGTTCAGTGTCGAGAGGGAGCTCGCGAGACGAGAGAGGAGCGAGGAATGTCTTTGCGTTGTCGACCTGCATGAGGCGGCCTGGCCGCGCGCGCGCCGCGGCGAGCCTCGCGGAGAAAGGCCCGGGCGCAAGACCGAGTCGCGGTTCGCGGCCGGTGGCGGCGCGCAGCCGGCGTCTGGCCTCGCGGATCGATTCGCCAGGCTTCACGACTCCGCTCACGTCCAGCCACGCGACGCCCTCGACGCGAACCTCGACGGTCGGCGCGAGGTCGTAGAGCGCAGACGAGATGAGCTCTCGCAGCTGTGTCGCGGATTCGGGGTCAGGCGGAAGGAAGGTCGCCTGCGGGCAGAGGTGCTCGGCCTGGCGCAGCGCCATGCCCTCCGCCACACCGAATGGCAGCGCCTCTTCGGAGAGGGCGATCACCTGCCCTTCCCAGTCCCCGACCACGACGGGATTCCCGTACAGGTCCGGCCGCCTGGCCAGCTCGAGGTGGTTGGTCAGACCACAGCAGATTCGCACTCGAGCTCTTCCACCCGAACCGAAGGAATCTCAGCAACACGAACCTGGTAGTCGGACAGCAGCTTGGCTCCGAGCGGGTAGCGGATCTCCAGCTCGGTTTCTCCAAGCGGAGGCGCCACGCGGTTCTTGACACAGCGAGCGGTGGCGCGCAGGCCGACCAGCTGCTCGCGCTCCCAGACCCATTCCGTGCGGGAAAAACCAACGCTCAAGCTCGATGCGTGCGCGAACGCCCGCCCGGGCGCGTCGACCACCCCCACGATCACCGTTCCCGAACGGCTGGCCGCCGACTCCATGGGCCCCAGCCAGTGCTCAGGGATCTCCCCCATTAAAAGGAGGAAGCCGGCTCCCGCCCTGGCCAGCGAGGTGGCCGCCTCTCCAGCGAGATCAAGAGCCGGCGCGCGGACCACGGTCAGCGCGCCAAGCTCGGGATAGAAGGGAAGCAACGTCCACGGATCGAAACCCGAACCGGTGTCGATCACCATCGCGTGCGCGAACTCGCGGGTCGCGCCGGCAAGCAGCAGGAGAGCGAAGGTGAGCTTGCCGCACGTCCCGTTCCCGCTCAAGAGCGTGAGCCGGCCGTGCGGGAGCCCGCCGATCCCGGTCAGGCGGTCGATCGGAGTCCGGCTTGGCCAGGGCTGGGGGGATGGAAGCTCCGCCGCCCTCGTCAGCGCCTGGCTGCCGAAACGGACTCGAATCGAGTTGATCGCAGCGTCGAGTGCTATTTCCTGCATCTTTGGCCGCCTCGTGGGAAGAAGACGCAGGGGAGAAGTGGAGGCGCCTCGAACCATATCGAACAGATGTTCGTAAGTCAAGCACTCCCTATCTTTCTTATATGTCGAGGCTCGAGAGCCTACTCAGCCTTGCGGGTTGGTGCCCGACCTCGGCGCCGCAAAACCTCAGCGTGTGTGGGCGGTTTGCGCCCGGTGATCCGCGATGGACGTCCCATCGTCGAGGCCGTCGCCCGCAACCTCATCGTCGCGACGGGCCCCCAACCGAAAGGGGATTCTCCTGGCTCCTCTCGCGGCGATGCAGGTCGCGTCTCTCATCTCGTGAACAACAGCTACTGCATGCGTCGCGAGGAGGGAGGGTGAGCATGAGAGGGAACCTTGGTTCCCTTTCATATCAAAGTGCCGGGGCTCCACAGAACCCCGGCACCGACGATCTAAACGATTGAAGAAGTAGTAACTACTTCTTCTTCTTCGCGGCTGGCTTCTTCTTGGCGGCGGTCTTCTTCGCAGCCTTCTTCTTAGCGGCCATGTGCATAACCTCCTTCTCCGATGATCCGCACCCGAGGTTTCTCAACCCCAAAGTTTTTGCGCCGCGTTGCCTCACTGACGAGGACCCCGAGACGTTGGCGGTTTTTCGAAATGGTGCGCTGATCCGTCGCCTCTGTGGTGACAACGACCATCAACATCGCCATACAGGTTGTTGTGATACCTGAATGAACCCACTCACGTCAAGGCTTGCAAGAAGTTTTTTTTGAGCGCGACGTGTCATCGAGGTCCAAGAAATGAGAAGCGCCGAGGCTCCACAGAGCCTCGGCGCGAACGAACTACAAAGGAAATAAAGAAGTTACTTCTTCTTCTTCGCGGTGGCCTTCTTGGCTGCGGGCTTCTTCGCGGCCTTCTTCTTAGCTGCCATTTTCATCTACCTCCTTCTCCGATGATGCGGACCCGAAGTTCATTTGACCCACGGGTCGCGCCGGGGAGCCTCACTGACAAGGACTCCACGACGTTGGCGGTGGTTTGCAATGACACGCTGACTCGCATCGGGTCCGTCGCCTCTGTGGTGGCAACCACGAGCAGCATCGCCATACAGTGCGTTGTGATACCTGAATGAACCCACTCACGTCAATGGTTCGCGAGAACTTTTTTTGCGACGCGTCCCAAAAAATTGTCGCGTCGCGTCGCGATGAAGACCTCACGCGACCGTTTCATCGCGGGTCGCGCGACTCAAACATCGCACGCGGCGCGCCCTTCAAAACCCTGCGACCATAGACGCATGCGAGTCGTCCTCGGCCATGGCGCATCAGGCAACGCGGCGTCGATGAAGCCGTACGTCGACGGCTTCAAGCGCCGCGGAATCGACGCCGTCGCCGTGGATCTGCCACGTGGAGGCGCCGAGAAGGCGGTCCCGGTCTTCATCAAGACCTCCGGACGTGGCCACGAGGTCATCGGTGGTGGTCAATCGTTCGGAGGACGGGTCGCGAGCATGGCCGCGGTCGAGGCGGACTTCGGCGGGCTCGTCCTTTTTTCCTATCCGCTTCATCGCCCGGGCTTCACCGAGCAGCTCCGCACCGCTCACCTGCCATCGATTCGCTGTCCAACCCTCTTTATGAGCGGCGATCGCGATCCATTTGCCCGTCTGGACCTCTTGAAGCAGTACACGAAGCTCGTTCCACGCTCCCAGCTCGAGATTTTCAAGGGCCAGGGTCACGGCCTGCTCAAGGTGCTCGACCAGGCGCTCGACGTGGCGGCGGAATTCATCCTCACCAACTGCAAATGACCGCCTCGCAGCACATGGTCCAGGCCAACGGCCTCCGTTTCCGAGCCATGGTCGACGGTCCGGCGGATGGAGAGATGGTCATCCTGCTGCACGGGTTCCCCGAGGGCGCCGAGTCCTGGGCGAAACAGGTGGACGCGCTCGCGAAAGCGGGCCGGCTCGCCGTGGCCCCGGATCTTCGGGGCTACGGGCTGAGCGACGCGCCGGAAGGTGTGGAAAACTACGCGATCGATCTTCTCGTCGAAGACGTCGCTTTGATCATCAAGGCATTCGGCAGGTCCGAGGCGCACATCGCCGGCCATGACTGGGGTGCGCTCGTCGCGTGGTTCTTCGCCGGGCGCCACCCGGAGATGACGAAGACGCTGACGGTTCTGTCGGTCGCACATCCGGCCGCGCTGGCTGACGCCAGCCGCGTCGACCAGGACCAGCGCGACCGATCGCGCTACGTCGCGCTGTTCCTCGAGGTGGGCAAAGCCGAGCACGTGCTGGCGGATGAGGACCAGCGCCGCCTCCGCGCGATGTTCGCTCTCGGCCCGAACCCGGAAGCGGTGCCGCGGGCCATCGTCGATCACTTCGCGCATTCCCTGAGCCGGCCCGGACGCATGACCGCCGCCCTCAATTACTACCGTGCCAACCTTGGCGCTGGCGGCGGCGCGTGGTCGGCGCTCACGCAGCAACTGAACATCACCTCACGCACAACGCTGCTCTGGGGCGACGAGGATCCCGCGCTCGGAAGGCGGGCTGTCGAGGCCACCGCCACCCGGGTCGACGGTCCCTACGAGCTGGTCGTTCTCGAGGGCGCTGGGCACTGGCTGCAGTTCGAGCGACCGGACGAGGTGAGTGGCGTTCTCACACGCGCCGCGCAACCTCATTAAGCTGTCAGCGGTGCTCAACCGATCCGATCAGAATCGGCGCGGGGGGCTGCGCCGGCTGGATGACATCCTTGAAACGCTGGAGCAGCTAAACCTCCACGACAAGACAGAGTTGCCGGACCCGGTGGCGGAGGCTCTCGTTCTTTTGGGTATCGAGAAGCCGCACAGCGTGCCGGTACCGCAGCTGATCGAACGCGTGTGGGCGATGCAGCAGCCCTACCTGATCACGATCGTCGTCGAGCGCCGCCGCCGCCGAAGGCGAAAAGTGTCGCCCGACTCCGGTCTAGCCTGAAACCCGCCGGGCGCGCGCAGGGCGCATTAATCAAAGCGCGCGCGCAGGGCGCACTAATCAAAGCGCGCGCGCAGGGCGCACTGATGAAACCCGCCGGGCGCGCGCAGGGCGCACCAATTTGAAACCCGTCGACTGGATCGAGCTGTTTCGGCGCATCGGCGCGGGCGTGCGGGGCGCCGTGATCCCGATCGCCGGGACCGTAGCCGGAGGTGTGCGGTTCGAGGTCGGCGCGGGCGGCGACACGACCATGGAGGTCGACCGCGCCGCCGAGGCGGTCGTCTTCACGGAGCTCGAGGCGCTGGCCCGTGAGCGCGGCGAGAAGTTCTCGGTCCTGTCCGAAGAGTCGGGTATGCGCGACTTCGGCGCGCCCTTCCCGCTGGTGCTGGTCGACCCGGTTGATGGCAGCCTCAACGCCAGGCAGGGCGTGCCGCTGTTCGGCCTGATGCTCGCGGTGCTCGACGGTCCCACCATCGACGACACGTTCGCGGGCCTGGTGCTGAACCTGAACACCGGGGAGGAGTGGACGGCGATCCGCAAGCAGGGCGCTCGGCGCTCGGGCGCGCCGCTGGCGATGATTCCGCGCCAGGATCCGAAGCGGATCGAGATCCTCGGGCTCGAGAGCTCACCGCGCGCGATCACCGAAGCCCGCCCGCTCGTGGAGCGTGCGAGCAAGCTCCGCATACTGGGATCGATGGCGCTTTCCATAGCGCACACCGCCTCGGGCGGGTTCGACGTCTTCTGCGCGCCGATGCCGGTGCGCGTGTTCGACATGGCGGCAAGCCTGCTTCTGCTTGCGGAGGCGGGTGGCGTGGCCACCGACATGCGGGGGAATCCCATCGGACCTCAACCCGCCTCGCTCGAGCGCCGTACGACTTTGCTCTGCGCGCCCACCAGGGAGCTCCACGCGGAGGCGCTGGAGATTCTCGGCGCGCTGTCGTGATCTTCACGCCCGACCGGACGGTCTTCGTCCTGCTGAGCTTCGAAGGCCCCGATCTGTACAGCCAGGCCGGCGGTCTCGGGGTGCGCGTGAAGGGACTGTCGCGTTCGCTGGCGACTCTCGGATACGAGACTCACCTGTACTTTGTCGGCGATCCCGACCTACCCGGTGAAGAAACCCACGAAGGTGGCCGGCTGCACTACCGCCGCTGGTGCCAGTGGATCTCCGCGCAGCACCGCGGCGGGGTGTACGACGGCGAGGAGGGCAAGCTCCGCGACTGGAACGCCAGCTTGCCGGCGGGCGTCATCGAAGAGGTCATCGCACCGGCCGTCACCGCAGGGCACAGCGTGGTCGTGATGGGCGAGGAGTGGCATACCTCGTGGTCGATGGGCTTGATCTCCGACAGCCTGTACCGCCGTGGACTGCGCGACCGGGTCGTGATGCTCTGGAACGCGAACAACACCTTCGGCTTCCACAGGATCGATTGGACGGCGCTGGCGCTGGCCACGACCATCACGACAGTGAGCCGCTACATGAAGTTCATGATGTGGAACTCGGGCCAGAACCCCGTGGTCATCCCGAACGGCATCCCTCGCTCCTCGATCGCCGACGCGGATCCCGCCGCGGTGGCCGCCGTCAGAGTCGCCGCGGATGCGGACCATCTCTGTTTCAAGATCGGGCGATTCGACCCCGACAAGCGCTGGTTGATGGCCGTGTCGGCAATGGCCTTTCTCAAGCGCCGTGGACAGACCGTGAAGCTGCTCATACGCGGCGGGCGCGAGCCGCACGGGAGTGAGGTGCTCGACCACGCGCGACACCAGGGCCTCGTCGTGATCGATGCCGCCACGCCGGCCGACCCGCTGGGATTGGCATCTCTACTGCGTCAAAACCCGGAGGCGGATGTGGTCAACTTCACGAGCTTTGTCAGCGACGACATGCTCCTGTTGATCTATGGAGCCTGCGACGCGGTTCTTGCGAACTCCGGGCACGAACCATTCGGTCTCGTCGGGCTCGAGGTCATGGCGGCAGGCGGCCTCGCGGTCACCGGCTCGACAGGCGAGGACTACGCCGAGGCATATCGCAACGCCCTGATCCTCGAGACCAGCGACCCGGTCGAGCTCGTCACCGGGCTGGCGCTGCTGAAAGAGCGACCCAGGCTGGCGGCATCCATGCGCAGGCGCGGCCGGACCACGGCGCGGGCCTATGTCTGGGAGAAGGTGATCGACGAGCTCCTGCTGCGGATCGAGTTCGCTGCCGCGCAGCAGGCGGTGAGACCCCCGCCGGCGGAACGGAAGGTCGCTCCGGCGCGAACTCGCAAGCCCAGTGTCGCGCGTGGCTGAGAACGTCATCGTCTACACCGTGGTCCACCAGCCACGGCGCCTGAAGCTGCCGGCGCATGTCATCCCGGCCGGGACTCAGCCCGACGACCTGGCGCGCTTCATCTTCGACGAGGAGATGGACCGGCGCTACTTCGACCAGGTGGCGCGCGCCGCGTACCTTCCGGCGACCGCGATGTTCCGCGACCTCACCAGGCGCGGCTGGCGGATGTCGATCGGGTTCAGCAACTCGTTTCTCGTGCAGGCGGAGAGGTGGGGGAGCAAGGTGATGGACTCCTTCAAGCGGCTGTGCGCGAGCCCGAACGTGGAGGTCGTGTGCGTGGAGCCGTACCACTCGTGGCTCTTCTACATGGACATCGTCGAGTTCAAGGAGTCGATGCTGTGGGCCCGGCGCCGTCTCGAGGAGCTGTTCCAGAAACCCGTGACGGTGACGGACACGACCGAGATGTTCATGTCCAACGACGTGTACTTCGCCCTCCAGCAGTGCGGTTTCACCGCGGCGTTGATGGAAGGCCGTGCGTGGCAGCTGAACTGGCAGGATCCGACGCATGTCTTCCGGTACCCCGCGCAGAGCCTGGCGCTCCTCGCCCGCCATCACGCGCTGTCGGACGACGTCGGCTACCGCTTCTCGAACAGCAGCTGGAGCATGTGGCCGCTGGGGCCCGAGACGTATGCGGGCTGGGTGCGCGACGCCTGGGGCGACGTGGTCACGCTCGGCTGGGACTTCGAGACGTTTGGCGAGCACCACCGGCGGGACACGGGCATCTTTGAGTTCGTGCGCGGGCTGAGCACTCAGCTCAAGAAGCGGAAGGTTCGCATGATGCTGCCGTCGGAGGCGGTCGCCGAGCTGGACGATCCGCGCTACGAGATCCCGGTCAACGAATACGGGACCACATGGGCAGGCGAGGGCGGCATGGAGTTCTTCCTCGGCAACCAGGCCCAGCAGGGTCTGTTCCGCCTCATGCACCATGCCTACTCGAAAGCTCGGCTCACGGGAGACCCGAGGCTGATCGAGATCGCAAGGTGGCTGCTCCAGTCGGACAACCTGCATCTGATCCAGTGGTTCGGCCGTTCGGGGCCGGCGGCGGAGGTCAGCGCGTACTTCACTCCGGACGAGTGGTGGGAGCTCGGTCCGAACGGGATCATCCGAGAGCAGCAGCGCGTGTACTTAAACTTCATCCGCGCACTGGATCGATTTGTTGGATAAGAGATGAAACCCGTACATGTCGCTTTCGTCTGGCACATGCACCAGCCTTACTACAAGGACGACCTCACCAGCACCTACCTGCTGCCGTGGGTCAGGTTGCGCTCGGCCAAGGACTATTTCAAGATGCCGGCCCTGCTCGACGGCTATCCCAAGCTGCGCGCGACCTTCAACCTCGTCCCCTCGCTCCTGGCCCAGATCGAGGATTACGGGAAGGAGGAGTCGGTCGACCTCTTCCTCAACCTGAGCCGGCGCGAGGCCGCCGACCTGTCGGCCGAGGAACGCGATTTCCTGCTGCGCTGGATGCGCGAGTCGCCGCGTGCGCTTCGTGTCCAGCAGTCGCCCCGCTACCTCGAGCTCGCCTCACGGCCGGTCGATGCCCAGTTCACGACTCAGGACATTCGCGATCTCCAGGTCTGGTTCAACCTCGCCTGGTGCGACCCCGTCTGGATGGAGTCCGACCCGCGGCTTGCGGAGCTGAAGCGCAAGGATCGCGATTTCGCGGAGGCGGACAAGCAGCCGCTCTTCACCGCCCAGCTCGACATGATGAAGAAGGTCATCCCGAAGTACCGCGAGCTCGCCGACCGCGGACAGGCCGAGCTGACATTCTCGCCGTACTACCACCCGATCCTGCCGCTGCTGACTCACGTCGACTCTGCACGCATCGCCAACCCGCAGCTCCAGCTGCCCGAGCACCACTTCTCACATCGGGAGGACGCCGAACGGCAGATCGAGCTCGGCCTCGGCCTCTTCGAGCGCCTGCTCGGGCGCCGGCCGGCCGGCATGTGGCCCTCGGAGATGGCGGTGGGCGAGAGCATCGTCGACCTGGTCGCGAGCGCCGGCGTGGGCTGGATGATCAGCGACGAAGAGGTCCTCGCGCGCTCCATGGAGAACCGTTACTCGCGGGACGAGCACCTGTACAGCCCGAAGCGACTGGAGCGCGAGGACAAGAACCTGACGATGGTGTTCCGCGATTCGCAGATCTCGAATGCCATCGGCTTCGACTACCAGCGCATGTCGTCAATCGATGCGGCGCGCAACCTGATCGGCCGGCTCAAGGGGATCGGCGAGCACCAGGGCGATCGCGACCTGCTGGTGGTGATCGCGCTGGACGGCGAGAACGCGTGGGAGTTCTACCCGCGCGACGGCCACGACTTCCTCAACGCCCTGTACACCGAGCTCGAAGCGACTGATGACGTCGTGACCACGACCGTGTCGGACTTCCTCGCGGAGCATCCCGCCGAGCAGCAGCTGCACCACCTTCACACGGGCAGCTGGATCGGGGCGAGCCTCGACACGTGGATCGGCGACCCCGAGCACAACGTCGCCTGGGACCTGCTCGCCGAGACCCGTGCCTGGCTCGAAGACCAATCCGTGCAGCGGCCGAAAGACTCGGACCAGGCGGCGCTCGCCTGGCGCGAGATCCTGATCACCGAGGGCAGCGACTGGTTCTGGTGGTTCAGCCGCAAGCACGACTCGGGCATGGACCCGATCTGGGACAACCAGTTCCGACTGCACCTGCGCAACGTCTACAAGCTCATGGGTTCGCGCGCCCCGGCGCGCCTGTTTCAACCGATCATCAAGCGCGCGCCGGCCCCCGAGCGTGGCGCACCCGCGGCCGCGATCAGCCCGGCCTCACACGACGATGCGGAGTGGAGCAAGGCGGGCTATTTCCAGGTGGGCTCGGGCTTCGGGGCGCTGCACCGCCCGGCAGGGATCGTCGAGCGCGTCTATTACGGCAACGACGGCGAGCAGATGTACGTGCGGGTCGACACGCCGCGCACGCCCGCCGAGCTGGAGGCCCAGCACATCGACCTGTGGCTCTACTGCTCGGGTTCGCTGGCCGGCGACGGCGCTAGCGACATCGACCTGCCGCTTCCGGTCGTCGCCACAGCGGACCTCGGCTTCGAGCCCGCCTACGCGGTGCGGATCGTGCCGCGCGCTGTAGGTGGCTCGATCACGGTCGCGAAGATCGTCGAGCCCGCCCGGCGCGCGCAGGGCGCACCAGTCGAACAAGTCCGCGGCGTCGTCGAGACCGCCTGGGAGGTGCCCGACCCGTTCTTCGTCGCGGTTCCGTTCGAGCGCCTCAGCAAGCACCCTGGCGACACGGTCGAGATGGCGCTGGTCGTGAGCCGTGATGGAAAAGACATCGAGGTCGTGCCGCCATCCGGCTCGCTCGGCGTGCGCGTGCCGGGAGAGGCGCCTGCCGCGGCAGTGCCCCACTCACAGAACCTCAAGGTGCTGGTCGCGACGGCGGAGCTCGCGCCCTTTGCCAAGCTCGGTGGCGTCGCGGACGTCGCGGCGGCGCTCTCGAAGGAGCTGCGCCAGGTGGGCCACGATGTCCGGGTCGTGCTTCCGCGCTACCGGCAGATCGACATCGGGCGGAACAACCTGCGTCCGGTCGTCACGGGCCTGCAGGTGCCGCTCGGCGCCCAGAAGCTGGAGGCGACGATCTACGAAGGACGGCTCGGCGATATGGTCGTGTACTTCGTCGACTGCCCGCAGCTTTTCGACCGCGACGGGATCGTCGGCTTCGGCGACGACGATGCGCGATCGGTTTTCTTTTCGCGCGCCCTGCTGGAGATGCTGCCCGAGCTGGAGTTCTTCCCGGACGTGATCCATGTCCACGACTGGTTCGCCGCGCTGGTGCCGAACCTGCTCGAGCGTGTCTACACGGAAGGCCCGTACGCCAAGATCGCGACCAACCTCACGATCCACAACCTCGCGGCGCAGGGTACGTTCGGCTTTGGCGCCCTGGTCCTGGCGGGCCTCGAGGAGTGGGGCCTGATCCAGGTGGGCATCCCCGGGCTCGACAGCGTCGTCAACGTCCTGGGCCGCGGCATCCATTTCGCAGACGTCGTCAACACCGTCAGCGAGCGCTACGCCTCGGAGATCCAGACTGCGCAATACGGTGAGGGCCTCGACGAGCTGTTGCGCCGCAACGCTCACAAGCTCCACGGTGTCGTCAACGGCATCGACTACGAGATCTTTGACCCGCAGCGCGATCCCAACCTGAAGCATCACTACTCGGCGGACGCTCCGGAGGGCAAGGCGCTATGCCGCGCCGAGCTCAAGGCGGAGCTCGGCCTCGATGACGTGAACAGGCCGGTGTGCGCGATCGTTTCGAGGTTCTACGACGTCAAGGGCATCGACCTCGTGGAGCAGGCGATGCCGCACCTTCTTCACCTGGGCTTGCAGGTGGTCGTGATCGGGACGGGCGACCGGCGCTACGAGGACATGTTCCGGCGCTGGGCGGCCGAGGCTCCACACCAGGTCTCAGCGACGATCGGATTCGACGCCGCTCTCGCCCAGCGCACCTACGCCGGGGCCGACATGCTGTGGATGCCGTCGCGGTTCGAGCCGTGCGGGCTCGCGCAGCTGATCGCCTTGCGCTACGGCACGGTCCCCGTGGTGCGTGAGACAGGCGGTCTGGCCGACACGATCCGGGACTACGACCCGGTCGCGGCGACCGGCAACGGGTTCACCTTCGACGACTACGACTCGTGGCAGTTCTACGGCGCGGTGGTGCGGGCGGCCGAAACGTTCCGGCACCCGGCGGCGTGGTCGTGGCTGGTACGGCGCGACATGACGGAGGATGTCTCGTGGTCGCGGTCAGCACATCGGTATGTGCAGCTCTACCTGGCAGCCATCACCGCCAGACGCGAACGCCGAGGAGTGGGAGCGCTAGCGGATTGAAAGCACATTCCCTATCCCCGTCGGGGAGAGGGCTAGGGTGAGGGGCTTAAGCCCCTACTCTGCAGCTCATCCAACCCTATCCGCCCCAATCCGGAAGCAGCCGCAGCTGCTCGACCCTTCTTGCCCCCGGCGCGTAGGCCAGATCGAAGTAGTCGATCACCATCCGGCGGGCCGCGAACGCCGTAGCCGTGTGGCGGATCGACGCCCGCATCATCTCGACCCAGCGCTGAGGAATCCCATCCTTGTCGCGCTCGTAGAAGGCGGGCACGACCTCGCGCTCGAGC
>DATBZR010000042.1:0-2303 GCA_036513095.1 Candidatus Dormiibacterota bacterium | reverse complement strand
ACGTAGTAAGGCAGCGACGAGACCAGCATCACCGCATCGAGGAAGCTCTGGTGGTTGGGGCAGATGATGTACGGCCCCTGCTTGGGCAACTTCTCCAGGCCGACGACTTTCATGGAAAACATGTCGCGGCCGAAAATCTGGACGATGCGGCCGGACAGGTACCACCAGTGCTCGGCGATTGGGTGGGGACGGACGACGCTGAGCACGTCGGGGTCGGTGGGATCGGTGTTGAGGACGGAATCCCAGGCCATTCCCACCCTTCCAACACCAGTCAGGGTGGGGCACCCAGTGCCGTGGTTACGGACCGCGTCCACCAATTCGCGCACGGTATAGACCTGGCTGACGATCTCGTCGGGAACCGAAGCTCCCACGGCCTGTTCGACCGCGACGAGCAGCTCGACGCGCTCCATGGAGTCGAGGCCGAGGTCGAGCTCGAGATTGTCGTGCGGGTGGATGGGGCGCTTCAGGTCCTTGAAGTTCTGCTGCAGGACGGCGATCGCCAGCGCGACGTCGGGAAGGGCGAGCCACTCGCGGTCCTCATCGGTGAGAGTGCGGCCGACGTCTTCGCCTTCCACCTGCTGGGCGGCCTGCCGCTCGCGGACGACCCGTTCGACTTCGAAGCGCTTGATCTTGCGGGTGGTGGTGCGAGGGAGGTCCTGCTGCCAGATATCGAAGCTGAGCAGGCGCTTGGTGGCTGGGAAGCGCTGGGAGAGCGTCTCGATGTCGAAGCGGATGACCTCGCGCGCGTTGACGATCTTGCGCTCGCGCAGGACTTCGAAATTCGGGACCACGGCGGCATGAAGGCGCTCGGCGAAAGGCTCACCGGGCCGCGATTCGATGCCGAGGACGCATAGCTCCTTGATGAAGGGCGACTTCAGGTAGTGGGCTTCGATCTCTTCCGGATAAATGTTCTTGCCGGAACTGAGAACGATCACTTCCTTTTCGCGGCCAGTAATAAAGAGGTGGCCGCGCGGGTCGAGGTAGCCGAGGTCGCCGGTGTGCAGCCAGCCGTCGGGCTCGATGACTTCGGCGGTGGCTTCGGGGCGCCGGTAATAGCCCTTCATAATGAGCGGGCCGCGGACCATGATCTCGCCGATGGCAGGACCCGCGCCGTCGTCCGCCGGCTTGGGATCGCGGACCTTTATCTCGGCGACGTGTAGCGGTTTGCCGATGGCGCCGATGACGTTGTCGTCGGGAGGAGTGGCGACGGCGGCGCCGGAGGTTTCGGTCAGGCCATATCCCTGGAGGAGGTTGAAGCCCATGGCGTGGAAATCGCGGGCGACATCGGCGTCGAGCTTGGAGCCGCCGGAGACGAGGTATTTCATCTTGGGGCCGAGCATCTGGTGAACACGCTTGAACAGCAACTTACCCAGGTTGAAGCCGAAGCGGCGGGAGAGCGCGCTGAGCTTGAGCATCCAGCGGAAGGCGCTCTCGGCGAGACGTCCGTGGGCGCCGGCTTCCTTGAGGATGCGCTCGTGAATCAGATAGAAAAATTGCGGGACACAGCAGAAGAGGGTGATATCGCGCTCGCGGAGGGCGCGCAGCAACTCCTGCGTGTTCAGGGATTCGAGGAAAACGACGCGGGCGCCGCCGGCCATCGGCAGGAGCAGGTTCGCCATCTGTGCCAAGGCGTGAAATAAGGGCAGGACGCCGAGGATGGCGTCGGTCGAGCCGAACTCCACGATGCGGAAGGCGCCATCGGTTTCGGCGACAAAGTTGGCGTGGGTGAGCATCACGCCCTTGGGGTCGCTGGTGGTGCCCGATGTGTAAAGGATGGCGGCGATATCATCGGGCGAAACTTCCAGGGCACGGAAGCCGATCGCTCCGGCGGCGATGATCTGGTCGAAAGTGGCGGCGGGAGCGAGGGCGCAGGGCGCGTCCTCCATCAGCACGAGGCGAATGGGGCGGGAGCCGATGGCGCTGGCCGCGGTATCGGCATTACGAGCGTCGGCGAAGAGCAGGGAAGACTCGCTATCGTCGAGGAGCTTGGCGACCTGGGAGGCGTCGAAAGCGGTGTCGAGCGGAACGGCGATCATGCCGGCGGCAATGGTCCCCAGGTAGCAGGCGACCCAGCGCGAGCCATTGCCGGCGAGGATGGCACAGCGGCTGCCACGCTCGAGTCCGGTAGTGTTCAGCCAGCGGCCAACCGATTCCGCCATGGTGCGCAATTCGGCGTAAGTGTGGCGCTCGATGTCGCCGGACTGGCGCTGCATTTCGACCGCGACAAGGTCGGGCCAGCGCTGCACAGTCTCCAGAAAGCGGTTGTAGAAGTTGGCCATTGGGGAAGTCGAGAATATATCAGG
>DATBZR010000041.1:0-9238 GCA_036513095.1 Candidatus Dormiibacterota bacterium | reverse complement strand
TCGGCCAGCAGCTGGGTGAGCTCGGGCTGCTCGAAGTTGCCCAGCAGGTAGACGTGGAACGCCGGGGCCGTTTTCATAAGGCCCTAATGTCTAGCATCGCCGTCCGAGTTTTGGGCGTATATAAGACGTAAACCCTCGACGGTCAGAAGCGGGTCGGTGGTCTCGATCACGCTGGTCAGGCCTGCCACGAGCGCAGCCTGGCCGCCGGTAGCGATCACCTTGGCCGATCCGCCGAGCTCGGAGACCATCCGTTGGACCATCCCTTCGACCTGTGCCACGAACCCCCAGACAAGGCCTGACTGGATCGAGGCGACCGTGTTGCGCCCGATCACCGAGTCCGGCGCCACGGCCTCGACCCGGCGGAGCATCGCCGTGTGCGACACGAGCGCCTCGAGCGAGATCTCGACCCCGGGCGCGATCGCGCCTCCCAGGTAGTCGCCCTCGGCATTGATTGCGTCGTACGTGACGGCGGTGCCGAAGTCGATCACCACCACCGGGCCTCCGTACTTCGAGTAGGCCGCCAGGGCGTTCGCGATCCGGTCGGCGCCGACGTCCTTCGGGTTGTCGTAGCGGATGCGCACGCTGGTCTTGACCCCGGGTCCGACCATCAGCGGCTCGCACTTCAGGTAACGCCTCGAGGCCTCGATCAGCGCCGTGTTCACCGTGGGCACGACGCTCGAGATCACGACTCCATCGACCACGCCGACCTCGAATCCGCGCAACTCGAAAAGCTGCCTCAGCTCGACGGCCATCTCGTCCGCCGTCCGCTCACGATGCGAGGTGACCCGCCAGTCAGCGACCAGCCTTTCGCCGTCGAACAGGGCCAGCGTCACGTTCGTGTTGCCGACATCCACGGCTAGCAGCATCGTGCCGGGAACTCTAGCTTGGAAGTCTGGGGGGATGTCCCCTCGCCCAGCGGCGGAGGGCGGTGGCCTCGCGACGGACTGCCGCCGCCCGGGCTGCGACCCGGCGCGGGTGCGGCGCGCCCGGTAGGTCGCGCTTGGCGATCGAAACCTGGACCTTCCAGGGCGCCTTCAGACTTCCGTCGCGGACCTGGCGGCCGACGGTCTCGTGAGCCTTCCGGAATGGAACGCCTGCCTTCACGAGGACCTCGGCTGCATCCGTCGCCAGGAGCGTCGGGTCGCCTGCCGCCTCGGCCAGCCTCTCGCGATCGAACTCGAGGTGCTGAACCAGCAACGCGGCCGCGTCCAGCGAGTCCAGCGCGTTATCGACGGCGGCGAAAAGCGCCGTCTTATCCTCCTGCAGGTCGCGGTCGTAAGCGAGGGGCAGGCCCTTCAACACAGTGGCCAGGCTCACCAGGCTACCGAGTGCTCGGCCCGCGCGGCCTCGCAACAGCTCCGCGATATCCGGGTTCTTCTTCTGGGGCATCAGGCTGGAACCGGTCGACACCTCGTCAGCCAGCATGATGAACCCGAACTCGGCGCTCGCCCAGATGACGACGTCCTCCGCGAGCCGGCTGAGATGCAGCGACGCGCACGCGCATGCATAGACGAGGTCAAGAGCAAAGTCGCGATCGGCCACCGCGTCGATGCTGTTGGCGGTCAGGCGCTCGAAACCGAGCTCCCGGCGCACCCGCTCGCGCTGGAGCGGTAGGGTCGTGGCCGCGAGCGCCCCTGATCCGAGGGGCATCTCACCCGCGGCGTCGTAGGCGCGGCGAACGCGCTCCGCGTCTCGCAGGAGGGGTTCGGCATGTGCCAGCAGGTGGTGGCCCACCGTGACCGGCTGCGCACGCTGAAGGTGCGTGTAACCGGGCATCACCCACCCCGAATGCGCGCGCGCCTTGGCCGCGAGAGCATCGACGACGTCCGCGATCGAAGACACGATCACCGAGGCGGCCGCCCGGCAGTAGAGCCGAAGGTCCAGCGCGACCTGGTCGTTGCGCGAGCGGCCCGCATGCAGTGCGGCGCCGGCCGGCGTGAGCTCCGTCAGCCGGCGCTCGACTGCCGTGTGGATGTCTTCGTCGGTCTCTTTGAAGTCGAACTCGCCGGAGTCAAGCTCGCGCTTGACCCTCCGGAGGCCGCGCTCGATCGCGGTCAGCTTCGCTTTGGACAGCAGCCCCGCCGCGGCCAGCCCGCGGGCGTGGGCGACGCTCCCGGCGATGTCGAACGGGTAGAGCTCGAAGTCGACCTCGAGCGAAGACGAGAACCGCTCGAGCTCAGGCAGCAACGGGCGGCTGAACCGGCCCCCCCAGAGCTTTCCGGATGCCTCCCCCTCTTCCCCTCGGGGTGAGGGGCTTAAGTTTCTTTTGGTGCGGGCGCGTGCTATGGCGTCAGCCTCTTCACGTCGCCAAGCAAATTGCCGAGTTCCCGCCCGTGCAGCTGGCCCTGGACCCGTGCCGAGGTGCGCACCCCCATTCCCCACAGCTTGATGAAGCCCGCCGCGGCCGACTGGTCGAACGCATCGCCCTTTCCGTAGGTCGCGAGCGACAGCTGGTACAGCTGGTGCGGCCCCTTGCGTCCGACCACCTGCGACGATCCCTTGAACAGCTTGACCCGCACATCGCCGGTGACGTGGCGCTGGGTCTCAGCCACGAACGCATAGAGGGCGTCGCGCAGCGGGCTGAACCAGAGCCCGTCGTACACCATCTGCGCCCACTGCTGGGCGACCGTGTCCTTGAACCGCGCCACCTCTTTGGGGAGGGTGATGTCCTCGAGCGCCTGGTGCGCCTGCAGCAGCAGGACCGCCGCCGGAGCCTCGTAAATCTCGCGCGACTTGATGCCGATCAGCCGGTTCTCCAGGTGATCGATGCGCCCGACGCCGTTCTCACCGCCGATTCGATTGAGCTCCGTCACCAGCTGCAGCGCATCGACCGGCTTGCCGTCGAGGGACACCGGCAGTCCGTGCTTGAAGCCGATCTCCACGTAGGCGGGCTCATCCGGGCAATCGCGCGGATCGCGCGTCCAGGTGTAGACGTCGCGCGGGGCCTCGGCCCATGGATCCTCGAGCACGCCCGCCTCGATCGAGCGGCCCCACAGGTTCTCGTCGGTCGAGTAGGGGGAGCGCACCGTCGCCGGGACCTCGATACCGTGCTTGGCGGCGTACTCGATCTCGTCGTCCCGGTTCATGCCCCACTCGCGCACCGGCGCGACGACCTCGAGGTCGGGCGCAAGGGCGGCCGTCGTGACGTCGAATCGCACCTGGTCGTTTCCTTTGCCCGTGCATCCATGCGCGATGGCGGTCGCACCCTCGCGCCGGGCCACCTCGACCATCATGGCCGCGATCAGCGGCCGGCCGAGCGCGGTCGCGAGCGGGTATTCCTTCTCGTAAACGGCGCCCGCCTGCAGTGAGGGCCACACGAACAGCTGCAGGAACGGCGCCCGTCCATCGGCGACATATGCCGCCGACGCGCCGGTCTTCAGGGCGCGCGCCTGGATCGAGTCGAGGTCTTTCTTCTCGCCGAGGTCGACGGTGAACGCGATCACGTCCCAGCCGAGATCCTTCAACCAGCGGATCGCCACAGACGTGTCGAGCCCGCCCGAGTACGCGAGAACGAGCTTCTTGGTCATTTGTGGGGGGAAAGCCCCCCTTGCGGTGGCCGGGCAAAGCCCTTCCCCCACCGCACCCCCCTAGCCGCCATGGGTGAGAAGTTCCCTCAGCGCCCGGCCCGCACCTGGCTTTCGCAGCACAGCGATGATCGTGTCGTCGCCCGCCACCGTGCCGGCGATGCCGGGCAGGGCGGCTTCGTCGATTCGCCGAGCCACGAGGTTGGCGGTTCCTGGAGGGGTTCTGATCACCGCCACCGGCTCGACGAGCTCGATCGACAGCACAAGCTCGCGCACGAGGGACACGGAGCTGCGGTAGCCCTCGCCTGATCGGACCAGCCCGAGCTCCTGGATGTCTCGTGAGATCGTCGCCTGGGTGGTCCGCATCCCGCGACGCGCGAGCGCGGATGCGATGTCCTGCTGCGTGTGGGCCGTGCCCCGGTTCACCACGTCGAGAATCGCGTTGTGGCGCTGGGTCTTGGTGGGCGTCACTTAGTCGCCTTCCGCATCGTGGCGTGAGCCCAATCGATCTGGGCGCTTTCGATGATCAGAGGCGGCACCAGCCGGATGGAGTGGTCGTCGACGGCATTGACGATCAGGCCGGCCTCGAGGCACGCCTGCTGGAATGCTTTGGCACGCGGCTCGGCGAACTCGAAGGCCTGCATCAGCCCCAGGCCGCGCACCTCCTTGGCGCCGAGGTCCAGCAGCGCGTCGTGGAGCACCTCGCCCATCTCGGCGGCGTGGCCGACCAGCCCGTCCCGTTCGATCACCGAAAGCACGGCGATCGCCGCCGCGCAGGCCAGCGGGTTGCCGCCGAACGTCGAGCCGTGGTCGCCGGGCTCGAAGACGTCCGCGCGAGGGTTGGCGAGGCATGCGCCGATCGGCACGCCGCCGCCCAGCCCTTTGGCCAGCGTCATCACATCAGGCGTGATGCCGTGGTGCTGGTGCGCGAACCAGCGGCCGGTGCGTCCCAGCCCCGTCTGCACCTCGTCGAGGATGAAGAGCAGGTTCTGCGCATCGCACCAAGCGCGGACGCCAGCGAGATAACCGGGGTCAGCCGGGATGATGCCGA
Source organism: Candidatus Dormiibacterota bacterium (assembly GCA_036513095.1). Taxonomy (GTDB): domain Bacteria; phylum Chloroflexota; class Dormibacteria; order Dormibacterales; family Dormibacteraceae; genus Palsa-870. The sequence continues at coordinate 4,663 of DATBZR010000041.1, read as the reverse complement.
TCTCACCCATGACGGGCTCGAGCATCACCGCGACGGTGCGCACGTTGGTTGCGTCCTTGATCGCGTCGAGGTCGTTGTAGGCCACGTGCACGAAGCCTTCGGGGAGTGGCTTGAACGGATCGGAGTACTTGTGCTGGCCGCCGGCGGTGACCGCCGCCAGCGTGCGTCCGTGGAACGAACCCGTCGTCGTGATGATCTCGAACGCGCCGTCGCGGTTGCGCGTTCCCCACTTGCGCGCGATCTTGATGGCGGCCTCGTTGGCCTCCGCGCCCGAGTTGCAGAGAAAGACGCGAGACGGGAACGAGAGCTCCACCAGCCGTTGCGCCAGCTCCACCTGGGGCTGAGTGAAATACAGGTTGGAGGTGTGGATCAGGGTGTTGGCCTGAGCGGTCACGGCCGCGACCACGTCGGGGTGAGAATGCCCGAGCAGGTTCACCGCGATGCCGGCGACCAGATCGAGGTACTCGCGCCCCGAATCGTCGTAGATGATGCAGCCTCGTCCGCGGACGAAGGTCACCGGCAGGCGGCGGCCCGTCTGCATCAGGTAGCGATCGGCAAGCTCGGACGTGCTCATGGCGATCAGGGAGTGACCATCGTCCCGATGCCGGCCTCGGTGAACAGCTCGAGCAGCAGGGCGTGCGGCGTGCGGCCGTCGACGATGTGAGCGAGCGGCACGACGTCGAGCGCGCGCAGGCAGGCTTCGAGCTTCGGGATCATCCCGCCCGTGACCTCGCCGGCTTCGATCCGCTGCCGGGCATCGGCCCGCGAGAGCACCGCGACGACCTGGCCGTCGACGCCGAGGACACCGGGGACGTCCGTCAGCAGGATGACCTTGGCCGCGTTCAGCGCGACGGCGATCTCCGCCGCCACGGTGTCTGCGTTGATGTTGTAAGCGTGCCCGTCGTAACCCATGCCGATCGAGGCGATGACCGGGATGTATCCACGACCGAGGAGCGCGGTGATCGGCTCCTTGTTGACCTGCGTCACGCGTCCGACGAAGCCCAACGATTCGTCGAGCGGCTCCGCGATGATCGTCGGCCCGTCCTCGCCGCTCATCCCTACCGCCTGCCCGCCCAGCCGGTGGATGGCCGCCACCAGGTCGGGGCTGACCTTGCCGGTCAGCACCATCTTCACGACCTCCATGGTCTTGTCATCGGTTATGCGCAAACCCTTCTTGAAGGTCGGCTTGAGACCCAGTCGCTCGCTCATCGCGGAAATCTCGGGACCGCCGCCGTGGACCAGGACCGGCTGCATTCCGACGTAGCGGAGCAGCACCACGTCGAGCAGCGTCTCGTCGCGCGCCGACTCGATCGCGTTGCCCCCCACCTTGATCACGACCACCTGGCCGTGGAACCGCTTGATGTAGGGAAGCGCCTCGACCAGGACCTTCGCCCGCTCTTCGACCGACAGCGTCATGTCGTGTAGTCCGCGTTGATTCGCACGTACTCCTCCGAAAGGTCACATCCCCAGGCTTCGGCGTGGCCGTCCGCCAGCCCGAGGGTGGCCACGATCTCAATCTCCGGTTGCTCGAACGCGTGGCGAACGGCCGCTAGGTCCACATCCACGCCGGCGCCCCGCTCGAAAACGACCTCTCCACCAACCGTGAGGTGAAGCTTGTCGAGCGCCAGTTCCGCGCCACTGTAACCGAGCGCGCACACGATCCGGCCCCAGTTCGGGTCGCCGCCGTGGATCGCCGTCTTGACGAGGCTCGACGCGGCGACGGCGCGAGCCGCGAGACGGGCGTCCGCGTCGGAGAGCGCATCGCTCACCTTCACCGTGATGAGCTTGGTGGCGCCCTCGCCGTCACGCGCGATCGCCCGCGCCAGCTGCTGAGCCACCTCGAGCAGCGCCCGCTCCAGCTGCTCGGCCTCGGGGCTGCCACTGCGGATCGGCTCGTTGCCGGCAGCTCCGTTCGCCAGGATCAGGAAGGTGTCATTGGTCGAGCTGTCCCCGTCGACCGTGACCTGGTTGAAGCTGCGATCTGCGATCGACTTGACGAGCGTGCCCATCAGCCCCGGCTCAACGGCGGCATCGGTCGTGACGTAAGCGAGCATGGTCGCCATGTTCGGGTGGATCATTCCGGACCCCTTGCACATGCCCCCCAGACGAACCGTCTTGCCGGCCAGCTCGAGCTCAGCCGTGGCCGTTTTCGGAACGAGGTCGGTGGTCAGGATGGCGCGCGCCGCCGCCGCCCCACCGTCGGCGCTGAGCTTGCCGCAGGCCACCGCGATGCCCGGTTTGATCGCGTCCATGGGCAGGTAGCGGCCGATCACGCCCGTCGAGCTCACGAGCACCTGGTCTGGGTCGAGGTCGAGCCGGTCGGCCGATAGCTTCGCGATCTGCAGCGCGTCCTTGAAGCCCTGCGCCCCGGTGCAAGCGTTCGCGTTGCCGGACGTGATCGTCAGCGCCTGAACCCGGTTGTGCTGCAGGTGAAGTTGGTCGATCACCACCGAGGCCGACTTGATCTTGTTCGTCGTGAAGACTCCGCCGGTGTCGCACAGGAGCGCCGAATGGATCACGCAGAGGTCGTCTTTCTGCCCGGTCGGGATGGCCGACGCGCCCGCGGTGAAAGCCTTGATGCCGCACGCGGCGGTGCCGGCGCGAAAGCCGCGCGGGTAGGTCAGGGCCATTGGGCCGGTCCCTCCAGCGCGGTCGTGCGGTCGAACCCGAACGCGATGTTGAAGCATTCGACGCCCTGGCCCGACGCGCCCTTTATGAGGTTGTCCAGCGCCGCGGTGATGACCGCCTTCTTCCCCTGGGCGGCGACGTTGACGAGACAAAGGTTCGTGTGGCTCGCGAGCTTGGTGGCCGGCGGGTGGTCGACCACGCGCGTGAACGGCTGGCCCGCGTAGAACTCTCGATACGCGTCCTGCAGCTCTTCCAGCGAGCCTTTCAAGTCGAAGTAGCAGGTGGCGAGGATGCCCCGGGTCATCGGGATCAGGTGCGGTACGAACGTGACCTGGATCTCCCCGTTCCGGCTGAGCTTGCCTAGCTCCTGTGTCAGCTCTGGCAGGTGGCGGTGACCGCCGATCGCGTACGCGCCCACCGACTCGTTGACCTCGCTGAAATGCACTCCGATGCCGGGCGACCGACCGGCCCCGCTGACGCCGGACTTGGCATCGACCACGAAATCGGACGCAGCCAGGCCGGCTGCGACCGCCGGGGCGAGCGCCAGGATCGACGCGGTCGAGTAACAGCCGGGCACGGCGACGAGCGCCGCGTCCGTGAGCTCGCGTTCGTGCAGCTCGGGAAGCCCGAACACCGCCTTGCCCAGGAGCTCGGGTGCGGGATGTTCCTGCCGGTACCAGGTCGGGTACTGCTTCGCGTCGTTCAGCCGGAAGTCCGCGCTCATGTCGATCACACGGGCGCCGGCGGCGAGCCACCCGGCTGCCTTGCCCGCTCCGACGTTGTGCGGCAGGCAGCTGAACACGACGTCGAGCCCTTTGGGATCCGGCTCCGAGCGGAACTCACCTGTCAGCTCGAGGAGTGGAAAGACCTCGGAGTAAGGCTTACCCGCGTACGAACGGGAGGTCAGCTGGCTGAGCTGCACGCCGGGATGGCGGGCCAGCAGGTTCACCAACGTCATCCCGGCATAGCCGTTGGCCCCGGCCACGGCCGCCTTCACCATCTTTGGCATGGACGCATGAGTATACAAGACAGTGCATAAACATCCGAGTGGCCTAGTCCGGACCGCGCGGGCGAGACCCGAACGAAACCAACGGCGGGATGGTCAGCATCCGCCCGTCATCCCCACGAACGATCTGCCAGTTCCCCTCATGCACCAACCAGTGATGCCGGTGGCAGAGCAAAGCCAGGTTGGGCAGGTCGCCTCCGCCGCCATGAAGCCAGTGCACCAGGTGATGGCCTTCGGTCCAGCTCGCCAGCCGCTCACAACCCGGCCAGACGCAGTGCTTGTCCCTCACATTCAGCGCCTTGCGCTGCGGTCCGGAGATCGTCCGCTTGGCCCGCCCCACGTCGATCACCATCGACTCGGAGTCGAGCAGGATGCGGGTGACCGAGCAGTCGCAGGCGAGGCGCTCTACCGTCCTGGAGGAGACAGGAAGTGAGTGCTCCATCTCCGCCGCCGGTGCGCCCGGCAGGGCCAGCAGCGTCTCGAGCGAGGTGGTGACCTGAAGGTGGGTGCGCTGCGAAGCGCGCTGCGGGATCAGGCCGCTGTCCAGAGAGTGCATGCAGATCTCGACCAGCGCATCCGCGTTGCGCTGCTCCTGATCGCGGTGGTCATGTGCGCCCGATCTACGCGCCAGCGGCGCGAAGGCAGCCAGCACAGCAGCGCCCCCGATCGGGTCGAGCTGGCCGCTGATCAGCAAGGAACCATCCATCCAGGTGCTCAACTTGAGCCGCCGCTGCTGAACCTGCTCCGCCTGCTCGGCGGCGTAGGTCTTGGGATCGGCAGCATGCCGGGCGTGGTGGCAGATGTAGAAGGAACTTGCCAGGTGAATTCTCCCTCGCCTTCTCGACCAGCACCTTCTCGTCGAAGCGCTCTCCGAGCGCCTCGGCGGTGCGTGCCATCACCGCGAGGTGGGCGAAGCCGATCTCACCATCGACCACAGCCTGGTGGCTTTCCGGCAGCCGAGGCAGAGCCTCGCCGACAGCGATGGCGTTGGCCGCCGCGCCAGCAGTCGTGTGGCAGTTGAAGCGGATC
>DATBZR010000040.1:0-3872 GCA_036513095.1 Candidatus Dormiibacterota bacterium | reverse complement strand
AGGCGTACAACGATGCTTGGGAACTGCTCGGTAACCGTATCGCGCCTCAACCCTGCGAAACGCTGGTTCCCAGGACGGCCGACCGGCGAGTGGGCGAACGGCGGTCCACCATCGAACGCCGTTGCGGTGAGAGGCGCTGTCCAGAGCGTGCGCACGTCGGCCGGCGCGTCCTCTTCGCCACCGACAGGCGCATGGCCGGACGCCGGATGGGCGAGCCCCGCGCTGTAGGAGGGCAAAAGTCCGACCCGGGCCTGCAGATTGACTTTTGCCCCCCCACAACGGATGCGAGGGGCCGCGCGCAACGCTGAGGCAGCTAGCGGCCCTGACACGACGGGTGCCGGCGTCCGGGCCACGAGCACTGGCGGTCGCGGTGTACTCCGGCTCAAAGGGCGAACTCTTCGATGCCCGCGAGAGCGGGGTGGAGGGGGTTGCCTGCGTGGACGATGCCGCCCGTGCCTCTATCCTCTTGTGCAGGCTCTGGGCGGTCACCGGCAATGTGGCGCTCCGGTCCTGGGCGGAAGGACTGCTGGATTTCGTGCTCTGGATGCACGAAGCCGACGGCCGCTGGCACAACTTCATTTATGACTGGGACGGCGCCCGGAACAGCGAGGGGCCGACCTCGGTCGCCGGGATCAACTTCTGGCAGGCACGCGCAATCTTCGCGCTAGCCGAGGCGGCCCTGCTCCTCGACAACGGAGCGGCCCGAGGCGTTCTCGCCGACGGCCTTGCCGCGGCTTCCGCGGGCTCGCCTCCGCCAGACGTCCGAGCTCTCCATGTTCTGACAGCATTGGCCGTTCTGCATCGAGCCCCCGACCCATGGCTCTCTTCGCGCCTTGCCGCCTGGTGCGAGGAGCTCGCCGGATGCCGCGCGGACGGGATGCTGATGAATTCGCCCGACGAGCGCGGCCGACCGCATCTGTGGGGGCATGTCCAGGAGGCGGCGTTGATCGACGCGGCCGTCGCGCTCGACCGGCAGGATCTGCGTCAGGTCGCGGTAAGCAGCGCCAATGCGGTGTTTGCGGAGGTCATCGAATCTGGCTTCGACCTCCCGCATGTCCAGGCCTACGACGTGCAGTCGGCGGTCTTCGTGATGGACCGGCTCGCGGCCGGGACCGGGCAGCAAAGGTACAGGGAGCTGGCGCAAAAGGCCCGGAGCTGGTTCGACGGCCGGAACTCTGCTCAGGTGGTCATATACGACCGCGCGATTGGCCGAGTGGCGGACGGACTTGACGACCGGAGGCTGAACGATCGCTCAGGGGCCGAGGCGAACATCTCGGCGGGCTTGGCGTTATCTGATGATCCGCTGGTGCTGTCCACGGCCGGCGGCTGGACAGGGCGCAGCGGGTAGCCGCCCTCCTTCACCGCTTCGTACAGACCATATGGGGCGGCGGCAAGCTTGAGGTGAGACAAAGACCGGCGCCTCGCGCATAGTCTGGCGCGGACTGGTGTCGGTCGAAGGAGGCACCCTCGGCCGATGACCGCATCTATGGATGAGGAGGCGCCGGCCATGGAAAGTATGCGATGGGTAGGAGTAGATGTTCACGCCAAGGAGTCGTTGGCCGCGGTGTTGGACCCGACGACTGGGGAGATCAACACACAAAGAATCAGCGGCCGACCAGGAGAAGCAGTACTCGAGTGGCTGGCCACGGTGGCCCCGCCATTCCGAGCCGTGTACGAGGCAGGGCCGACGGGCTATGGACTGGTCCGGAGAGCTCGCGAGCGAGGTCTCGATGTCGTTGTCTGCGCGCCCGGGCACATCCTCAAGAACGCCACCGACCACATCAAGGTTGACAAGGGTGACGCTGTCCGCCTGGCCCGGCTGCTCAGCGCTGGCGAGCTCCGACTGGTGCGCGTCCCTGAGCCAGACGAGGAGCATCTGCGCGATCTGGTCCGCAGTCGTGAGGACTTGCGCGTCGACCTCACACGGATCCGGAACCGTATTGGCAAGTTCCTGCTGCGCCGCGAGATCTACGCCCCTCAGCACACCGAGACATGGGGAGTCCTTCATCGCAAGTGGCTGCGCGGTGTAGGAGGTCAAAAGTCCGACCAGGCCTCTGCAGATTGACTTTTGCCCCCCCACAACCATCCCACTCGAGCGCATCACCGATGCCCAGTCGTCGATCAAGCTCATCTGTCGACTTGGAGAGTTGGATACCGGCGGCCCAGGTGGCGGCCGACGCGACACCGAACACGACGAGCACCAGAAACACGGGAAGGGACGCCACATCTGCATCATCGCCGACCCGGCGACCCGCAGGATCCCGACTGCGACGGATCCGGACTCGCCTTAAGCCGCCCGGTGCAAACGGGGTCGGCGCCGCGGCTGGTATCGGGCGTCGAGAAGCGCCTCGCCCAACGTGAAGCCCACCGTCTCGCGGGCCACCACCAGGTAGATGATGCTCAGGATCGCGAATATCGCAGCCACGACGGCACGTTCTTCGGAATCGCGCGGGGCGAGGCCCGCCACGAGGCTCAGGGCACCGGCCACGCAGCCGACCGCAGCAAGATCGACGCCGAGGGCGGCCGCAAGGCGCCACTTACCGCGGCCGTGCTCGTCGGTCGTCGAGGTCTCACCGGCAGGCACCCGACGCGCCGCCAACACCCAAACCGCGATCACAGCCACGACCACAGCCGCGCGCAGACCATAGGCCTCGAAGCGGCCCAGCAGCCGCTCCACGGGCGCGCCGGCGAAGATTCCGAGGCCCATGAAAGTGACGACCCAGAGTGCGCTTGCGGGCAGCACGCCGGTCATGAACCTGCCGAGGTTGAGACTCACGGCGCCGGCGACCAAGGAGGTGTAGACGCGAAGCCCGGGCAGCAGCCGCGAAACCGCGATCTGGAGCGGCGTGGCGGCGCGGAGCCGGGCCGCGGCTCGATCGTAAGGTCCCGCGGCGTGCAGCCGGGCGGCAAGGGCGTGGACCCGTTCAGGCCCGATGCGGTGCGCCCAGGTGTAACCGGTCAGGACACCGCAGATCACCGCGAGATATGCAAGCGGGGCGATCAACCAGACCGGAGCGGTTCCGCCGGCTACGAGAAGTCCGGCCCCGATCAGCACCGCCTCGCCGGGGGCGACGGGGAGCGGCAGACCGGCCTCTTCCACGAAGAGCAGCGTGCAGACGATGGCGATGCCGGAGACTTCGGGGGGCACCCTTGGGCGTTACGTCCTCCAAAGCCGCTGAGGCAAGGCGTTTTGAAGAGGGCTCAACGAGGGGCGGTCACGTGTCATCGTGACCGCTTGGCCACGACGATGCTTTGGGCGCCTCCTCCAGGTCGCCGGCGTCACGATTTGAAGGCCTCGGGATTCGTGCCTAAGCCATCTAAGTCCGGCGGGCACGGACTAGTCCCACGAGCCAGATGATGGCGAGCACGATGATGGCAATCCACAGAAGATTGACCAGCCCGGCCGCCGCGTGGAACAACAGCCAGAGGACGAAAAGGATGATCGCGGCGACGATGAGCAGATGGATCACTCTGGTTTACCTCCTGTGTTTGCGGTCGGGGTGAGCGTGCTCGTCAGCTCACCTTGGACTTGACGCGCTCTCCGGCGCCGGCGACCCGATCACCGAGATGCTCGAGACCAGGTTTGACGGCCTTGGCCACCTGCGTGAAGGCTTGGCGGCCCGCCGCCAGCGTCGAGCGCCGGCGCTCCGAACCCCTGACCGGGTCCATGAAGTAGACGAACGCGCCCCCGACGGCGGCGGCACCGACAAGCTTGGGTAGGCTGGCTGCCGGCCGGCTTCGATCGAGAGCCTGCGCCCAGTCATCGCGACCAACCGCTTTGCTCATCCGGCGAGCTAAGGGCCGCGCTGACTCGATTGTCCGGGAGGCGGCATGGCCGGCCTGCAACGCGCTATCCCGGTTCTCCTGCCAGA
>DATBZR010000039.1:0-27115 GCA_036513095.1 Candidatus Dormiibacterota bacterium | reverse complement strand
AAGCTGGTGGCGGACGGTCGCACGCTTGCCATGTCACCGGCTGATCAAGGCTGGTGGGAGCTATCGGACAACGATGCAGGCGCAGGCACCCGTTACGGCTTCTCGCTCGACGGCGGCGAGGTCCGGCCCGACCCGCGTTCCGCGTCGCAACCCGATGGGGTCCTCGCCCTGTCTGAGGTGGTGAATCAAGCCGCGCACTCATGGAGCGATGCCGCCTGGAAAGGCATGAGGTTGGACGGGGCCGTGATCTACGAGCTGCACACCGGCACGTTTTCGCCAGAGGGAACCTTTGACGGGGTCATCGAGCACCTCCCCCACCTCGTCGCGCTTGGGGTCGACGCGATCGAGCTCATGCCGGTGGCGGAGTTTTCGGGCGATCGCGGTTGGGGTTATGACGGAGTCGATCTGTTCGCGCCGCATCACTCCTACGGCGGACCGGCCGCCCTGAAGCGGCTCGTGGACGCATGTCACGCGGCCAGCCTCGGCGTCGTGCTGGACGTGGTTTACAACCACCTCGGCCCGGTCGGCAACTTCCTGTCCGAGTTCGGCCCGTACTTCAGCGACACCCATCACACCGGGTGGGGCTCTGCAATCAACTTCGACGGGCCGGCCAGCGAAGAGGTGAGGCGATTCGTGATCGACAACGCCCTGATGTGGATCCGCGAGTACCACGTCGACGGGCTTCGCCTCGATGCTGTGCACGCGATCGTCGACCACAAGCCGCTGCACGTTCTGGAGCAGCTCGCGCGCGAAGTGCAAGCGCTTGGCGCCGAGCTGCACCGGCCTACGTTTGTGATCGCCGAGTCGGACCTGAACGATCCACGATTCGTGCGCAGTCGCGACGCAGGCGGATACGGCCTCGATGCTGCGTGGGCTGATGACTGGCACCATGCGCTTCATGCGATGCTGACTGGGGAGCGGACCGGTTATTACGAGGACTTCGGCTCGCTGGAGATGTTGGCCAAAGCCCTGCGGCAAGCGTGGGTCTACGACGGCGAGTGGTCAGCTCACCGAAAGAAGACCCGCGGCGGAAAGGCGGCCGGCCTACCCGCGCACGCGTTCGTCATCGCTATCCAGAACCACGACCAGATCGGCAACCGGGCGACCGGTGATCGGCTGAGCGCCTCGATCGAAGAGGGCGCTCTCAAGGCAGCGGCCGCCCTCCTGCTGACAGCGCCGTTCACGGCCCTTCTATTCCAGGGCGAGGAGTGGGCGGCGAGCAGCCCGTTTCAATACTTCACGGACCACGCGGATCCGGAGCTCGGCAATGCCGTGCGCGAGGGACGCCGTCGCGAATTCGCCGCGTTTGGTTGGGCCCCGGACCTCGTCCCGGACCCGCAGAATCCGATGACGTTCAATCGTTCGAAGCTCTTGTGGCACGAGCTCGACGAGCCATTCCACAGCCGGATGCTGGATTGGTACAGGGCGCTGATCCGGTTGCGCCGTCACATGGCGGTGCCGAAAAACGATTCTGGTCAGGAGCCCACGGTGGAGCTGGATGCTGAGGCGCGGCGGATCGTGTACGAGCGAGGCGGAATCGTCGTGCGGGTGAACCTGGGCGATACCGACTGGGTCTCCCCCATCTCCGGCGGCGAACGGGTGCTGATGACATCCAACCCGGCGATCAGGCCCGACGCCGGCAGCCTGAGCGTGCCACCATCGAGCGTCGTGATTCTCGAAAGCGGCGTCGCGGATGGCTGAAGACAGGGTCGAGGCCTGGCCCGGCCGCTCCTATCCGTTCGGCCCGAGCTACGACGGGAACGGCACGAACTTCGCACTGTTCTCGGAGGTGGCGGAGGCGGTCGACCTCTGCCTCTTCGACGATGCGGGAGCGGAGCGCAGGGTCCGCCTCGAGGAGGTAGATGCCTTCTCTTGGCATGCCTACCTGCCGAGCGTGGGCCCAGGACAGCGCTACGGCTATCGCGTCCACGGCCCGTATGCGCCCGACGAAGGCGTCCGCTGCAACCCGCGGAAGCTGCTGCTGGATCCGTACGCGCGCGCGATCGAAGGTCACATCGATTGGAACTCGTCCTGCTATTCCTACGACTTGCAGAACCCTGGCTCGGTGAACATCGAGGACAGCGCGCCGCACGTGTTCAAATCGGTCGTTCACCACCCACATTTCGACTGGTTCGGCGACAAGCCGCCCGACCGCCCGCTCCACGAGACCGTCATCTACGAGGCCCACCTCAAGGGCTTGACGCGTCTTCACCCGGACGTGCCCGAGCATCTTCGAGGCACGTACCAGGGCTTTGCCCATCCCGCGGTGATCAACCACCTGACCACTCTCGGAGTGACCGCGGTGGAGCTGATGCCCATTCATCAGTTCGTCCACGACCAGCGCCTGGTCGATCGAGGCTTGAGAAACTACTGGGGCTACAACACGATCGGGTTCTTCGCGCCCCACAACGAATACTCCAGCACCGGCCAGCGCGGGGAGCAGGTCAACGAGTTCAAGGCCATGGTGCGCACACTCCACCAGGCAGGCATCGAGGTCATCCTCGATGTCGTCTACAACCACACCGCCGAAGGCAACCACCTGGGCCCGACGCTCTGCTTCAAAGGCATCGACAACCGCGCCTACTACCGGCTGGTGGAGGACGAGCCGGAGTTCTATTACGACACGACGGGAACGGGCAACAGCCTCAACGTCAGGCACCCGCACCCGCTGCAGCTGATCATGGACTCGCTTCGGTACTGGATCACCGAGATGCACGTTGACGGGTTCCGTTTCGACCTCGCCGCGACCCTGGCGCGCGAGTTCCTCGAGGTCGACCGGCTGGCCACCTTTTTCGACATCATCCAGCAGGACCCGGTGATCAGCCGGGTCAAGCTGATCGCCGAACCGTGGGATATCGGTGAAGGTGGATACCAGGTCGGCAACTTCCCTCCGTTGTGGTCGGAATGGAACGGCCGCTACCGGGACAGCGTGCGTGACTTCTGGCGCGGTGAGCCATCCACCGTCGCGGAGCTCGCGTCACGCCTCACCGGCAGCTCCGACCTTTACCAGAACGACACGCGGCGACCTTTCGCGAGCGTGAACTTCGTTACGGCCCACGACGGCTTCACGCTGCACGATCTCGTCTCGTACAACGAGAAGCACAACGAAGCGAACGGGGAGAGCAACGCAGACGGTGACCCCCATAACCGCTCGTGGAACTGCGGTGCGGAAGGTGAGTCGGAGGACCCAGAGGTCCGGAGGTGCCGAGCCCGGCAGCAGCGCAACTTTCTCACCACTCTCTTCACAGCCCAGGGCGTTCCGATGCTGCTCGCCGGCGACGAGCTGGGCCGGACTCAAAAAGGCAACAACAACGCCTACTGTCAGGACAACGAACTGTCGTGGGTCGACTGGGCTGCAATCGACGGTTCCCTCCTCGAGTTCACCCGCTGGGTCATCGCCTTTCGACGCGATCACCCGGTGTTTCGGCGCCGAAGGTTTTTCCAGGGGCGGCCGATTCGCGGCACCCTGGACATCGGTTGGTTCAAGCCCGACGGGCAATCGATGACCGACGAGGATTGGGATGTCGGTTACGCGCGTTCGCTGGGGATGTTCTTGAACGGCAGCGGGATTCCGGGCCACGACGAGCACGGCCGGCCTGTCACCGACGACTCGTTCATCCTGCTCTTCAACGCCCACGGCGGAGGCGTCCGCTGGACCATCCCGGCCGAGTACGCCGGGACGTGGCGCCTCATCCTGGATACGAGGCGGCCGCAGGCTGAAGCCGGCCCGACGGATGTGGCGGGGCGCATCACGACCTCGGGCCGTTCGATTGCGGTTCTCCAGAGCCTCGAGTAGGTGGTGTCGGAGGGCCAGGTCGCGAGCCGGGTCCAGTGCCCTCCCGGGTTACGACATCGACGCGGGAACGAGCTGAGGATCTTCCTCGGCACTCTCGGCTGAGCCCCGGAACTGGGCCGCGTAAAGCCGGTGATAGGCGCCACGGGCGGCTAGCAGCTGCTCGTGCGTGCCGCGCTCGACGATGCGGCCGGACTCCATCACGAGGATGAGGTCTGCGTCGCGGATGGTGGACAGCCGGTGAGCGATTACGAAGCTCGTCCGGTCAGAGCGCAGCGCCGCCATGGCGTGCTGCACCAGCAGCTCTGTGCGGGTGTCGACAGAGCTCGTCGCTTCGTCCAGGATCAAGAGCGACGGGTCGGCAAGGAAGGCTCGGGCAATCGTCAGGAGCTGCTTCTCGCCCGCGCTGACGTTGCTCCCCTCTTCGTCGATGACAGTGTTGTAACCAAGCGGCAGGCTCTTCACGAAACGATCGACAAACGTCGCTTCGGCGGCCGCGTGGATCTGCTCCTCGGTCGCGCTCGGGTTCCCGTAGGCGATGTTGTCGCGAATGGTGCCACCGAACAGCCATGTGTCCTGCAGCACCATGCCGATCTGCGAACGAAGGTCGTCGCGCCGCATGGTCTTGATGTCGACGCCGTCGAGCGTGATCCGCCCGGAGTCGAGCTCGTAGAACCGCATGATGAGGTTCACGAGCGTCGTCTTGCCCGCGCCGGTCGGTCCGACGATAGCGATCGTGTGCCCGGGCTCGGCCACCAGGGATAGGTCGTCGATGAGCGGCTGGTCCGCCTTGTAGCGAAACGAGACGTTCTCGAACTCGACCCGACCACTTCTGTCCAGAAGTGCGCCCTGCGCGCGCCCGGCAGCGGGCAGAGCGGGGCTGGTGGGATCCGCCTCCTGCTCGTCCGCGTCCAGCAGATCGAAAACGCGCTCGGCCGAGGCAACGCCGGACTGGAGCAGGTTGGCCATCGATGCGACCTGTGTCAGGGGCTGGGTGAACTGCCTCGAGTACTGGATGAAGGCCTGGACGTCGCCCAGGCTCATCAACCCGGTCGCCACGCGATAACCGCCGATGACCGCGATGGCGACGTAGCTCAGGTTCCCGATGAACATCATCGACGGCATGATCAGGCCGGAGATGAACTGAGCTCCGAAGCTGGCCTTGAACAGCTCCTCGTTCCTAGTCCGGAACACCTCCTCGACCTCGCGTTGCCGCCCGAACACTTTGACGAGCTCGTGGCCGGTGAACGCTTCTTCGATGTGGCCGTTCAGCTTCCCGGTGTTCGCCCACTGCGCGACGAACAGCTTTTGGGAACGCTTCGCCACCTGCGTGGCGATGCCGACCGACATGGGGACGGTGACCAGCATGACGACCGCCAACAGCGGCGACACCACGAACATCATCACCATCACCCCAACGACGGTCAGCAACGAGCTCAGCAGCTGGCTGATGGTCTGCTGCAGCGACAACGACACGTTGTCGATGTCATTGGTGACCCTGCTCAGGAGCTCTCCACGCGGTTGCCCGTCGAAGAACTGGAGGGGAAGGCGGTTCAACTTTTCCTCGACGTCCGCTCGCAGCCCGAAAACTGTGTGCTGCACTACGTCGTTGAGCAGGTAACCCTGGACCCAGCCGAAGAAAGCCGACGCGGCGTAGAGCCCGAGGGCCAGCATCAAGACGCCGCCCAACGCGTTGAAGTCGATGCCCTGGCCCGGCACGATATGCATCCGCGCGAGCAGGTCGGCGAGGTTCGTGTTGCCCGATGCCCGCGCCATCGCGATGACCTGGGCTTCCGTGAGCCCCGGCGGGAGCCGCTTGCCGATAGCGCCGGCGAATATGAGGTCGGTCGCGCGCCCAAGGATCTTCGGACCGATGACCATGAAGGCGACGCTCGTCACGCCCAACCCGATCACGGCGACGAGCTTCAGCCCTTCCGGCCTGAGCCGGTTCATCAGCCGTCGCACCGATGGACCGAACTTCATCGGCTTTTCGGCCGGCATGCCGCCGCCGCCAAAGGGGCCGAAACCGCCGCCATGCATCCGTGGGCGCGGGCGGATCGCAGCCGGGGTGGCCTGGCCGTTGGTGGTGGAGCGGTCGCTCATGCCGCAGGCTCCGCCGCCAGCTGCGACTGGACGATCTCGAGGTAGGTCGGGCAGGTCTCCAGCAGCTCGTCGTGGCGGCCCAGTCCGACGATCTCTCCGTCGTCGAGCACGACGATCTGGTCCGCATCCGTAATCGTCGAGACGCGCTGGCTGACGATCACCACGGTCGCCTGTGAGGTGTGCGGGCGCAGCGCCGCGCGCAGCCGGGCATCGGTTGCCAGGTCAAGAGCCGAGAAAGAGTCGTCGAATAGAAAGATCTCCGGTTTGCGAACCAGCGCACGCGCGATCGCGAGACGCTGGCGCTGTCCGCCGGAGACATTGGTGCCCCCCTGCGCGATAGGACTTTCGAGCCCATCGGGCATGGCGCGCACAAAGTCGCCGGCCTGAGCCACCTCCAGCGCCTCCCACAGCTCGGCATCGGTGGCCTGGGGGTTGCCGTAGCGGAGATTGCTCGCCACCGTGCCGGTGAAGAGGTACGGCTTCTGCGGAACAAGGCCGATTCGGTTCCACAGCATCTCGGGATCCAGGTCGCGAACGCTGACACCATCGATCAACACCGTTCCGGAGGTGGCGTCGAACAATCGGGCGACCAGTGACACCAGCGTCGTCTTGCCCGCTCCGGTGCTTCCGATGATGGCGGTGGTCTGGCCGGCCGTGGCTCGAAAGGAGATATTGCGCAGCACAGGCTCTGCCGCTCCCGGGTAGCGGAACTCGACGCCGCGCAGCTCGAGCTCAGCCCGAGCGTGCACCTCGCGCACAGGGGAGCTCGGCGGCACGACCGACGACTCGGTGGCGAGCACCTCTCCGATCCGGTCAGCGCAGACCGCGGCTCGCGGAATCATGATCGCCATGAAGGTGGCCATCATCACCGACGTCAGGATCAGCATCAGGTACATCAGAAACGCGGTGAGCGCGCCGATCTGCATCTCGCCGCTGTTGACGCGCGCGGAGCCAAACCAGAGCACCGCGACGCTGGACGCGTTCAGGATCAGCATCACCGTCGGGAAGATCAGGACCATCAGCCGTCCTACGCGCAGGGCGGTCAGGGTCAGCGCGGCATTGGCCTCGGCGAACCGTCGGGCCTCGTCGCGCTCCCGGACGAAAGCGCGCACGACGCGGATGCCTGAGAGCTGTTCGCGCAGCACGCGGTTGACGGTGTCGATGCGCGCTTGCATGAGCCGAAACTGGGGCACCATCCTGACGACGATCAGCCCGATCGCCACCACGAGCACCGGTATGGAGACGAGCATGAGCCAGGACAGGCCGACGTCCTGTCGCAGGGCCATGATGATGCCGCCGACGCACATGATCGGAGCCGAGATCATCAGGGTGCACGTCATCAGGACCAGCATCTGGACCTGCTGCACGTCGTTGGTGTTGCGCGTGATCAGCGACGGAGCGCCGAACTGGGCTACCTCGCGGCCGGAGAACGTACCCACCTTGTGAAAGATCGCCGACCGCACATCGCGGCCGAATGCCATCGCGGCTCGCGCTCCGAAGTAAACGGCGGCGATCGAGCAGACGATCTGCACGAGCGTCACTCCGAGCATCCAGCCGCCGGTGGAGATGATGTAGCCGGTGTCGCCCTTGGCGACGCCGTTGTCGATGATGTCGGCGTTGAGGCTGGGCAGGTAGAGGTTGGCCATGGTCGAGACCAGCTGCAGCCCGACCACGATGAGCAGCGGGGTCGAGTAGGGCCTCAGATACGTCCGAAGCAGGTGGATCAGCAATCAGTAAGTCCCATCCTTATCGCCGCTTGCGCGCCATCCGCGCCTCTTCATTCAGAGCTCCTCGCGCGTGCGATCAACGCGTCGCGATCGATCCCGGCGATCGCCAGCGCGCGCGGCACAGTGCCCAGGTCGGCCTGAAGGATACCGATCAGAAGTTCGGTGTCGCTGATCCGGGCTCGTCGACCGCGACGTGCCTCCCGCGTCGCGATCAGGCCGCGCCGGAGGGCACTCTTCGCAGAGGTTCCAAAGGTCAGATGGCTTTCCAGCTCAGTAGCCTCCACCAGTTCCTTGCTCGGGGCGCTCATCCCGGCAAACGCCAGGGTACGCCTGTGCTCTTCCTGCAATGCCTTATCAAGCCGCTCGTGATCGAGGCCCGACTCCATCATTGCCTTCGCCGCACTGCCATTGCGATCGGCCGCCAGCGCGAGAAGCATGTGCTCGGCCTCGATGTACTTCGCCCGGTCACGTTTCGCTTCGACCTCGAACAAGCGAGCGACGCTCGGCCCGAGCTCCCACGAGACCAGGAGCGCCATGCGGTCTGAGCCGAACATGCTATTCACCAAATCGCCTCCGAAGCTCGATCTGGGCAAGCAGCAGGCGCCTCAAGTGCTTCTTGTGTACGGCCTGGCGTGTGACTCCAAGGGCTTCGGCCACCTGTGACCACGACCAGCCGGCGCGCATCGCCCTCTCCACCTCCGAGTCCTCGATTCGATCTGCGATCGCTCGCAGGGCCGAGGCGGCCGCGAGGCCGTCGGCGGGGCCATCAAGTGGCGAAGGGGACGACACTCAAGCAACTCTAGTTGCCTATTTTGCGAATGTCAACCTTGGTTGCTAATTCTGTTGTTCGGCGTGAGACGTGCGGCCAAGCAGCAAGCAATGCGCGCATCATTCGGGCGGATGGCCCTGGGCGGTCTGGTGGCGGCGGGACTCGCCATTTTTTGCGCCCTCCTCTGCGCGGCCATCGCAATCGGCGTCGCGCTGTCCAGGCGGCGGTGACCTGAGGGCTCAGGCGGGAGCCCAGCAATCTGTGAGAGCTCCCACAGCGATCTCTAAGCATCCGGCAGCACGCTGGCTGAGCCTTGTCACGCTTGAGAAGCCTGTCACTGAGGAACCTCCTCCGAAGGAGAGTGCTCGCCTCTCTCGTATTGGTGACCGCCATCCTGGGCGGCACGATCGTGTACGCCCAGGCGGCGAAGGTCACGACCACCTATCGCACCGCCCTGGTCACCTACGGAACGATCACCCAGAGCATCGGCATGGCGGGCAACCTGACTCCCGCCAACGAGGCCGACCTGAACTTCGCCTCCGCCGGCACCGTGCAGAACCTGTACGTGCAGGTGGGACAGGCCGTCGTCGCGGGGGCGACTCTCGCCACCCTGGACACGTCGCTCCTTTCCGCCCAGCTTCAACAGGCGCAGGCGACTCTGGACGGCGCCGACGCGAAGTTGTCCCAGGACAGGGCCGGGCCGACCACCCAGAGCCTGACCTCGGCCGAGAACTCCGTGGGCTCCGCCCAGGTGTCCATGAACAACGCCCAGACCAGCCTGGCCGACACGCAGGCGATCAACGCCCAGGCGGTGGCGGTAGCCCAGGCCCCGGTGACCGCCGCGCAGATCCCCGTGACAGCTGACCAGGCGATCGTCGATCAGGACAAAGTGAAGCTCACAGCCGACCAGGCGACCGAGACTGCCGACTGCATCGCGAATCCCGCTTCGACCGCTTGTACAACAACGGACCCGGGAATTGTCACTTCAGACCAGATCAAGCTCACCAACGACGAGGCGACCCTCGCCCCTTATCAGGCTGCGCTGGATGCCGCCAAGAGTGCCCTCGCCGCCGCGAACGCGAAGGCGCAGCAGAGCAACGACCAGGCCGCGGCCCAGGTGGCTTCGATGCAGCAGCAGTATTCGGCCGCCAAAGCGTCCCTGTACGCCCTTCAGACGAGCACCTCGCCCCAGACCGTCGAGATGGACAACGCCCAGATCCAGATCGACCAGGTCAACGCCAACTCGGTGCAGCATCAGCTGGACGGGGCAACCCTCACGTCACCGATCTCCGGCATCGTCTCCCAGGTCAACATCAAGGCCGGCCAGTCGGTCACCAGTGGAGGCACCACCAGCTCGATCGTGATCTTCTCGCCCGGTTCCTATGATCTGACCGGAACGGTCAGCGACTCCCAGGTGAACCTGGTCGCCGTCGGACAGAGCGCGCAGGTCACGCCGGCCGGCTCGGCGCAGGCGCTGCTGGGCAAGATCACGTCGATCTCGCCGGCAGCCACCGTCAGCTCCGGAGTCGCGACATTCGCGGTCACCGCTCAGCTGACGGACACCAGCAACTCGATCCGGCCTGGAGTCTCCGCGTCGGCCAACATCGTGATCAACCAGGTCGTCCACGTGCTGACCGTGCCGACCAGCGCGGTCCATACGACCACCGCCGGAACTACCGTCACGGTGCTCGTCAACGGCAAGCCGAAATCGGTCCCCGTCCAGACAGGCGCCTCCGACCCCACACGCATCGAGATCACGTCTGGCCTCCAGCTGAACCAGGTCGTTGTGATCGCCATCATCACGAGCTCCGTACCCAGCAGCAACGGGGCGAGCGTGCTTGGCGGCGGTGGTACCCGAGGCGGCGGCGGCGGCGGATTCCGCGCCCCAACAGGCGGCTGACGCGTGCCAGGCCCAGATGAGCTCATCCACCTCGAATCGATCACGAAGGTCTACGGCGTCGGGGACGGCGCCGTCGCCGCGCTGCGCGAGTTCTCGCTGACAGTCGCTTCGGGGGAGTCACTCGCCGTGATGGGCCCGTCCGGATCCGGCAAGTCGACGCTCATGAATATCCTGGGATGTCTCGACACGCCGACGTCGGGAAGCTATTGGTTCGCGGGCCAAGACGTGAGCCGGCTCAATGAGACCGAGCTCGCGCACGTCCGCAACCGGAGGATCGGCTTCGTCTTCCAGCAGTTCCAGCTGCTGCCGAAGCTGTCGGCGTGGAGAAACGTTGAGCTGCCTCTCCTTTATAGGAACGTGCGCGACCGGCGCAGCCTGGCCCTCCAGGCCCTCGAACAGGTTGGCCTTTCCAATCGTGTCGATCACCGCCCAAGCCAGCTGTCCGGCGGCCAGCAGCAGAGGGTCGCCATCGCGCGCGCGCTGGTCACCAACCCGGATTTAATCCTCGCCGACGAGCCCACGGGCAACCTCGATACCGCATCGAGCCGCGATGTGCTCGCCGTGCTTCACGAGCTCAATGAGCAGGGACGCACGATCGTCATCATCACGCACGACCCGGAGGTCGCACCGGTGGCGAAGCGGACCGTGCACGTGAGAGACGGCCGGCTGGTCGAGCAGGTCGCGGCATGAGCCTCCTCAAAACCATCGAGACCGGGCTCCGGAGCCTGTTGGGGCACCGCCTCCGGTCGGTGCTCACGACGCTGGGCATCCTGTTCGGCGTGGCGGCGGTGATCGCCACCGTCGGGATCGGCCAGGCCTCGTCGGACAGCGTCACCGCACGAATCACGTCGTTGGGTACTAACCTGCTCACGATCTCCGCCGGAAGCACGGTTTCCGCAGGAGTGTTCGGCGGCGCGGGCAGCGCCAACACGTTGACGATGTCGGACGTCCAGGGGCTGCAGGACCGGCAGAGCGCCCCAGACATCGCGGCGGTCGCTCCCGTTTCGCAAGGGCGCGCGTCTCTCATTCTGGGGTCGGCCAACTGGAGCACGACCGTCTCGGGCAGCACCGACGGGTGGCTGGTCACCAACACACGGACGATCGGCAGCGGCACCTTCTTCAACGCGAACGACGTGGCAACGCGCACGCAGGTGATCGTGCTCGGCTCTACCACCGCGGCGAACCTCGGAGCCGGCGTCGGCGACATCGTGCTCGTGAAACAGATTCCGTTCCAGGTGATCGGCGTGCTCGCGACGGCCGGCAGCCAGGGATTCGGCAACCAGGACGACCTCGCCGTGGTGCCGATCACGACGGCTCAGGACGAGCTGTTCGGGGGCGGCGTCCAGAGGATCCTGCTCAGCGCGACGAGCGCGAGCACCATCGGTTCAGCCTATCTCGAGGCCAACCAGATCCTGCTCCAGACCCACCACATCGCCGATCCTTCGCAGGCCGACTTCAGCATCACGACCCAGACCCAGGTGCTCAGCACCGCGCAGGCGGTGACGCAGACCCTGACCATCCTGCTTGCCTCCGTGGCGGCGATCTCGCTGCTGGTCGGCGGCATCGGGGTGATGAACATCATGTTGGTCTCGGTGACCGAACGAACGAGCGAGATCGGGCTGCGCAAAGCGCTTGGTGCGACTCCGCTGGACCTGTTCCGCCAGTTCGTGATCGAGGCGGGGATGCTGACGGCGCTCGGCGGGCTGCTTGGCGTGGCCACCGGGTTGGCGGTCGGCTATATCGTCCCGCGGGCGGCGAACATCGCTGTACACATCACGCCGCTGCCCGTGTTCGTCGCGGTCGGCGTCGCAGTCGTAGTCGGTCTGGTTTTCGGGGTTTATCCGGCGCTGCGGGCAGCTCGGCTGGCGCCCATCGAAGCGCTGCGGGCTCAATAAGGAAGGTGTGTAAATCATGAATCGCATGGTCGTACTGATCGGCGCAGCCTTAGGAATCGTGGCCACCGCGTGTGGGAGCGCGGCGACCGCGAACACGTCTACGAGCTCACCCAGCCCTAGCGGCGGCCCCGCGGCCCAATTCCGCAATGGCGCGTCAGGCCAGCTCGTGCAGGTCAACGGACAGACCCTGATCCTGACGGGTCCGAACGGCGACCTCACGGTCACCTACTCGAGCACCACCACCTTCACGCGCACGTCAACGGCGGTGCTGGCCGACATCGTGCCGGGCGTCTGCATCGTCGCGACCGGCCAGAAGGATTCGACCGGCGCGCTGACGGCAACCACCGTCCGTCTCTCCCCCAAGCCTGCTGCCGGCTGTGGCGCGGCCGGGCGGTTCGGGCCCAACGCATCGCCGCCAGCTGGTGCGTCGCCAAGACCGACCCCGGCCGGTCAGGTGCCGGTGGCATTGGCCAGCGGCGAGGTCACGGCCGCGTCCGGCGTCTCCATCACCGTGCTGACAACCACGGGCGGCAGCCAGACCATCACTGTTCCAACGACCGCCGCGGTTACCACGACCGTGGTCATATCCCCGACAGCCCTTCAAACCGGTGAATGCCTGCGGGCGACCGGAGCTCGAGACGCGACCGGCACTGTCCAGGCGACCTCGATCACGATTACTCCGGCCGGTCCATCCGGGACGTGTGTAACGGGATTCGGCGGCCGCGGAGGCGGCGGTGGCTTCGGTCGCCCGGGCGCAACGCCGGGGGCGGCCGCCGGCTAACCCGTTCGCGCCGGCGCAACGGCGCTGCTGCTCGTCCTTATCGACCTGACTCGCTAACGCTCGTCTTTATCGACCTGACTCGCTAACGCTCGTCCTGGGCGGCCTCTTCCTTGCCGCGGCGCGCGAGCTCGGCCACCACGGCCGGGTCGGCCAGCGTGGTCGTGTCGCCGAGTGGGCGGTTCTCGGAGACGTCGCGCAGCAGCCTGCGCATGATCTTGCCCGAGCGCGTTTTCGGCAGCTCTGGCGTGAACACGATGTTGGCGGGCGCGGCGAACTTGCCGATCACCCGGCCGACATGCTCGCGCAGCTCGCGCAGCATCTCGGGCGACCCGTCGCGCCCGCCCTTCAGCGTGACAAACGCGACGATTGCCTGTCCCGTCTGTGGATCGTTGCGGCCGGCGACCGCCGCCTCCGCCACGGCTGGATGGCTGACCAGGGCGCTTTCGATCTCGATGGTCGAGATGCGGTGTCCCGAGACGTTCATCACGTCGTCGATGCGGCCGAGGAGCCAGAAATCGCCGTCCTCGTCGATCCGCGCGCCGTCGCCCACGAAATAGGTGTCCTTCCACCGATCCCAATACGTCTTCTGATATCGCTCGGGGTCGCCGTAGATACCGCGCAGCATGGCGGGCCAGGGCTTGCGGATGACCAGGTAGCCCCCGCCCCCCGGCGGAACTTCGCGACCCTCGTTGTCGTAGACCGCGGCATCGATGGTCGGGAACGGCCTGGTCGCGGAACCCGGCTTGAGGGTCGTGATCCCAGGCAATGGCGTGATCAGGATCATCCCCGTCTCGGTCTGCCACCACGTGTCGACGACGGGGGCGCGATTCGCTCCGATGTGCTCGCGGTACCAGATCCAGGCCTCGGGATTGATGGGCTCGCCGACCGTGCCGAGCAGGCGCAGCGAGCTGAGGTCATGCTTGGCTGCGTACTCAGGCCCCCACTTCATATGGGTACGGATCGTCGTCGGGGCCGTGTACAGGATGTCCGGCTTATATCGTTCGACGATCTTCCACCAGCGGTCCTTGTCCGGAAAGTCCGGTGTGCCCTCGTAGACGATCCCGGTGGTGCCGTTGGCCAGCGGGCCGAAGACGATGTAGCTGTGGCCCGTGACCCATCCAATGTCGGCCGCACACCAGAAGACCGAGTCCGGCTTGACGTCGAATATGTAGTGGTGGGTCGTCGACACGCCGACGAGGTAGCCGGCGGTCGTGTGGATGATGCCCTTCGGTTTGGCCGTCGTGCCGCTCGTGTAGAGCAGGTAGAGCAGGTCTTCGGAATCCATCGGCTCGCACGGGCACGAGGCGGGGTCGTCGCTGACCCCCGTGACCATGTCGTGGGCCCAGACGTCCCGTCCGTCCTTCATCGTGACGATGCCGCCGGTCCTCCTCGCCACGATGCAGGTCTTGACCGTGGGAGATGACTCCAGGGCGGCGTCGGCATTGGCCTTCAGCGGCACGCGGTTTCCTCGGCGCCAGCCCTCGTCCTGCGTGATGAGGAACTCGCACTGCATGTCGTTGAGGCGGTCGGACAGCGACTCCCCGCTGAAGCCGCCGAACACAACGGTGAATGGGGCGCCGATACGGGTGCAGGCGAGCATGGCCACCGGAAGCTCGGGGATCATGCCCATGTAGATCCCGACGTGGGTGCCCTTTTTGATTCCCAGCTTCTTAAGCCCGTTGGCGAAACGGACGACCTCGCGCTGGAGGTCGCCGAAGGTGATCTGGCGGCGGTCGTCCTCCGGCTCCCCTTCCCAGAAGTACGCGACCTTGTCCTTCTGTCCTCGCTCGACGTGCCGGTCGACGCAGTTGTAGCAAACGTTGAGCTTGCCCCCCAGATACCACTTCGCGTACGGCGGTTTCCACTCGTAGAGCTGCGTCCAGGGCTCGAGCCATGAGATCCGTTCGGCCGCCTTGCTCCAGAACTCGTCGAACCCGATGTTGTAGATGTCGGGTTGGGCGTTGGCCTGCCGGCTGAACTCCGGAGACGGCTCGAAGCGCCGCTCCTCGACCTGCATGGTTTCGATGTGCGACGCGCGTGGCGCGTCCCCGGCCGCAGGACCGTCCGATCTACCTTCGCTCATCGCCGGGTGACCTCTCCAATTCGGATCGATCATAAACTGACAGTTGAACTTGCGGTCGCGGCGACGCGCAGGGACTTTCGGCGATCCACGACAATCGAGCGATCGACTCGAACATCACCTCACTGCTCGACCGCGGAGAGACCGACAAAGCCGCTCTGATCGTCCCCGACGGTCCAACCCTGACCTACGGCCGGCTGCGCGAGCTGACCGAGGAGGTGGCCTCAGCGCTCGCGGCTCGAGGAGTGAAGCCGGGCGATCGGGTCGCGACGGTGTTTTCCAACGGCCCGGAAGCCGTCCTCCTCTTCCTGGCCACGTCGATGATCGGGGTGAGCTGCCCGCTCAACCCCGGATATAAAGAGGACGAGTTCCGGTTCTACCTGGAGGACACCGGCGCCAGGTTCCTGCTCGTGCCGCCAGGCGAGGCTGCCGCGGCACGGCAGTCACTGCCGGCCGGCGGCAAGCTGATCGAGGTCGAGCTGGACGCGGCCGGCCGGCTGCAGATGGGCGATCACAACGGAGCCACGCGTGGCGGCTCGCTCGAACCCGCGGACGCGGAAGCGACCGCGCTCGTACTCCACACGAGCGGCACGACCAGCCGGCCCAAGCGCGTCCCGCTGCGCCATCGAAACCTGCTCACGTCCGCAGCCAACATCGTGCGGTCTTACGAGCTGACGCCCGACGACGTTTCCCTCTGCATCATGCCGCTGTTCCACGTTCACGGCCTGGTCGCGTCGACACTTGCGACCTTTGCGTCGGGTGGAACCGTCGTTGTGCCGCGCCGCTACAGCCCGCTCGGCTTCCGGCCGCTGATGGAGGCGACGCGACCGACGTGGTTCAGCGCGTCGCCCACGCCGCACCAGCTGATCCTGGCCCGAATTCAAGACAAGCGCCCGCCCGGCTGTGAGCGCTTGCGGTTCGTTCGCTCGTGCAGCTCGGCCCTTGCGCCGGCGCTGATGGAGCTGATGGAAGATCGCTTCGGCGTCCCGGTGCTCGAGGCTTACGGCATGACCGAGGCGAGCCACCAGATGGCGTCCAACCCGCTGCCACCCGACCGCCGGGTGCCGGGCAGCGTCGGGCGCGGAACCGGCGTTGACATCGCGATCCTCGACGACGGCGGAAATGAGCTGGCCGCAGGAGTGAGCGGCGAGGTCGCCGTGCGCGGGCCAAACGTGATCGACGGATACGAGAACAACCCGCAGGCGAACGCGAGCTCGTTCACTCGAGGCTGGTTCCGAACAGGCGACCTCGGGGTGCTCGATGCGGACGGTTACCTGCGGCTGCTGAGCCGGATCAAGGAGCTGATCAATCGCGGAGGAGAGAAGATCGCGCCACGAGAGATCGACGAGGTGCTCGAAGCGCACCCGGCGGTGAAGGAGGCCGTGAGCTTCGGGGTTCCTCACCCGACCTGGGGCGAAGAGGTCGGCGCCGCGGTGGTCCTCAACGAACCGGTCACGGAGAAGGAGCTGCTCGCGTTTGCCAGGTCGCGGCTGGCGGACTTCAAGGTGCCGCGACATCTACACATCGTCGAATCGATCCCAAAAACGCCGACCGGCAAGATTCAGCGCCGCTTCGTCGCGGAGCAGTTCATCCAGAGATGAGAATCGCGATCCTCGGCGCCGGCGCGACCGGGGGATTCCTCGGAGCCCGGCTCGCCAGGAGCGGCGCCGACGTCGTCCTGATCGCTCGAGGCCCGCACCTCCACGCCATGCGCGAGTCAGGTCTCCGATTGATCGAACCGGGCGGCGAGTCGACGGTGAGAGTGGACGCTACAGACGACCTGGCGGCAATGCGCAATGCCGATTTCGTCTTTGTCACGCTGAAGGCGCACAGTGTGCCGGCGATCGCGGAACGCCTGTCGGCGAATCTGGGCGCCGGCACCGCCGTCGTCAGCGCCCAGAACGGAATTCCGTGGTGGTACTTCCAGCGCCACGGCGGAGACCTCGAAGGGACCCACCTCGAAACGGTCGACCCGGGCGGGAAGATCGGCCGGACGATCGACCCCAAGCGCGTGATGGCATGCATCGTTTACCCGGCGACCAGCGTCGAAGGTCCTGGCGTGGTGCGTCACGTCGAGGGCGAGCGGTTCTCTCTGGGTGAGCTCGACGGGAGCCAGACGGAGCGGATTGCCGCGCTAGCTGCCGTGCTCACGGGCGCGGGCCTGAAAGCGCCGGTCCAACCACGAATTCGACAGGAGCTGTGGGTGAAGCTCATGGGCAACGCGGTCTTCAATCCGCTCAGCGCGCTCACGCGAGCCGGCCTCGGAGCCATGGCCGAATCGCCCGTGCTGGCGCCGGTCGTGCGAGCCGCGATGGAGGAGGTGGACGCCGTCGCGGCGCGGCTTGGGATCGAGATCCCCGTCTCGATCGACCAGCGCATTCGGGGCGCCGCGCGGGTCGGCAACCACAAGACGTCGATGCTCCAGGACCTCGAGTCCGGCCGGCCGATGGAGATCGACGCCATCACCGGTTCGGTGGTGGAGCTGGCCGGCAGGCTCGGCGTGCCGGTCCCGCACCTCGAGACGATCTACGCGAGTGTGAAAGTCCTCGCCGGGTGAGCTATGCCTCGCCGTCCTTGACGGACTGAACCGTGGCACTTAAGCTCGAGGAGCTCAGTCGGACGTCGGTTGGAGGGTGGTGCAATGGCCTGGAAGCTCGAGGGGACCTATTTCGAAAACTGCAACTGCGACTGGGTCTGCCCGTGCACAGTGACCAGCTTTGCCGCGCCGTCCACCGGCGACCGCTGCCAGGTCATCCTCAACTACCACGTGCGTCGCGGTGAGGTCGATGGCGTCGACGTCGGCGGGAGGAGCGTGTCGATCGTCGCCGACGCGCCTAAGCGAATGCTCGACGGCGGCTGGCGCGTAGGGGTGATCATCGACGACAAAGCGTCCAAAGAGCAGGCGGACAAGCTGACCGCGGTGTTCGCCGGCCAAGCCGGCGGTCCGATGGCCAACATCGCACCGCTGATTGGCGAGATCCTGGGCATCGAGCGGCTGCCGATCGAATACTCGGACAAGGGCAATCACCACAGCATCCGGATCGGTGACACGGTTGCCATCGAGGTCGAAGACTTCGCGCCTGTGGAAGGCGGAGAAACCACCAAGCTGACCGGCGTGCAGCACCCTTCTGGCTCGACCATCACCATCGCGCGCCCGACCTCGTCAAAGATCAAGGCGTTTGGAATGGACTTCCACAACGCAGGAAAGAGCGCTTTCTCCGCGCCGTTCAGCTGGGCAGGCTGACCCGAAAGCGCCCTTCGTGAATCAGACGGCGCCGGCCCGACTCGAGGCTCTGCCTCGCCCGGTGGCGGTCGCAATCGTCGCCGTTTTGCTTGTGTGCGGGGCCGCCGCCTGGCTCGTCACCGGCGAACAGTCAGCCTCGACGTCGGGCATGGGCGGAATGGCGATGCTGGGCGCCGGGCTCTTTCTCGCCACATGGGTCGTGATGATGGTCGCGATGATGTTTCCACCCGTCGCTCCGATGGTGCTGGCTCACGCGCGCATCGTCCGTTCCCGAGGAGAAGGATCCATCCCGACGGCTTCGTTCGTCCTCGGCTACCTGGCCGTTTGGACTGCGGCCGGCCTGGTGCCGCTTGCCGTGATCCAGCTCCTCGGAACGTCGATCGCGTCTCCCCTGAGCGGTTGGCTCCCCCGCCTGGCTGGGGCGGTGGTGATGCTTGCCGGTGCTTACCAGCTCACGCCGCTGAAGAACGCGTGCTTGAGAGCTTGCCGGTCGCCACTTGGCTTCGTCCTCACGCATGACTTCGGCGGTGGCGCCCCGGCGGCGGCACGAGCCGGCATCTCGCACGGCGTCTTTTGTCTCGGCTGCTGCTGGGCGCTCATGGCGGTGCTGGCCGTGCTGGGGCTGATGAACCTCGCGCTGATGGCCGTGTTTGCAATCGTGTTCTTCCTCGAGAAGAACTGGAGCCAGGGCGTCGTGCTCGCGCGTGTCGTCGGAGCGGCGTGCATTCTGCTTGGCGCGGCGGTCCTCGTCCGGCCGGACCTCTTGAGCCTTCTCGGCGGACCGATGGCGTAAATCAACGCGCCCGAACGGGCGATTTGACAAACGCTTAAGCGAAACTGAACATTAAGGTCGGCAGTTCGGCCGCGGAGGTGTGGCAGTAGGTCCGGAAGCAAGCGCGTCGCGGGGGCGCGAACTTGGGGGTTGTGGAATGCGACGACTTGGTTTGTTTGCGGCAGCGGCGGCGATCTCGATCTTGACAAGCCTTGCCTCAGGCATGGCAGCGTCCAACTCGTCGAACAAGACCGCCGGCGAGGAGAGCCAGAACGTCGCCGCGGCGCAGGCCTGGTTCACCGACCAGCGCCTCTCGCCCAATGGGGCGGTCAACAACGATGCTTTCGCGGCGGTCGCCGGGCAAGCGGCGACTCTCCCGACCACGGGAGGCGCGTGGACCGAGCGCACGGATCCCGCGGGCCCGGGCGTCGACTTCTCAGACTCACCTCAGTACATCGACCCCACCAGCAACTTCAGCAACTCCGGCGCCGGTGACCGTTGGGTCGCCGGCCGGACGACCGCGCTGGCGGCCGCGCCTGATGGAAGCCTCTTCGTCGGCGCGGCCGACGGTGGAGTGTGGAAGTCGACCGACCAGGGCGTTCACTGGAAGCCTGTTACCGACAACCAGGGCACGCTTTCGATTGGAGCCCTGCTCGTGGTGCCCAGCACGAAGGGCTACACGGTCTACGCCGGCACGGGTGAGGCCAACACCAGCTCCGACAGTTACGCCGGAGTTGGAGTGATCGCCTCGAGCGACGGTGGGAGCAAGTGGGCCCGAGTCGGCGGCTCGGAGCTCAACGGCGCGCTCATCTTCCGCCTGGCCTCGAAGGGGGCTACCGTGCTGGCCGCGACGTCGCATGGCCTGTACAGCTTCAACAGCGCGGGCGGCGCCGGCTGGACCGCAGTCCTGCAGCCGGCGGGACCGCCGTCGGGGGGTAACTTCAACCTCGTCGTCGGCAACATGATCACCGACGTCGCAGTCGTTCCCGGCACTGGCGGCAGCCAGGTGCTGGCCGTCGCCGGGTGGCGCGGAGGAGCGCCTACCAACGGCCTGTACCTTTCGTCGGACGGAGGCGCCTCGTTCGCCCTCATCGCCAACCCGCAGGGCTGGGTGCCGGCCAAGGCGGAGGGCCGCACCACGCTCGCCTTCTCCGCGTCCGGCGACCGCGCATACGCCATCGTGCAGAGCCCGCAGCTCCTGAACGTCGGCACCAACGGCAAGACCCTCCTGCAGGGTGTATACGAGTCCGGCAACGGCAACCCGGCCGGGCCCTGGACGAAGATCGCAGACGCCGAGAAGCTCCAGTCGAGCGGTTCGGCGCAGGCGATCAGCCGGATCGGCAAGGGATACGCCCCTGGCGTCCAGGCCTGGTACAACCAGTTCCTCGCCGTTGACCCGACTAACAGCGACCACCTCTACCTCGGGCTGGAGGAGGTCTACGAGACTCAGAACGGCGGCGCCGGCTGGAACACGATCGCTCCGTACTGGAACTTCGGCTTCAGCTGCTTCTCTTACTCACCCTTCGAAGGGACCTGCAACCACAACCAGGCTCACTCGGACCAGCACGCGGCGATCATCGCGAACGGCACCCTTTACATCGGCAATGACGGTGGCGTCTACTCGAGGTCGACCACCAACCACAACGTCGGCGACTGGACCAACCTCAACCAGCACCTCGACGTCTTGCAGTACTACTCGGCGGCCGGAAGCGGCGACTCGGTCCTCTACGGCGGCCTTCAGGACAACGGAAGCAACAAGGTGTTCAAGCCGACCGGCTCGATTCTGGACGACCAGGGCCATCCGATCAACGTGAGCTCAGTCCAGGTCTTCGGGGGCGACGGAGGCTACACGCTGGTCGACCCGGCGAACTCCAACAACGTGATCACCGAATACGTCGGGCTGACCGCGCTCAAGTCGACCGACGGCGGCGCGAACTGGCACTTCATCCAGCCCGCGGACCCGGACCCGCGCTTCATCGCGCCGATCGCGATGGACCGCACCAATCCGGGCCACCTGCTCGCGGGCGGCGCGATTGTATGGAACTCCGAATCGGGCATCGCCGGAACCACGGCCGGCACCGGCGCTTCGACTGATTGGCAGAACATCTTCGACACTCGAACTGCTGTCGGAGCCACCACGGCGGCACAGGTGACCGCCCTCGACGCGGTGACCATCGGCACCACTCAGTACGTCGCCGCGGCATGGTGCGGACCATGCAATGGCAGCTTCTCCACCGGCGGCGGTTTCCGCAGCGGCATCGTGATGCTGCAGAGCAGCGGCACCGGGTGGACCGTCACGTCCAACGTGTGCACTGGCACCTCGGCCACGTGCTCGGCTTCAGGTATTCCTGACCGCTACATCAGCGGCGTGCGCATCGACACGGCGGACCCAACTCACGCGTACCTGGCGCTCTCCGGCTTCTCGCGCAAGTGGATGATCGGACCGGACGACCCGGGCGTCGGCCACGTCTTCGAATCGAAGACGGGCGGCGTCACGTGGAGCAACGTGTCGGTCGGCCTCCCGGACGTTCCCACGGACGACGTCGTGTACGAGCGCGGCAAGCTCGTGGTCGCGACAGACTTCGGTGTTTTCACTTCGGCGAATGACGGCGCCACGTGGGCCCGATTCGGAACCGGCCTGCCAAACGTCGTGGTCGCTCAGCTGACCCAGGACCCGAACGGAAACCTGGTGGCGGCGACCCACGGCCGAGGCGTCTGGACGATCGCCGCGCCGTAACAACCCTCGAATTCCAGGAAAGGCCGCCGCCCGGGCCAGGGTGGCGGCCTTTTCGTTTGCGCCGGCCGACTAAGCTCCCCTGGGTTGGCAACCTGGGCTGAGTTCGAGACCGCGAACCCCAAGTTCGCCTCACGTGTTCGTGGGCTGCTTACGTCGCGCAAGCACCTCACGATGGCCACGTTGCGCCACGACGGCTCGCCCCGGATCAGCGGCACCGAAATCGAGTTCGCGGCGGGGCAGCTGCGCATCGGGTCGATGCCCCGCGCGTTGAAAGCACTGGACCTACTCAGGGACGCGCGAGTCGCCATTCACGGTCCCACCGATGATCCGCCCCAGGGCGACGCCGCCGCTTGGACGGGCGAAGCGAAGATCGCCGGCACCGCGACCGAGATCGAGTCGGGCAGCACCGCCCACCGGTTCCTCATCGACATCCACGAGGTGGTCATCACGCGCCTGAACGAAGCCGGCGACCGCCTCGTGGTCGAATCGTGGAGCCCGGCTCGCGGCTACCGCGTCCTCGAGCGCGAATAATCGACGAGGGTCAGAACAGCCAGCGCAAATGGAACCAGCGTGCCGACCAGGATGGCGAGGGTGTCCTCGGACATAGCCGGGTGCTCTTTCATGAGCCTTGCCCGGTGGGCGCCGTTGAACAGGCGGCGCAGCGAATAGCCCCTCTCGCCGGCACGCCAGGCCTGGACACCAATCACAACCACGCAAAGGCAGTTGGCCACGAAGCCAAAAGTGGCGAGGGCATAGAGAGGATGGTTGGTGAGCGCCCATGCCACTCCGAGCGGAGCAACGAGAAGCGCCATGAGCGCGAATTCGCTGATCGCAAATGCGATCCCGTTGACAGTGTTGTGGGACTTGATCCGTCGGATCACCGCCGCAGCGTACGCGGCGCGTGGCGGCCGGTTAACAGCGAAATGGACTCGCGTGACACTCTTGTCCCGTACTCGCCCAAGTACCCAGCCTCGGCTCGGACGCTGCGACGCCCATCGCGATCGCCCGGGCCGGTGGCGGCGCGTTGCTCAAGGGAAGAGTCGTCGGTTTTCAACCTCCCCGTCCCACCGGTGCGCGCGGTCCAGCCGATTGGTGAGCTCCTGGCGATCTTGCTTTTCCCTTCGAAGTCGCGTTGCGGAGGCTGATGCTCCGGGCGGAGGATCTGCCCGCGCGCGCCGCCCGCGGGAGCAAACCGCCGCCGCCGGATTAGGCTAGGTGCGATGCGCGGGTTCGTGTTGGGGGTGGTCATCCTTGTCGGTCTGAGCCTGAGCGTCCTGTCCATCCGTCCTGGAGGCATTCGCAGGCAGCTCGGGTTTGTCGCCCGCCGGTTCCGGATCACGCTGGTGCTCGGCGGGATCTTCGTGGCAGGCTCATCCATCATTCGTTTCGCCGCGCCTCAAGGCGTGATCGCCGACTACGGCCCGGCTGCGCTGGCGGTCGTGCTGGCGGGAATATTTCTGGTGGTCGGACGCGATCCATCGGGGTCGGCGGCGACACCGTCCCTGCCTTCCCGCCGGCGCTAACCCGTGTTCTGGAGGCCGGCTGCGACCCCGTTCACCGTGACAAGCAAGACCTGTTCGAGCCGCGCCCGCTCGAGCTGATCGATGGACTCCCCGCGCAGAGCCTCGAGCGTATGGAGCTGGATGTGAGACAAGGCATCGACATATGGGTTGCGCAGCTCGACGGCCCATGAAAGGACGCGATGGTTCTCGAGCAGCCTGGAATGACCCGTCGCCGCCAGCACGCGGTCGACCGTCAGGTCGTACTCGGAAAGGATCCGGTCGCTGAGCTCACGCCGCCCGCCCAGGTCGAGGTATCGCTCGGCGATCCGGCGATCGGTCTTGGCCAGGCTCATCTCGGCGTTGTCGAGCAAGACGTTGAACAGAGGCCATTCCGTATATGCCTCGCGCAGCTCCGTCAGGTCCGCCGCCGCGAGCCCGCTTCCCAGCCCGTACCAACCAGGCAGGTTCAGGCGCATCTGAGACCAGGCGAAGACCCACGGGATCGCCCGCAGCTCTTCGAGCTTTTGCGATGCGCTTCGTCGTGCCGGACGAGAGCCAAGCCTCAGACGACCGAGCTCATCGATCGGGCTGACCCGGCTGAACCACTGCTCGAAACCCTCGCTCTCGATCAGGCCGCGATAAGCGGCGCGGGCCGGCTTATCGATGCGATTCCCCAGCTCACGAAACCGACCCTCCGCTCGCTCGGCCACCGCGTCGACGTCGGGCAGCGAGGCCATCAGCACCGCGGAGGCGACCTGCTCCAGGTGGCGGCGCGCGATGGCGGGATTCGAGTACCTGGCGAAAACCACCTCGCCCTGCTCGGTGACCTTGAAATGGCCGCCGATCGAACCTGGCGCCTGGGCCCGGATCGCGCGGTTCGCCGGACCGCCGCCGCGGCCCAATGCGCCACCGCGGCCGTGGAACAGGGTCAACCGCACGCCGTGGTTCGCCGCCCAGCGCACAAGCGCGGCCTGCGCTTCATACAGGGCGAGGCTCGCGGAGACCGGACCTACCTCCTTGGTCGAGTCGGAATAGCCGAGCATCACCTCCAACCGCCCGGTGGCCTCCATCCGGCGCCGGACCGGCTCGAGCTCGACCATCCCATCCAGCACGAGCGGCGCGCGGCCGAGGTCCTCGACTGTTTCGAACAGTGGGATGACGTCGATGTCGGGTGGCGACTCACCTTGGGCCGACGCATCGGCGAGCGCGTATACGTTGGCGATGTCGCTGGAATCGCGCGTGAAGCTGACAATGTAACGCCGGCAGGCGGCAACCCCAAATCGCTCCTGGATTTGTTTCATCGCGCGAAAGGTCGCCAGCACGTCTTCGGTCTGCGTGGAGCGCCGGCCTCCGTTTTTGAGCTCGCTGAGCGCGACATCGTGGACCTTGCTGTGTTGACGCACCTCGAGCTCCGCGAGATGAAATCCGAACGTCTCAACCTGCCAGACCAGGTTCTGGAGCTCGCCGTAAGCGAGACGGCCGGCGCCCGCGGAGGCCAGCGATCTCTGAACCGCGCGCACGTCGTCGAGGAGCTCGGCGGGGCTTCGGTACGCAATCGACACGTCTGCGACCCGGGTCGCCCTGACGCGGTCGGCCAGATAGAGGAGGTATTGGCGATGCTGCTCGGACGGCGATCGGGCGGCAAAGTCCGCCATGCGGGCTGGCTGGGCCAGCCGAGCGGCCGCAAGTCGTGAGCCCAAATCTTGATCGGGCGGGGTCGTCACGGAGTCGGCTGTGAGCGAGCGGCCAACCCGGTTGAGCGCGGTCTCGAGCCCGCGGAGCACGTGATCTGCATGGATCTCCATTGCATCCACAGTCACGGCGGCGGTCACAGCGGGGTTGCCGTCGCGGTCGCCCCCGACCCAGCTGCCGAACCGGATGAAGGCCGGCGCCATCGGAGGACGCAGGCCCGCGTCATCGGGACCGAGAGCGGCGTCGAGGTCGCGATAGATCTCCGGCACCGCGCGGAAGAGGGTCTCGTCGAAGATCGCCATCACCGAACGCACCTCGTCCAACGGGCGGACTTGAGTGCTTCGCAGCTGAGCTGTGCGCCAGAGGAGGTCGACCTCCTCGAGCAGGCGACGCTTTGCCTCCCGCTCCTCGCGCGCCGAGACACGCGGATCGTCGAGTGCTTCGAGCTGTGCTCCGACGCGCGCGATCGCGGCGACGACGGCGCGACGTCGCGATTCGGTCGGATGGGCCGTGAGCACGGGATGTATGACCAGGTCGTCGAGGAGCTCTCGGAGGGTCTCCTCGCCATGTCCAGAGCGAATCTCTGCCACAGCCTGTTCCAGGGATTCGGCGAGCGGCTCTGTCCCACGGTCACGCTCGCGCAGGGCGCGCGCCCGATGTCGCTCCTCGGCCAGGTTGATGAGCTGGAAGTAGCACGTGAACGCCCGCGCGACCTGCTCCGCCCGGTCGATCGGCCACGATGCCACGAGGCGCGCCGCAGTTCCCTGATCTTCCTTTTCTCGCGCGACGACCACCGTGCGGCGGAGGTTTTCGACGTCCTCAAGGAGACCCGCGCCGCCATACTCCGCCAGCACCTGGCCGAGCACGTCTCCCAGCAGGCGCACCTCCCGACGGAGGGGAGCCGGCATCTCGATGCGCGCGACCTCACGCGATTTCACGGCGACATTCTCCGGCCCCGGCAGGCTCGCCGTGTCTGTGCGAACATTTGCTCGCTGTGGCGCAGCATCCCGGCGCTGACCGGTTAGACCTGAATACCGCCGACCCGACCACCCTGGTCGTGGACCTCAACTGCGCCTTCGCCTCGATCGAGCAACAGCACGATCCGAGCCTCCGCGGCCGGCCGCTCGCAATCGCTGCTTACGCGACCAACGCCGCCACGATCGTCTCCTCCTCGCGGGAAGCGCGCGACCTCGGGATCAAGACCGGGATGAAGGTTTTCGAGGCCAAAGCGATCTTCCCGAAGGTCGTCGTCATGGAACCCAACCCGCCTCGCTACCGCGAGGTTTCGGATCGTCTGATGGAGATCATCGAGCGGCATACCCCAGACGTCCTGCGGATGTCGATCGACGAAGCCTCGCTGAACCTGGTGGGTACCCCAGACCTGTTACGCCTCGGTCCGAGGGGAGTCGGACTCGCGATCAAGAAGGCGCTCCGCGACGAGGTTGGCGAATGCGTGACGTGCTCCGTTGGGATCTCTACCTCGATCTGGATGGCCAAGCAGGCCTCCAATCTGAACAAGCGGGATGGGCTCGAGCGCGTCGACCACACGAACCTGGTTTCGGTATTCGAGCGGCTGAAGCTGACAGACCTGTCCGGGATTGCCGAGGCCAGCGCGCGACGCCTCCAGCTGGCCGGCATCCACACACCGCTGGAGTTCCTGCGTTCCACTACGGAGAAGCTGCATCGGGCCGGGTGGAATTCCGAGCACGCCAATGCCTGGCTGCGGAGGCTCCGTGGTTTTGAGGTCGGCAACTTCGAAGGGGTGGCGCGAAAGAGCTACAGCCACTCCCACGTGTGGCTCGCGCGACCAGCTCGCAGGGGGAGCTCGAAGAGCTGCTGATGCGGCTTTCGGACATGGTGGGACGCCGGCTTCGCGCCGCGGGGCGCCGTGGCCGGGTGGTATCGGTCGGCGTCGTCTACCGGCCGGTGGCGGGGCATTTTTCCAAACAGGTGACCCTGACGGCTCCGATCTCCACTGGTGAGGAGATCTATCGAGCCGCGCTGGAGCTGCTGGCCGCACGCGAGCCGCGCCGCGAGGTCGGAACCCTCGGGGTCGGGCTCGCGGGATTGACCGAGGCCGGCACCGGGCAGATGGGATTGTTCACGGGTGAGATCCGGCC
>DATBZR010000038.1:0-21463 GCA_036513095.1 Candidatus Dormiibacterota bacterium | reverse complement strand
GATCCGGCTAGTGCACGAATGCGTGCACGATCGCGGCCAGCCGCAGCGGATCCAGGACCCGCGTCAGTCCGGGAGCGCTCTCGACGTTACGTGCCGGCCGAAGTCCTTTCATCGTTCGGCCCACAACCTCGCGCGAGGATCTGGTCGAGAAGGCGAGATCGGCGTGGGTGGCCCTCACATCGATGTCTGTCGCGGCAAGCTCCCGCGCGGAGTCTGCGAGAGTAGATCGACACCGCCGGCGAATGCGGGGTCCCCACGGGCCGGCTTATCCGTCCACCGGAACCACGTTCCGAGACAGGTACGCTTACCCGCGGATGAGCAGCCTTCTCGTCGCCCTCGCGACCTTCCTGGCCGCGGGCGTCGAATGGGTCGAGGCGTTGACCATCGTCCTCGCGGTCGGCATCTTCAAGAGCTGGCGCACGGCCATACTGGCCACGATCGCCGCCCTGGGCGCCCTGCTCGCCCTGATCGTGATCTTCAACTTCACGATCACGTCGTACATCTCGATCTCTCTGGCACGCACGATGGTGGGCGTCGGTCTGCTGCTGTTCGGTCTCGGCTGGCTGTACAAAGCGATCCTCCGTTCGGCAGGCTTGAAAGCTCAGCGCAACGAGGCCGAGGAATATGACCAGGCGCGCGAGGAGGTCATGACGCATGGCCACGCTTTCGGTACTGCGTTCGGAGGGGTATTCCTAGAGGGGCTGGAGGTCGTCTTCATCGTGGTTGCCCTCGGCGGGCTCAAGAGCCTTCCGGCGGCAGCGGCCGGCGCCATCGCTTCGCTGCTCGTGGTGGCGGCGTCCGGCTTCGTGCTGAGGCATCCGCTGACGCGCGTGCCGGAGAACCTGGTGAAGTACGCGGTCGGGGTGATGCTGACCGCCTTCGGAACTTTCTTCGCAGGCGAAGGACTTGGTGTGAATTGGTGGAACGGCGACTGGGCCTTGCTTGCCTTGATCGCCGGTTACGCGCTCGCATCGTTCCTCTTCGTTCGCCTCCTCGTATGGAGCCCAGCCGCCATGGTCGACTCGCGAGCCGTTCGCCTGGTGCGAGCGGCAGCGCTCGAGGTCTGGGGATTGTTCGTCACGGATGGTCTGCTTGCTCTATTTGCCGTGGTGGCGCTCATCGCCGTCTACCTGTTCGCGAGCCGCACCACGGGGCAGCAGACCAACGCCGGCCTCGTCCTCGTTGCCGGAGTTGTCGTCGCCCTGGCGATCTCGCTGTGGGCCGCGGTTCGCGCCGCGGTCGCCGGTAGAGGCTCCGTGGAACCCTCGCGAGAAGAGCCGGCTTCGGTGGATTAGCGCGCGAAGCACCGCCGACACCGACCACGATGACGCGCAACTACCGGCTCCTGCTCCTGATCAGACTGCTGCGAAGCTTCGGCTTCGGCTTCGTCCCGGTCCTGATGGGCTTGCGGTTCGAGGAGCGTGGCCTGGGCGCCGGGCCGCTGGGCGCTGCACTGTCGATCGGAGTGCTTGCAGCCGCCCTGTCGGGACTGCCGCTCGCGGCGCTCGCCTCGACGCTGGGCCGCCGCCCGGTCCTGATCGCCACCGGCC
Source organism: Candidatus Dormiibacterota bacterium (assembly GCA_036513095.1). GTDB lineage: Bacteria > Chloroflexota > Dormibacteria > Dormibacterales > Dormibacteraceae > Palsa-870. The sequence goes on along the minus strand of DATBZR010000038.1, from coordinate 19,913 downwards.
TCCTCATGGCGATCACCGGGCTCGACCTTGCCTTCGCGACCCAGCCTGCTCTGCTCGTCCTGGCCGGCGCCACAGGGATGCTGGGTGCGTCGGGCGCCGACCTCGGCCCATTCCTCGCCATCGAGCAGGCGGCTCTGGTGGAGTCCGTGCCAGACCAGCGCCGCAACCGAGCCTTCGGTCGCTACTCGCTTACAGGGGGTCTCGCGGTGGCGGCCGGCGGGCTCGCGGCCTCGCTGGGCACGAGTCCCGCCCGAGTCGAGATTCTGTTCGGCACCTTTGCAATCCTGGGAGGGTTGAGCGCGGGGATCAGCTTGTTCCTGTCGCCTCAGACCGGCCCAACCGCACCTGGACCGATCATCAGCCGCGCCTCGGCGAAACCCCTCGCCGGCCTCGCCGCGCTCTTCGGCCTCGATGCGCTCGGCGGCGGCCTGGTGCTTCAGACGGTGATCGCCTACTGGCTGCACATCCGGTTCGGCGCCGGCAGCGCCGTGCTCGGCCCCTCGTTTGCGCTGATCGCGTTTGTGCAGGCAGGTTCCTATGAAATCGCGGGCCGGTTGGCGGACCGGATCGGTCTCGTGCGAACGATGGTTTTCACCCACCTGCCCAGCAACGTGCTGCTCATGCTGGTGCCCTTCAGCCCGAATCTCACGGTGGCGCTGGTTCTCCTGACCGTTCGCTTTGCGATCGCGCAGATGGACGTCCCCGCTCGCCAGGCGTACGTTGCATCGATCGTCCCGCCTGCGGAGAGGGCCGGGGCTCTGGCTCTCATGGGCACTGTCCGAGGAGTGATGCAGGCGGTCGGGCCGTTGATCGCGGGCCTGGCGATACAGGCTGCCGCCGCGGGCTTGCCGTTCCTTCTCGCCGGCGGGTTGAAGATCTCATACGACCTCGGTCTCTACGCCGCGTTCGCGAAGCGTCCCGGAGGTCACGAGAACCCACGCGGGTCGCGCAAGCCGTAGGCCACCACGCGCGCGCGTGCTCCTTATAGTCAGCCTCGACAACACCCGATACAGGTCAGAGGAGGAACCAGTTGGCAGCCGTCAAAGCCCGTCGCAAAGCGAGGTTTCCAGCCGAGAGCACGGACTATCGCCGCGCCCGCAACCGCCTGCTCAAGTCCGAGGTCGAGCTCCGCCGGCAGATCGAGTCCGTCGCCGCCCAGCGCAGGAAGCTGCCGCTCGGAGGCGAGGTTCCACAAGATTACGTTTTCGAAGCTTTAGCTCCCGGCGAGAAAAAGGTCAAGAAGGTTCGCCTGTCTCAGCTCTTCCAGCGGGGCAAGGACACCCTGTTCCTGTACAACTTCATGTTCCCGGAATCGCTCGGCAGCATGAAGCCCTGCCCGTCGTGCACGTCGATCATCGACGCGGTCGACGGAGCAGCTCTACATGTCACTCAGCGGATCAACTTTGTCGTGGTCGCGAAAGCTCCGATCGACAAGTTCCGTGCCCACGCGCGCAAGCGCGGCTGGCGAAACGCGCTGCTGCTCTCGTCCGCCAACAACTCATTCAATGCGGACTATCGCGCCGAGGGGCCCGACGGCCAGCAGTTTCCCCTGGCTCACGTTTTCGTGCGACGTGGGAAGAAGATCCGGCACTTCTGGAGCAGCGAGCTGTGGTTCGCGACACCGGACCCGAACGAGGACATGCGCCACGTCGACTTCATGTGGCCGATGTGGAGCATCTTCGACACCACTCCCAAGGGCAGGGGCAAAACGTGGGGCGCCGAGCTCGAGTACTGATTTCCGTCGACCGGATTCCCGCCGAGCCCGGCCGGATGGATCATCACCTCAACTTAGTAGTACCTCGCGCTATGGCTCCGGCCCCTGCGAGCAGGCAGCGCTGGAAGGAGAAACCTGACGATCATGACTACCCCGCCGCCGAGGACTACCTGAGCTTGAGCACCTCGCCCGCGGCGGCGAAGATGCTCGCCCGGCGCCTGCGCGCGGCCCCGATCGTGAATCGGAAGGCGAAGGACCTGCTGCGGGCCAGCCGGCTGCCACTCCTGGCGCCGGACAATTTCCACGTGGCGAGGGATCTCAAGAAGGCCGCCGACGGCCGGCTGCTGTCTCCTGTGCTCTGCATAAGAGGCCTGCTGCGGGCGGGTATCCCGCTGATCGTCGCCGACGGCTACCACCGGATCTGCGCCAGCTATCACCTCGATGAAGACGCCGACATTCCGTGTCGAATCGTGGATCTGGGCAGGGCTTGATGGCGACGACCGCCTGGATGAGGTACAGGCTGCAGCGCAAGCTTTTCGCGATCGGCGAAGACTTCTGGATCGAAAACGAGAGAGGCGAATCCGTCTTCAAGGTCGACGGCAAGGCGCTCAGCATCCGCGAGAAATTCATCCTGGAAGACCAGGCGGGCGCCGAGCTCTTGACAGTCGAAGCCAAGCTCATCGCGCTCCAGCCCACGATGAAGATCGAGCGGCAGGGACAGCTTTACGCAACCGTGACGAAGGCGCTGTTCACGCTTCTACACCAGCACTTCACGATCCAGGTGGAGGGAGGGCCGGCGTACGAGACCGATGGCGACATCACGAACCACGAGTACGAGGTCCGCAACAACGGTCGGCCGGTCGCGCAGATTTCCCGGCAGTGGTTCTCGATCCGCGACGCGTACGGCGTGGCGGTCGCCCCAGACGTGGACCAGGCGCTGATGCTCGCCGCGGCCGTGTGCATCGACGAGATCTCCGAGAGAGCGCGCGAACGGCACTGACGATCGCCTAGCCGGCTCAATCGCTCGCGAGGATTCGCCGAAAAGCGCCCAGGTAGCTTCCGTCCCCGGCCTGCTGTCTTGAGAGCCAGTACTCCGCCCCCCAGAACAGGTACGAGTCCAGCGTGCCGCCCGACTCGCGAGCCAGGACCAGGCACCGGTTGTAGTTCACGATCATGCGTTCCGGCGGACAGCTCGCCATCGCCCGTCCCTGCGGGCTGGGCGGAGTGGTCACGGCCTCCCACGGTTCGGCCTGTCCCTCGCTGATCATCAGCCGCCGTCCCGTCTCCGCGGCCCGCCGGACCACGCGCCGCGCGCGCTCTCGCCAGGCTTGGTCGCGCGAGTCCAGGTAGGCGGTGAGTCCGCCGGCAGCCCCAAGCGCGTGGCATGGATAGAAGTCCACTCCGACGATCTCGGCCGCCTGTTCGGCCAGCGCCAGCGAATCGCCCTGGTCGCGAGTCCTCCACCATTGCTGGGCGGCAACCGGCATCGACATCGGCAGGAAACCATTCAGGAGGATTGGCCGCGCCGGATCCAGGCGCCTGACCTCCGCCATCTCCCTTTTCACGAAACCCGTGGACAGCCGCCACGAGTGCTCGACTCCAAGTGGATCCACCGCCTCGTGTTCGACCTGCCAGGCGATGACCGACCGGCGCCCTGCGTATCGCTCCACGACCCGGGCGGCAAACGCAAGCGCGTCCTCGAGCAGCTGAGGATGGGATGCCTCGCCGACCAGCGAGCCTTCAGGCAGCGGCCTGGGAAGGTGGTGCTGGGGGACGAAGAACTCCGGGTAGCCGAAGTTCTTGACCGCGCCCAGGGCGATGATCACCTGCTTGCCCGCGCGCTCGGCGGCTTCGACCTGCCAATCCAGGTGCGCGGGATCGAATGCATCGGGCGCCGGCTCCATCCGGTTCCACAGTGCGGCCAGACGGATTACCTCGTAGGGATAGGTGAGGAGCGCATCCAGCGTGGCCCGCGGCTCCAGGCCCAACCCCTCGGCCTGGAGCGGCCGGAAGCTGAGACCCAGCCGCATCGCGCCCCGCGGTTCGATGTGAACGTCGCGCCACACCTCGGTCAGTGGCCCTTCCGCCCGGGTGATCCGGAGGCTCATCGGTTCCCAACTATGATCGACGCGTGGGGTTCACCACGCGCCCCGAGCTCAAGGGCACATTCGGGATGGTCAGCTCGACGCACTGGCTCGCCACGCAATGCGGAATGGCCGTGCTCGAGCAGGGAGGCAACGCTTTCGACGCCGCCGTCGCAGCCGGGTTCGTGCTGCAGGTGGTCGAGCCCCACCTCAACGGGCTGGGCGGCGAGGTGCCCATCCTCCTCTGGGACGCTTCGCGTGCCCGTCCCGAGGTCATTTGCGGTCAGGGCGCGGCGCCGGCGTCGGCATCCATCGATTCGATCCGTGCCCTCGGGCTGGAGGACATCCCTGGCACGGGCTTGCTCGCCGCCTGCGTGCCCGGTGCTTTCGGAGGGTGGATGGCGCTGTTGAGAGATCACGGGACGTGGCGGATCGGCGACGTCATGCGCTTCGCGATCGAATACGCCGATGCAGGCTACCCGCTGGTTGCGCGCATCGCCGACACGATCGCCACGGTCGAAGGAATCTTCCGCAAGCACTGGCCCACGTCGGCTGCGGTTTATCTCCACGACGGCTTGCCCGCACCCGGCTCCCGCTTCCGCAATCCGTCCCTCGCAGAGACGTACCGGCGGTTGGTGGGGGAGGGGGAGTCGTCGCGAGGTGGGCGTGAGAGCCAGATCGACGCCGCCCTCGGCGCCTTCTACTCCGGCTTCGTGGCGGAGGCGGTGGATCGACACTGCCGCATCGAGTTCATGGACAGCTCGGGGACCGCGCATCGCGCCTTGCTTGCGGGCCCAGACCTGGCGGCCTTCAATGCAAGGCACGAGCAGCCTGTGACCGTGGATTTCGAGGGCTGGACGGTGGCCAAATGCGGGCCCTGGAGCCAGGGCCCAGTGTTCCTTCAACAGCTGCGGCTCCTCGAAGGGCTCGACATTCGCGCGGCCGGATTCCTTGGAGCAGACCACATCCATCTCGTAACGGAAAGCGCCAAGCTCGCATTCGCTGACCGCGACGCCTGGTACGCGGACCCGGATTTTGCGGAAGTACCGTTGGAGGATCTGCTCGCGCCGGGCTACGCCGCCGCGCGGCGCGAGCTCCTCGGAGATCGTGCTTCGCTCGAGCTGCGCCCGGGGTCTCCCGGCGGCCGCAATCCCAGGCTGCCGCCGCCGACCGGGCAGACGGTTGCCGAAGGCCACTGGACCGGAACCGGCGCGCAGGCGGTCGGCGAGGTTCGGGGCGACACCGTTCACGTCGCGGCCACCGACCGGCACGGCAACATGGTCGCCTGCACGCCGAGCGGCGGCTGGCTTCAGAGCTCGCCCGTCATCGATGGCCTCGGTTTCTGCCTGGGCACTCGGGCGCAAATGCTCAACCTCGATCCAGGTCACCCCAACCGCCTCGAGGGCGGAAAGCGGCCGCGTACGACGCTCAGTCCGTCGCTTGTGCTGCGCGATGGCGAACCTCGGCTGGCCTTCGGAACACCTGGCGGCGACCAGCAAGACCAGTGGTCGCTGGAGTTCTTCCTGGCGCATGCCATCTTCGACCACGACCTGCAGGCGGCCATCGACGCACCGATGTTTCATACCGCGCACTTTCCAAGCTCGTTCGCTCCTCATGATGCGGAGCCGGGGAGCCTCTACATCGAGTCGCGCGTCGATCCCGACGTATTGGGTGAGCTGCGCGGGCGGGGGCACGAGATCGTCGAGTCAGGCCCGTGGTCGCTGGGGCGCCTGTGCGCGGTCGGACGCGACGCGGACACGGGGATGCTTTCGGCGGCCGCAAATCCGCGTGGCGGACAGGGATACGCGGCCGGTCGCTAGGCGAACCTACGAACGCGCTCCCGTCAGGCCGTGATGTCGTTCGTTCGCGAGTACCACGTCGAGATTGCGCCCCGTTCCGGCACGGGGCGTGATCTTGATCTCACTCGATTCGACAGGATTCGGCCAAACTACAAAGAAGGGAAGCCGATTCGCGTGGAACTTAGGAACGCCAGGGCATTTGTCGCGGTCGCGGAGGAGCGGCACTTCGGTCGTGCCGCCGCGAGCTTGAACCTGACTCAGCCCGCGCTCAGCCTGAGGATTCAGGTGCTCGAACGCGAGCTTGGGATCCAGCTGCTGAAGCGCAGCTCGCGCGGAGTGAACCTGACCCCCGCCGGTGAAGCTCTGCTTCCGCACGCGAAGGCGCTGGTGCAGGAGGAGGATCGCACGCTGCGCGACATGGAGGACCATGTCGCCGGGCTCGCGGGCCGGTTGCGCATCGCATATCTCAACATCTGGAACCTCGGCCTGCCAACTCAGATCGTCGCCGAGTTCCGTCGCCGTTTCCCGGCTGTGTCGCTGGAAACCACCTCTGGTTTCTCACAGCTGAACGCGCAACGTGTGATGGCGGACGAGGTCGACTTTGCGTTCGTGGCGATGCACGCCCAAGATTTCGGCGACGTTGTGGTCCGACCCATTGCTCGTCTCGAGATGGTCGTGGTCATGACACCGGCCAATCACCTCGCCCGGATGCACACCGTTCCGATCGAATGCCTGCGGGGTGAGCCGATGATCGGCGTCACTTCCAAACTGGGATCGCCCCACGTGAGGGCCAGCCACCGCTGGCTCGCCAGTCGCCTTGGTGAGGCGCCCAATCTCGTCGCTGAAGAGCCGCTGGATCAAATTCCAGCGGCTCTTGCCCTGTCCGGCGTCGCCGTCACGCTCATGACAGCCGACCGTGCGACGCAATGGGCGGGAGTGGATTTGGTGCTGCGCCGGTTGTCGCCGACTCCGATCGTCGAGTACGGCGTGGCCCACCTCAAGGACAACACGTCTCCGGCGCTGCTCAACCTGCTTGGCATCGTCGACGAAGCCGCACGGCCATTGCCTGAGGCCCTTCCCGAAGGTTGCGAGCTGATCTGGATTCCTCAGGAGCTGGCCAGGCCGGCTGGATACTCACCGGGCGGATAGGAATCGACCGCTCATGGCTGAGGAGGGCCGGCGTTTCACCGGCCCCCCGTCTTGGTTGGAAGGATGCTAAGGAACCGTCGGCCTGACGCCGGCGTTTTCCTGCGCCTCTCGGGCTGCGCTTTCCGTCGCCTCATGGGCCGCGGTCTCGTTCGACACGAATGGTGTCGTGGCGCTAGGGGTCGTCGGGCTCGGGCTGGCCGCCGTGTGGCCGCGGACGCGCTGATCACCGACACGCTGTACATGGCGGCGCCGATCACCCCACCTACCAGCATCGATCCGGCGATGGTGGCCGCAGCGACTGTCTTGCGAATACCGTTCATCTGGATACCTCCTTGGTCGAATATTTGCGGACGAGGACGTCTCGAGCGTCGGGTTCGAGACTGAAGTCACATCCTGGGCACGGCGTGCGAGGTCACTGTGGATTTACCGTGACAGGCGGCTCTCAGCAAGTTGTGAGGCTGTGCACATAAGATCGGCGAAGGCGGCGTGACTCCTGGCGTCAGGAAATCGGCCCGCCGACTTCGGAGGGTAGAGCTCGTTGCGAGGACTTATTTGCCTGGCCGCACTTGCGCTGCTGTTGGGCAGCGAGGCGTGGCCCCCGGCTGCACCGGCCGCGCCATTGGTCGGCTTCAGCTACAGCCCGCTCACGTCGTTGTCGGTCAATCGCGATCCCGCCCAGGACCTGGCGGCTCTGCTCGATGCCACGGACGCCGACCTCGTCCGCCTGCCCATCTATTGGGAGTTGGTCGAGCCGACCCCCGACAGCCTGGACTTCTCATCCATCGACGACCTGCTCGCCGTCGTCCAGCAGCACGACCAGGTGGCGAGCCGGCCGACCCGCGTCGTGCTCACCGTCGGCGCGCGCAACTTTCTCTATCCCGAGCTGCACGAACCGGCTTGGGCGGGGCCCCGCCAGCAGCCTTACCTCAACGACGTCCAGGCAGCCGCGGCCTACCGCGCTTATTTCGACGGGAGCCTCACGCGGTATCGCTCATCGCCGCTTCTCTATGCATGGCAGGTCGAGAACGAACCTTTCGACTATGTCGGCAACGAATCCACGGGCGACGACCAGATCACCGCGGGGCAGCTTTCGTGGGAGGTCGATGAGGTCCACCAGCTCGATCCGGGCCGGACTGTCGTGACCACCACCTTCGATGGCTGGAACTCGACCATCGATGTTGTACAGGCGTACGCGCCTTCGCTGCTGGCTCTGATCGGCGCCTACCCCAGCGGCCACCCAAGTGAGGCGCTTGCCGCGGGCGACGCCCTGGGCCTGGACCTCTATGTCGATGGAGCTTCGACACCATTTAGGTTCACCAGCCCCGATCTGCGCAGCGTGTGGAAGCAGCAGGCTCTCGATTTCTGGGCGGGGCAGGCGGCAGCCCAGGGCAAGCAGCTGTGGCTTGCGGAGATGCAGGCGCAGCCCTGGCGCAACTCATCCGGTTATACGCCGGCGAACCTGGTCTCCACCGCGGCCGACTATCGGCAGGAGCCATTGAAGGTTGTTCTGTTGTGGGGCGTCGAGACATGGCTCCAGGACCCGGCATGGATGGCGGCCGCCCAGCACGCGATGTCAATCCTGCGCGGCTGAGCCTCGCCGACCCTGGTGGTCGGGTCGCTGCTGTGGTTCCATGAGGGGCCGATGCCGGACCTGCGCACCACGATCGCGGCGAACCTGCACGCATTCTCGCGGGTCGGCTCCACCGAGTCGTTGGCGCCGGCGGCCGTAGCTGTGGTGGTGATGGATGGCCGCCGGACACCGCGGGTGCCGATCTTTCAGAGAACCTCCGACATGAGCCGCCACGCGGGCCAGATGGCCTTGCCCGGCGGCCGGGTTCATGACGGCGAGAGCGTGGAGGAGTGCGCCGTTCGCGAGCTGCACGAAGAGCTGGGGCTCAACGTCAGCCCCGAAGACGTAATCGGGTTGCTCGATGACTTCGACACTCGGTCCGGCTTCACCATCACACCCGTCGTGATCTGGGCCGATGTCCAGACAGCCGCGCTGCAGCCGTCGAAGTTCGAGGTGGCGCAGCTTTTTGACATCGCGATCGCCGACCTTCGAGCTGCAGTCTCGATGGCGAAACCAGGCGAGGAGTTTTCGTTGAAGCTCGATCGCGCATTCAGCTGGTCGCATCCTGGTAGGGCTTGCGCGCTCGAGATGTTCGCGCCGACGGCGGCGATCCTCTATCAGTTCAGCGAGGTGGCGCTCGACGGTCGTTCCGCGAGAGTCGCGGATTTCTACCAACCGCCTTTCACGCATCGCTAGCGCTACGCGGCTGCGCTCGAATCAGTTGAGCTGTCGGGCGACGCTCGCGATCGACTCGTCGAGCGCAAGCACCATCTGATCGATCTGCTCTTCGCTGATGACAAACGGCGGACACATAGCGAGCACGTCGCCCTGGAGCGGGCGCACGATGACCCCTCGCTCGAGTGCCTCCAGCCAGACCCGCCGGGCCGCACCGGTGGAAGCGTCGAAGAGCTCCTTCGTGCCTCGATCGCGCACCAGCTCGATGCCGGCGACGAGGCCAAGCCCCCGTACGTCCCCCACGATCTCGTGCGTTCGCAGCTCCTGCAGCCGCTTCTGCAGGTATGCACCGCGGTCGGCTGCTCGCTCGACAAGATGCTCCTCTTCGATGATCTGCAGGTTTCGCAGTCCGACAGCGCACGCGGTCGGGTGGCCGCTGTAGGTGAATCCGTGCGCGAACGGTCCCTTCACCGATTTCAGCGTTTCGTGGACGGAGCGGGTGAGCATGACGCCCGACAGCGGAAGGTAACCGCTGGTCACGCCCTTGGCGAAGATCATCAAGTCCGCCTGGACGTTCCAGTGCTCCATGGCAAACCACCGTCCTGTGCGCCCGAAGCCGGTGATCACCTCGTCGGCGATAAGCAGCAGCCCATACCGGTCGCAAAGGCGGCGCAGCAGGGGGAAGTAGTCGGCCGGCGGCACGATCACGCCGCCGGCCCCCTGCACGGGCTCCGCAACGACGGCGGCGACAGTCTCCGCGCCCGCCTTCAACACGACGTCCTCCAGCGCCTGCACGTAGGCGGCGCCGGGCGAGCCTTCGCCCGAGAACCGGTACGGGTCGGGCGACGGGCCGTGGAGAAAACCTGGGGCCAGCGGCGCAAAGCCCTTCCAGAAGTTCGGCATGCCGGTGGCGCTGGTCGCGCCGTAGGTCAGGCCGTGGTAATCGCGGACTCGCGAGACGATATTGACGCGCTCCGGCTCGTCGCGCAGGGTCCAGTAGAGGCGCGCGATCTTGTAGGCGGTGTCATTGGCCTCGGCGCCCCCGGACGCGAAATAGGTCACCTCGAGCTCGCCGGGCGCCAGCTCGGCCAGCCTGGCGGCGAGCTCGATCGCCGGCACCGTGCCAAAACCGCCGTATGCGGAGCTGAATGCGAGCTTCTTCATCTGCGCGGCCGCCGCTTCGGCGAGCTCGGTCCGCCCGTAGCCGGCGTTCACGTTCCATAGGGACGCCATGCCATCGATGTACTCGCGCCCGTCGACGTCGGTCAGGGTCGCGCCGTTGCCGCCGGTGAAGATGAGCTGAGGGACAGTCCCTGGCGGCGCGTCTAGATCGCCCTGCGGGTGAAGCCAGTGAGTCCGGTCGAGCTCGTAAAGCCGGCTCGACTCCTCAGCCGAGAGGCGCTTGTCTGCCACGAGGCAAGGATAGGCGTTGCGGCATCGGTGCTTGCGACCACCAGAGGCTCGCTGGCGGCAGGGGGGTGCCGCCGCGAGCACTGGAGGGTATGGAGCACGTCGCTCCGATTTGAGGTGTGCTATTTGTACTAGCTCCAACGGGGGTTTGTCGCCCTATCGGGATATGGCTTCCGAGCCCTGCAAACACGGGGTCTCAGCGCCTCGAGTCGGAATGAGGCGGACCGGGCTCTGCTCCCCCACCGCGCCGAAATCGGCCGGCCGGCGGCATACCCTATTCAGATGGCCATCCCCAGAGCCGGCTTTGGACGCACCGGGCACCAGAGCAGCCGAACCGTATTCGGCGCGGCGGCGCTCTCGCGCGTGAGCCAGGAGGTCGCGGATCGCACGCTCGAGGTGCTGCTTCGTTATGGCGTCAACCACATCGACGTCGCGGCCAGCTACGGCGACGCCGAGCTCCGCGTCCGGCCGTGGCTCAAGCGCGAGCCGGGCCGCTTCTTCCTCGCGACCAAGACCGATGCGCGAACCGCCAGGGAGGCGCGTGACGACTTGCACCGGTCGTTGGAACGGCTCGGCGTCGACCACGTCGACCTGTGGCAGCTGCACAATCTCGCCGATCCCATCGAGTGGGACATCGCCCTCAGCCCTGGAGGAGTCATCGAGGCGGCGGTCGAGGCGCGCGCCCAGGGCCTGGTTCGCTTCATCGGCGTGACCGGCCATGGAGCCCAGATCGCCGCGAACCACCGGCGCAGCCTCGCGCGCTTCGACTTCGACTCAGTGCTGCTGCCGTACAACTTCGTGACGATGCGGCTGCCGTATTACGCCGAGAATTTCGAGGCTCTCGTCAAGACGTGCGCCGAGCGCAACGTCGCGGTGCAGACGATCAAGTCCATCGCGCTGCGCCCGTGGCTGGGGAGGGACCACACGCGCGCCACTTGGTATGAGCCGCTCCAGAGCCAGGACGACATCGACCTTGCCGTCTGGTGGGTGCTTGGCCGTCCGGGCATGTTCCTCAACACGGCGGGCGACGTCGACCTTCTACCCCTGGTGCTCGATGCTGCGGAACGCTTTGAGAAGCGACCGGGCGACGCCCAGATGGCCGCGATGCTGGGGCGTGAGAAGACGGAGCCGCTCTTCGTATAGCGCTATTCGTCCGCGGTCCACTCGATCGCGGACTCTAGCCGCACAGGCGGCATGAGTCTCCGCCACATGAGGCGCATGGTGCCGATCGCGACCGTGGCGACGATGAGGACTGCTCGCATGGGGCGCACTTTGAACCGGAAGTGAATTCCCGAAAAGGTGAGGACCGCACGAGGCCATTCCAGCAATTTGGTGAGGCTCAACCGAAGGTTGGGAGGATCGGCTACGGCGGCATCTGATATACCTCGTATGGTGGAGACGAGTCGATGAACGATACCCCGCCAACCGGCACACCCGAGACTGAGGAACCGCTTCCAGGCGAACGTCAAACCCGACTGAGCGGCGCCTGGACGGCGATCGTCATCGGCCTGGTTGCGATGGTGGTGATCCTCGTGTTCATCCTCCAGAACCAGCAGACGGTCGAGGTCACGTTCCTGTTCTTCAAGGGCCATCTCCCGCTGGCGGTGGCGCTTCTGTTCGCATTGATCCTCGGCGCGGTCATCGTGGTCGCGTTCGGCGCGGCGCGCATCCTTCAGCTCCGGATGGTCGCCGGACGGGCGCGGAGAAAGGGCGCGAACCACCTTTCAAAACCGGAGTGAACGAGCCCAAGAAACGCGCACCCCTGCGCGCCGCGGCCAGGCAGGGCCCGAAACCCAAGGCCGGCGATCCGGAGGTCACCGACGCGAAAGCCGGCCAGCCCGTCGGCGCGCCGGTCGTCCAGGCGGGTCCCGTGGCCGTGCACGTGGATGCCGGCGACGTCAAGGTGGTGGTCGCGCCTCCCGGCAGGGCGGGGATCGACCGTCGGCTGTACAGGCTGATCAACGGGCTGCCGCACTCGACGACCAGCGACCGCTACGTCAGCGTGCTCTCGGACCTCGGCGAGGGCCTGGGCTGGGTGGCTGGAGGAATCGCGCTGGCTATCCTCGGCGGTCCCAAGGGTCGCCGGGCCGGCGCAGCCACGGCTGTCGCCTCGCTTGCGGCGACGTACGTCGTGCAGACTCGCGTCAAGCCGATCTTCCGGCGCGTGCGCCCATTTGTGAATCGCGAAGCTCGCGTGGTTGGGATTCGCCCGGCCGACCACTCGTTTCCGTCCGGCCACACCGCCTCATCTTTCGCCGCGGCAACGGCCCTCGCGTTCTTCTATCCAAAGGCCGCCCCGCTCGCGTACGGAGTCGCGACGGCGGTCGGGGTGTCGAGGGTTCACCTTGGCGTCCACTTTCCAAGCGACGCGGCAGTCGGCGGGGTGATCGGGATCGGGATCGGCACCTTCAGCGCCTGGGTGTTCAAGAAGCGAGCGAAGTAGGATCCAACCTGGTCTCGCTTGGCGCGCCGGACGTGCCGCGGTCGCCGTGCTTAGACCCAGTCGCGAACGCTCGATCCGTGACCCGCCGCAACGACACCACGAAGGTCAGCCACGCGATGGCGATGAGTAGGCCGGCGAGGACATCGCTCGGCCAGTGTGTCCCTGCGTAGATCCTGTCCAACCCTACAGCCGCAACAATCCCCGCCACCACCGCCCAACCGATCGGTCTCGCCCACCGGGGCAGATACCTGTGGCCGAGGCACAGCATCAACACGGCCGCGCTGATCGTGATGAAGATGATGTGGCCGCTGGGAAAGCTGGTCGAACCGGGATGCTCCGTTACGCGTAGGACCTGGCCGACGACAGGCCGCGGCCTGTTGACCAGGTGAACGATGGCCTCGTACCAGAGTCCGCCCGCCAATGTGGCAAGCGCCAGGAACCAGGCGCGACGGTTCAAAAGAAGAACGAGGAGGATGACCACTATCTGCATCGGGATCCCGCCAGGCCCCCCGAGCCAGGTGAAGAAGGGGAATGTATGCGTCAGCGGGCCGAGGTTGGTCGCCTGGATGTCGCGCTCGATCGTCGCGTCCACCTGAAGGTAGGGATACATGACGACGATCGCCGTGATGACGCCTACCGCGATCGCGGACGCGATCGCGACCAAGATGACTGGAACCCGGATCATGACGTTGCCCGCCGGCGGCCCTGAAACCATCGGAAGCTGGGGGACGGCAGCCAGCGCTCGGGGAGCCACAGCACGAATGCCGACCAGCCGATGCCGAGCAGGACGCCGCCGACTACGTCGCTCGGCCAGTGTGCGCCCGCCCAGACCCGGGAGATGCATGTGAGCACGATCACGATCACGACGAGAGCCCAGAGGATCGGCCGTAAAACAGGCCTGATTTTCGGAGCGAGGGAGACGGCGATCATGAAGGCCATCCAGGTGAAGAAGACCGCGTGCCCGCTTGGGAAGCTGAAGCCGGTCGTAGGCGACAGGATATGGACGAGGTCCGCCGGCGGCCGCTGCCGCGAGATCACGAGCTTGATGAGGTTGTCGAGCAGGCTCGAGATGCTGCCAATCAACATCAGCCAGCCGGCGCGGCGCTCATAGATGAAGAGGCCGACCACAGCAACAGCACCAATCAGGACCTGCCAGATGCCGGCGCTGGCATTGATCAGGTCCATCGGGTAGACGAGAGGGCCCCAGTTGAGCTGCTGGATGAACCTGGCGATCGATTCGTCGAACGGAAGCACATCGTTCTGCACGACGAGGAAAGTGTCGATAGCGAACAGGATGAAGACGACCAGCGCTGTGGGGCCGAGCCATCGCCTCGCCGTCGGACCCGGCCGCCCCGCAATGACCTCTGCAGCGGCCTGCTTGGGTTCGGCCAGAGGCGCGGACGCGTCCTTCGGCAGTGCGCTCATTTTGGAAGGATCACCCGCAATGCGCTCAGCTCCGCGGTGATCGTGGCCGGCGTGCGGCCGAGCTGGACATTGTCAGCGTAGATCCGCACCTTCGGCTTGGTCGTGACCTCGAGCTTGCGGAACTTGAACACTTGGCCCAGGCCCCCCTCTTTGTGTTTGGAGAGGATGGCGCGGGCGAGCACCCGCTTGACGATGTCCGTGCGACTCCCTCCCGCGTGCACCGAAAGCTCCAGGTATGGATCCTCGGGCGTCTTGTCGCTCACCGGCATCTGCGAGCCGATGGATGTTGTGTTTGTGAAGACGAGTGACATGGCAGTACCGCTTCCCCTGATGTCCCCAGTGAGCTCATACGTGAAGGGCCTCGCTTCGGCGATGTGCTTCACATCCTCAGCGAACGCTCCGAACGCTCGATCCTTGGCGGATTCGCCAGCTGCGATGGTCTCGCCGAAGAGTCCGATGGCGCATGCCTCGAGGAAGAGCTTTCCATTCAAGCGGCCCAGCGTGATGGGATGCAGCCTCCCGGTCTTGATGACCCGGATCGCGGCATCGACCGTCGTCGGCAGATGCAATGACTTGGCGAAGTTGTTGAAGGTGCCTAGCGACAGGATGCCGAGCGGGTGCTTGGTGTCGGCAAGCTGGCGGACAGCCCAGCCGATTGTGCCGTCTCCGCCCGCCACGATGATCGTGGCTGTGGCGCCGACCAGCTTCTCGAGATCCATCTTGGGATCGAACTCGACGACCAGGCTGCCGTCAAAAGCTTTGCGTAGCTTTGCCTCGATCTCGGGCGTCATCGACCCTGCCTTGGAGCTCAGAATCAACAGGCTGGATGCGTGTTTGGCGCTGCTCTTCGATGACAGCGTGGCTGTGCTCATGCGGCTTCAACTCCTTCATCTCCGACGATTCCCAGCGTTGCCCGCCGCATCAGGTCCTGGGTGTTGATTCCCTTTCGGGCGGGAAGCTTGCTCCAGGTTCCATCGCCGGCCAGCTCCCAGGCAAGGGTGTCGTCGGACAGCTCGAGCTCCAGGAACTGCTCGATCTCCTGGTTGAGGCCGGGGTCGGTCACGGGCACCACCGCCTCGACCCGCCGGTCGAGATTGCGAGGCATCAGGTCGGATGACCCGATGAGCATGCGGCGGCCGGCTCCAGTACCAAAGCGAAAGATCCGCGAGTGCTCGAGATAGTGGCCGACGAGAGAACGGACGTGGATTCGTTCCGACAGACCGGGCACGCCGGGTTTCAGACAGCAGATTCCGCGCACGATCAGATCGATCCGGGCACCGTCCTGCGAAGCTCGATACAGGGCGTCTATAACCTCCGGATCGACGAGGTTGTTGACCTTGATCACGATCCGGCCATCCGGCTTCGCCGCCTCTTCCTGTATCAGCTTGACCATTCCCGACCGCAGGGTGGTTGGGGCGACCAGGAGCTTGCGGTAGGTGGTCTGGCGGCTGTAACCGGTGAGGTAGTTGAAGAGCTCGGCGATGTCGGCGGTCACGTCTGGATCGGCAGTCAGCAGAGCGACGTCTTCGAAGCTGCCGGCGGTGGCGGCGTTGTAATTGCCGGTCCCGATGTGTGCGTAGCGCCGGACGGCTTCGCCTTCCTGGCGCACGACCAGCATGAGCTTGGCATGAGTCTTGAGTCCCACCAGGCCATAGACCACGTGGACGCCGGCCCCTTCCAGGGACTTCGCCCATTCGATGTTTGCCTGCTCGTCGCCGCGCGCCTTCAACTCGACGAGCGCGACCACCTGCTTGCCCAACTGGGAGGCGCTCTTGAGCGCGCAGGCGATCGGGCTCTCAGGACCCGACGTGCGGTACATCGCAACCTTGATCGCCAGCACGTCCTTGTCTCGAGCAGCCTGCTCCACGAACGCCTCGACCGAGGTCACGAACGAGTCGTATGGGTGATGGACGAGAAGGTCCCCGCTGCGCAGCACCCCGAAGAAGTCGACGGGCTCGCTGGAATCCGGTCGGAGCCTTGGTTGGGTCGCCGGCATCCATGGCCTTTCGGGGCGGACGCCGGGTACGTGGATCGAGAGCAGGCTGGTCAGATCCAGCATCCCGGTCACGGTGTAGACATCCTCGGAGCCGAGCTCCAGCTCGTGGAGCAGGAGGAAGAGAACGTCGGGGGACATGTCCGGAGCAACCTCCAGCCGCACAGCACGGCCCTTACGACGCTTGCGCAACAGCTCGGCCTGGACCGCGGCCATCAGGTCTTCGGCCTCGTCGTCGTCCAGGTCGAGGTCGGCGTCACGTGTCACGCGAAAAAAGTGATGACTGACGATCTCCATGCCGGGAAACAGAGCCGGCAGGTGCAGGGCTATGACCTGCTCGAGCGGAACGAATCGCTCGCCGTCGGGTAGGGCGATGAAGCGCGCCAACAGCTGAGGCACTTTGACCCGCGCGAACCGCGGTTGATGCCGCATCGGGTCGCGAACCATCACCGCCAGGTTCAGCGAGAGATTGGAGATATACGGGAACGGGTGTGCTGGATCTACGGCCAGCGGGGTGAGCACCGGAAAGATGCGCTCCAGGAAGACTTCGGAGAGAAGGCGACGGTCGGCCTTCGAGAGATCGCTCGCATTGATCAACTTGAAGCCGGCGTTCGCCAGTGCGGGCACGATGTCCGAGTTGAAGGCCTCCGAAAGGCGATCGCCCAACCGGCGCACGCGCTCTCCAATTCCCTCCAGCTGCTGTTCGGGCGTCATGCCGTCAGGCGAGGTCACCATCAGGGGCGCCACGAGCTGCTCGTGCAGGCCGGCCACGCGCACCTGGAAGAAGTCGTCGAGCCCGTCGCTCACGATGGCAAGAAAGCGGATCCGCTCGGCGAGGGGACGGGCGCGGTCTTCGGCCATCGAGAGGACACGGCTGTCGAAGTCCAGCCTCGACAGCTCACGGTTCAAGTACCTATCCTCGGGCAGGAGTGGCGGTCGGACAGGCGCGGTCCTTGCCTTTGATGGCGCCGACGCGGTGGCGACTGCGCTCAATTCGAGGTCTTCATCAACTTGATCCAGCGCGCACAAGCGAAGGAGTGGAGGCCAAGCGCCACGAAGCCCAGTGCGACGACGCCCAACAGGATGCGCCCGAAGGGTTGGGCCAGCAGGAACACGAACGCCCCGCTGAAGCCCTGGGTTTGCGCCGGGTCGTGATGAATGCCCGCCTGTACGACAAACCAACCGATGATCAGGAAGATCACCCCTCGGGCGAACATCCCGAACCGGCCGAGCTTCACCGCGATATCCCTTGCGGTGGCGCTCATCTCCGCGCCTTTCAGGTCTCGTGCGAAGGTGGCCCGATAGGCTTCCAGGAACTGACCCAGGGCAACCCCGATCACGACCAGACCGATGAGAATCGTGAGCGCTCCACCCGCCGGATGGGTCAGGACTGATGCGATCGTTTTCTTGGTGCCGTCGTTTGTCGTTGCGCCTGACCCTGCCAGGAGCTGAATGGCAAAAAGGACGATGGCCGCGTAGGACACCGCGCTGGTGACGAAGCCGAGCCTTGCGAGGTAACCGGACGCGTCACTGCCGCGGTGCAGCGGGTCGTAGATCGCCCTTGTGAAACCCCACAACGAGTAAGCCGACAGGCCGACCGCGACGATGATGAGCACCAGCTTTCCGGAAGGATTGCTCACCAGGACCACGAGGCTCCCGGTCAGATCGGTGGTCGCTCCGCCCGCGACGCTGAGCACGATTCGGAGGGCGAGCAGCCCCATGACCGCATAAAGAGCCCCCCGGACAACGTACCCAAGTCGCTCGAGGAGCTCGAGAACGGGGTTGGTTGCCGCTCGCTTGACTGCTGAGTTGCCGGTCTGGATCGTTGCCATTTCAGGCCACCGCCTGCAGGCTTTTCTTCAGGGCGCGAACGTCCAGGTGCGGGTTGGGATAGGTCAACTTCATTTCCTCCATGGTCTCGATCAGAAGCTGGGAGACAGCCCAGTTCCGATACCACTTGCGATTGGCCGGAACGACGTACCACGGGGCGCCGACAGTCGAACATTGCGCGAGGGCTGCTTCGTACGCGTTCTGGTAGTCGGGCCAATGCGGTCGCTCGCTCATGTCTCCGCTGCTGAACTTCCAGTGTTTCTCGGGTTCGCCCAGGCGGGCGAGCAGCCTCTTGCGCTGCTCCTCTGCAGAGATGTGGAGAAATACTTTGACGAGCGCTGTTCCATGCTTCACGAGCTCAGCCTCGAAGCGGTTGATGATCGCGTAGCGCGCGTCGATCACCTCAGGCGACGCAAGCGTTCTGACCTTGGCGATCAACACGTCCTCGTAGTGAGAACGGTTGAAGATCGCGATCTCGCCGGGCCGGGGCAGCTGGCGCCTGATCCGCCACAGGAAATCGTGGCGCCGCTCACTCACCGTAGGGGCTTTGAACGAAACGATCCTCACGCCTTGAGGGTTGAGGCCCCGCAGCGCGTATCTCACCGTGCCGTCCTTGCCGCTCGTATCCATTCCCTGCAGCACGATGAGCACCGAGTGCTTGCCTTCGGCGTAGAGACACTCCTGGAGCGACATGACGTGCTCCTCGTCGGCCAGCGTCCGCTCGTCTGCCTGGTGCCGTTTGACCCCATTGGTTTCCGATGGATCGATGGCGTCCAGGTCCACCCGGCCTCGATGCAGCCGCACGGTCAGCAGGCCGCGCACCGACTTGTGATCTGAGCTCCTCTTGGTATCAGGCATCCTGCCGCTGAGGATGGGATAAAACCGGTAACAATCGCAGTAATACCCACGGCGGCGAAGATATGGCGGATTGCTCCCGAGGTATCTTCGTGCGATGCCAAACGAAGCGTTGGAGAACTCGTTTCTAACCAGCTCCGAGCGCGGCAACGACTTCACGGGCCTTGATCGGCGGCGTTCGGATGGCCTGGCCTGGAGCAGCGGGAACAAGGTCGAAACCCTGGTGCATGGAGCCACCTATTTCCGACGCCTTTTGGAAGCGATTCGAGAGCTTGGCGAAGGCGACCAGCTGTATTTCACGGACTGGCGGGGCGACCCCGACCAGCACCTTGCCGACGATCCCGATTCCGAAATAGGAGTCGTTCTCGCTGCCGCCGCCCGTCGCGGCGTGATGGTCAAAGGATTGCTCTGGCGGTCCCACCTGGACAGGCTCGGTTTCAGCGCCAAGGAGAACCGCCACCTCGGACAGGTCGTCAATTCAGCCGGGGGCGAGGTCCTGCTCGACCAGCGCGTGCGACTCGGCGGCTCGCATCACCAGAAACTCATCGTCATCCGCCACGCTGAAAGAGCTGAACGGGACGTGGCTTTCGTCGGCGGCATAGACCTCTGTCACAGCCGGCGCGACGATGCCGGCCATGAAGGTGACCGGCAGCATCAAACGATGGCGCCGGTCTACGGTCCCAGACCACCCTGGCACGACGCGCAGCTGGCGGTCCACGGCCCGGCCGTGGGCGACCTTGAATATTGCTTTCGCGAACGGTGGGATGACCATGGGCCGCTCAGCCGCGATCCACTCGGGCTCGTACACGACCTGCTGCGCCGCACGCATCGCAAGGCAAGCGTCCTGCCGCCGATGCACGCCGACCCCACGCCATGTGGAACGCACACGGTCCAGGTCCTGCGCACCTATGCGCGTCGTCGAGGCGGCTATCCATTCGCGCCCCACGGCGAGCGCAGCGTCGCCCG